>NZ_CP034145.1:314723-629446 GCF_003856835.1 Haloplanus aerogenes
CGCAGGTCACGTTGGATCTTCTGCGCGGCTGACTGGAGGAGGTAGCGGGAGCCAAAGCGGGTCAGGGAGCGGACGACGTACGCGAGCGCCGCGATAGCGACGAGGCGTTCGAGGAGGGCGGTGCGGGCCGCGGCGCCGACGATGGGTTCGGCGGGGAGGAGGCGGACTCGCGCCAGTAGGCCCGGCTCGGCCGGCCCGTTGATGATCCGGTCGATGGCCGTCGCGACGAGAATCGGGGGCACGAGACGGGCAAACCGCGTACAGAACGCGGCGGCGACGCCCAGCGACACGCGTGGCCAGTAGGGACGGGCGTAGGCGAGCAGACTCACCATCGGATGCCCGTCCAGCGTCTCCCGTACGTCCTCGAAACCGCCGTGGTCGTCCGGCATCTGGGTCTGGACGCCCTAATCGAGGCAGGCTAAAGTAACGTGTGTTTCATACGGCCCGCCGTAGCTCGACACAGAAGACGGCGCCGCTCGGCTCGTTGTCTTCGATCCAGACGCGGCCGCCGTACGTCTCGACGAGGTTGTCGACGAGGTAGAGACCGAGGCCGCTCCCGGGGCTTTCCAGTCCCTTCTCCCCGCGGCCGAACACTTCGCGCTTGCGCGAGTCGGGGATGCCCGGGCCGTTGTCGGCGATGCGGACGACGGCCGTCTCCTCCCGCACCGTCACGTCCACGTCGATCTCGATGTCCGCCTTGTCGTTGTGGAAGACGGCGTTGTCGAGGAGGTTGCCGAACACCGAGGAGAGAATGGAGGTCGCCAGCACGTCCACGTCGGGCAGGTCGTCGTCGCCGCGAATCTCGATCTCCTCGGATCGGTAATCGAAGTTGGACCGAACGCGCTCGATCTCCTTCCCGAGGATGTCGTCGAGGCCGATGGGTTCGAGTTCGGGATCGATCGTCCCGAGGATCTTGGCGAGGTCACCAACCGCCTCGGTGAGTTCCTTCGTGTGCGTCGCGGCGGTCATGACGCGTTCGAACGCCGCCACGTCCTCCTCGGGGATGCGGTCGGTGAGTTCGCCACCCCAGCCGAGGGCGACGGCCATGTCGTTACGGATGTCGTGGCGGACGATCTGATTGAGGAGGGCGAGGCGGTCGCGTTCGGTTTCGAGGGCTTCCTCGGCTTCCTTGCGATCGGTCACGTCCTGTTGGAAGCCGACGTAGTGGGAGGGTTCGTCATCCTCGTCGTAGATGGGGGCGATGGTCACTTGGTTCCAGAACTCCTCGCCGTTGCGCCGGTAGTTGCGGACCTCGACGGTCACCGGCTCCAAGTTGTCGACGGCGCGGCGCATCTTCGCCACCGTCTCGGGATCGGTGTCCGGCCCTTGCAGGAACCGGCAGTTCCGCCCGATGACTTGCTCGACCGGATACCCCGTGATCCGTTCGAAGGCGGCGTTGGCGTAGATAACCGGATTGTCCTCCAGATCGGGGTCGGAGATAGTGATCCCGACCGGCGCTTCGTCCATCACCCGCTCCTTGAGGCGGAGGTCCGCCGCCACCTCGGTTCGGCCGACTCGGGCGGTGTGTGTCACGACCGCGTAGCGATTTCCCTCGTGGTCGAGTGTGGTGTACCGAACGATCAGCGCCTCGCCGTCCACGTCGGCGTGGTAGGGGTACTCGCCGCTCTCGTCGCCGTCGCCTTCCAACAGCGCCTGTAGTCGGTTCCCCACGGCGATCGCCTGTTCGTTCGACGACTGCAACAGCGCGTCGACGTACGGGCGGTCGGCGTCCGGAACGAGCGGGTGATCGTGTTCGGCCACGAACGCGTCCCACGACGCGTTCGATTCGACGATCCGGCCCGTCTCGTCGATCACCGCGATCCGACCCACGAGTGTATCGAGGACCGCGCCGGTTAGTCCCGGTGCCATACTAATGCCGTCACGACCCACCACTTGGGGGCCATCGTAATAGACTTGTTCGCTCCCGCGACGGCGTGCGAACTGGTGGCTCCCCCGTGAAAGCCCGGATTTTTGTCTCGCCGTCCGTTGCGCTCACACGCATGACCGACACGATGCGTGCAGCCGTCGTTCCCGAAGCGGGTGCCGACTTCGAACTCGTCGAGCGACCGGTACCGGCCCCCGACCCGTCCGAGGTCAGGGTCGCGGTCGACGCCTGTGGCATCTGTCACAGCGACGTGTTCGTCGTCGAAGGGACGTTCCCCGGCGTGAGCTACCCCCGGACGCCGGGTCACGAGGTGGTCGGCCGGGTCGACGCCGTCGGCGAGGACGTAACGTCGTGGAGCGAGGGCGACCGCGTCGGCGCCGGGTGGCACGGCGGCCACTGTTTCACCTGCGACCCCTGCCGCCGTGGCGACTTCCTCCAGTGTGAGAACGCGGAGATTACGGGGCTCACGTTCGACGGCGGCTACGCCGAGTACGCGACCGTTCCTGCCGAGGCGCTGGCGGCCGTGCCCGACGACCTCGACGCCGTCGACGCCGCGCCCCTCCTCTGTGCCGGCGTCACCACGTACAACGCCCTCCGAAACAGCGACGCCCGCCCCGGCGACGTGGTGGCCGTCGTCGGCGTCGGCGGCCTCGGCCACCTCGGCATCCAGTACGCCCACGCCGCCGGCTTCGAGACCGTCGCCATCTCGCGGAGCCCGGAGAAACGCGACCTCGCGCTCGATCTCGGCGCTGACCACTTCGTCGACGCGAGCGAGGACGACCCCGCCGAGGCGTTGCAGGACTTGGGCGGCGCGCGAGTCGTCCTCACGACGGCGCCGTCGGCGGACGCCATCGAGTCGGTTGTCGGTGGCCTCGGTACCGACGGCGAGGTGGTCGTCGTCGGCATCCCCGGCGAACCGGTTCCGGTCGACGTGCAGCATCTCGTCGGCACCCGGAGCGCCGTTTCGGGATGGGGCTCCGGCCACGCCCGCGACTCGCAGGACACCCTCGAGTTCAGCGATCTTCGCGACATTACGCCCGTCGTCGAACGGTTCGCCCTCGACGAGGTCGACGAGGCGTACCAGCGGATGCTCGACAACGACGCCCGCTTCCGGGCCGTCCTCGACATCTCGTAGCGGTCGTCAGCGACCGATCCGTTCGGCCGATCACACGAGACCCGCTCTGTTGGCTCCTCGCCCCCCTACGGGCCCGCTCTTCCAGTATCACCCGAGATAATTCGTGCAATAGATATATACGGATCAAACCGAGTCTCGGCAGTAGTTACCGAGACCCATGACAGTATCCCAACAGTCTGGACGGCCGGCGGACGAGTTTTCTCTCTCGTTCGACCGGATCATCGGCCGTATCGGCGCCCCTATCTTCATCCTTGATGCCGATCACGAGGTGGTCCTCTGGAACGGGGGAATGGAGGCGCTGACGGGGAGCAGCGAGGCCGACGCTCGTGCAGCCGATTCCGTCGGCGAGGCGTGGTACCAGGACGGTCGGCGGGCGAAGACGCTCGCGGACAAGGTGCTCGAAGCTCCGGAAGACGCCCACCGCGAGTTCGACGTCGACCGCATCGACGACGGTGATCACCCCGAGTATCGTGATCGGAGTACGTTCACCGACGCACGCGGCGACACGCGGCACATCGAGTTCAGCGCGTCGCCGCTGTACGAGAACGGCGAACTCGCCGGCGTGGTCGAACTCGTCAAGGACCGCACCGAGGACGTGCGCCGCCGCCAGCGGGTCGAGGATCTGGTCGAGGAAGTCACCGCCACCATGCACGCGATTCAGCGCGGCGAACTCGGTGCGCGCGCTAACTTCGACGCCGACGAGTACGTGGACGAGGAACTGCTGACGGTCGTCGACTCGCTGAACGAGATGGGGGCGACGCTCGACGGCCTCGTCGCCGACGTCGACGAACAGACCCGCGAACTCCGGGAGATCACGCAGGAGGTCGCGGACAGCGCGACCAAGATGGAGGAAATCGCCGACGAACAGGCCGACCGCACCGAGGAGGTGGCGGGCGAGGTGTCGAACCTCAGTGCGACCATCGAGGAAGTCGCCTCCACGGCCGACTCCGTTGCCGACACGAGTCGGCAGGCGCGCGACCACGCCGAGGGCGGGCGCGAAGTCAGCGCCGAGGCCCGCGACGTGATGTCGTCGGTCCGAACGTCGAGTCAGGAGGTGCGCTCCGACGTCGACGACCTCAGCGACACCGTCGACGAAATCGACGAAGTGATCGAGGTGATCAACGACATCGCGGATCAGACGAACCTGCTCGCGCTGAACGCCAACATCGAGGCGGCGCGCGCCGACCGCGACAGCGACGGGTTCGCCGTCGTCGCCAACGAGATCAAGTCGCTGGCTCAGCAGGCCCAGGACCAGGCCGGCGAGATCGAGTCGATGATCGTCGACGTGCAACAGCGCACGGACCAGACGGTCGACAGCCTCGAGACGACCGAGGATCAGATCGACGACGGCGTCGCGGAGGTCGAAGCCGGGATGCAGAAACTCGACGAGATCGTCGAGGCCGTCGGCGAGGCCGTGGCGGGCATCCAGGAGGTGTCGACGGCGACGGACGAACAGGCCGCGAGCGCCGAGGAGATCGCTGCCATGGTCGACGACGCCCGCGACCGCGCCGACCGGGTCGCCGAGGAGGTCCGGCAGGTCGCACAGGCCGCCCAGCGCCAGACCGAGAAAGTCGAAGAGATCGAACGCAGCGTCGGCCAGCTGCGCGGTGACTCCTCCTGAACGATCTGCCGCCTCCGAAACGAATTTACTGACGAACGTTACTCAGATTCGACTGACCATGAACCGGAGAGCAACCCTCGGTATGTCGTTCGCGGAGTTGGTGATGGTGCGGATCGGCCACGCCGTCGGCCTGCTGTGCCTCCTGTTCATCCTGCCGATCCTCCCCTTCATCGCCGTCGCAGCCGCCGTCTCGGCGCTCGTCCGACCCGACGCCGAGACGCCCGAGCCGACCTATCGCCCGGACTGGGCGGAGTAGGGGCGCAGCGTCGACACCCGCGCGTTCTCCTTCAGGTAGAGGCCGCCGTCGCTCACCGAGAGCGGCATCCGCGGGAGCGACGTGACAACCCGCGTCGGGTGTGACGCTCCCCGTTCCAGCACCGCCTCGCGGGTCTGGAGGAGGAGTGGCCGATCCGTCGCCAGCGATTCGTTGTAGGTGAGCAGGTACGTCCCGCTATCGAGGTGCCACCACTCGTAGTCGTCTTCGGGCCGCCGCTTGCGGGTCTCGTGGGACCGCATCCGCGCGGGTTCGAGTTCGCCGCCCCCGAAGTCGACTCGCCCCGCCTCGTCGACGACGGACACCTCGCTCACGGTGAGATCGATCCCCGTGTCGTGGACCTGCGTCTCCTCGTGCAGGAGGCCGTCGACCGCGGTCAGCAGGTCGGTACTGGCGTCGCTCATGGGGGGCTAGTGGGTCGCAGGTGACAAAAATCCCGGCTCGCTAGTGGTCGTGATCGTGGTCGGCGTGCCCGCCGTCGCCAGCCACCAGCGCGTCGGAGTCGCCGTCGATCATGTCCATGTTCTTCAGGTTGTCCCGTTCCTCGAAGTCCTCGACGGCGTCGAGGACGTCCTCCTGAGTGAGCGTCGTGCGCTCCTCGGTGAGCGCTTCCAGCACCGCCTCGCGGAGGACCATCCGGAGGTCGCTCCCAGTGAGCCCCTCGGTCCGGTCGGCCACTTCGTCCGGGTCGAACTCGGCGATGTCCATCCGTCGCGTGATGACGTGGAGGATGTCGGAGCGCATCCCCCGGTCCGGCTTGGGGAAGTTGACGATTTCGTCGAAGCGGCGCCACGCCGCGGCGTCGAGTTGATCGGGGTGGTTGGTCGCGCCGATCAGGAGCACCTCGTCCCGGATGAGGCTGATGTCGTCGATGCTCTTGAGCAGCGTGTTGACCGCGCGCTTGAGCGCCGCGTGTTCGTCCGAGCGGCGGGTCTTGGCGACGGAGTCGAACTCGTCGATAAAGAGGATACACGGCGAGAGCCGCTTGGCCACCTCGAAGGTCTTCTCGACGTTTTTCGCCGTCTCGCCGAGGTACTGGCTGGTGATCATCGATAGCTTCACCTCGACGAACGGCAGGCCAAGTTCGTGCGCGAGCGCGCGAGAGGCGGTCGTTTTGCCCGTCCCCGGCGGCCCGACGAAGAGGAGTTTGCCGATCTCACGAAGGCCGATCTCCGCGAGGTACTCGCGGTGTTCGATGGCCTTGACGATCTTCTGAATCTCCCCTTCCTGATCCGCGGTGAGGACGAGGTCGTCGAGCGTCATCTCGATCTCCTCGGGGGCGCGAACCTGCACGAGATCGAGCATCTCGGCGTCGTCGTCCTCGTCGAAGTAGGCGTCGAGCAGGCTGTCGATCCAGACGCGGTCGGCGTGGATCGGGCGGGTCTGTTCGCGCGCCTCCGCGAGCGTCACGTCCACGTCGTCGCGGTCCTCGACCACCGACGCGAGCGTGGGGTTGGTCGCCAGTCGGTCGCGGTCGGCCCGTTCGACCACCCAGTCGATCGCCATGTCGGGCTGGGTGAGGGAGATGCGGCCGGAGAAGTTCTCCTTCTCGGTAAAGAGCAGGTCGGAGATCGCCTCCCAGGGGTGTTCGACGCCCGTCGCCTGTCGGGCGGTGCGCTCGGTCACGACGAGGGGGCGCTCGATCCCGCCCGCGACCTCGTCGTCCTCGGTTTCGGTTTCGTCGTCTTCGTCGGCCCAGAACACGCGCCGATAGCGTGGCGGCAGATCGTTCTCGTCGAGGCTCCGATCGTCCGTGTAGACGTGCGCAGTCAGCAGGAACTCGACGACTTCGAGAGCCGGGTCACTCATCCCTCCGCTATTCTCGTGGCAACCGTTTAAGACCGTCGGATTCGGGGACGACTCCGCTGTGGACGACGGCTGCCGCTCCTCACTCCTCGGGATGGGCGAACGACAGCGCCTCCATCACGGACTCGTTGTCGCCGATGAAGGTGATGCGATCGCCGCGTTCGAGCGTACAACTCCCGTCCGGCACGATGGTCTCGTCGTTCCGGGTGACCAGCGCGATCAGACATCGCGGCGGGAGTTTCGGACCGATCTCCGAGATGCTCTTCCCGACGAGTTCGTCGGACGTGACTTCGATCTCCTGCACTTCGCCCTCGTGACCGATCTCGCTCATCCAGTTGACGAGCGACGGCCGCTCGATGTAGTCGTCGAAGGCCATCGCCGTCGCGTCGACGGAGGAGATGGCGCGGACGCCGAGGTCCTCGAACGCGTCGACGTTGTCGGGGTTGTTCACGCGGGCGAGGATGGTCTCGGGCGAGAACTTCGAGTCGGCGAGCTGTGCCACGAGGAGGTTCACGTCGTCGTCGCCGGTGGTCGTGGCGACGATCTTGGCGTTCTCCGCCCCCGCCGAGCGCAACACCTCCGTGTCGGTGCCGTCGCCGTGGTGGACGGTCAGCCCTGCGTTGCGGGCCTTCTCTACGATGTTCACGTCCTGCTCGATGAGGACGACGTTCTCTCCGCGGTCTTCGAGGCGCCGGGCGAGGGTTCGACCCACGTTCCCGGAGCCGATGATGATTATACGCATGGGTATCACGTCGAGGAATTCGGCGATCTGTCTGGCGAATCCGGCTTCGAGTGCGACGGTCAGGAAGATGACGAGGAAGACGGTGCCCACGAGGACGTTCGCCACCTCGGGCATCCCTTCGGCCCGGAACTCGACGGCGAACAGCGTCGCGACGGAGGCGGGGATGATTCCGCGCGGGCCGACGAAGCTCATGAACAGCCGTTCCTCGCGGGTGAACCGGCCGCCGTGGGTGCTGACGAACACGAGGAGCGGACGGATGACGAGGGCGACGACGGCAGCGACGATCAGGCCGCCAAGCCCCAGTCCGATCAGATACTCGAACTGGAGCAGTGCCGCGAGGGCGATGAAGACGAACGAGAGGACGATCAGCGTCACGTCGCCCTTGAAATCCGTAATCTCGTCCTCGTAGGGCACGTCCGCGTTGCCGAGCAGGATGCCCGCGGTGGCGACGGCGGCGATGCCGGCCTCCGTGGCGACGGCGTCGGCAGCCCCGTAGGCGACGAGGGCGCCCCCGAGGACGAGCAACCGGGCGTTCTGGGGGGCGTTGCCCGGCGAGAGGTCGACGTAGCGGAGGGCGTAGACGACGATGGCCGCGACGGCGAGGCCGACGACGATGCCCGTTCCCAGCCGCTGGGTGAACAGCGCGAACAGTTCGCCCGGTGCGTTGACGTCTTCGATGATGGCCTCGAAGATGACGACCGCGAGAATCGCGGCCGTCACGTCGTTGACGATCCCTTCCGTTTCGAGGGCGGTGCCGACGCGATTCCGAACCGGCACCACCTCGAGGATGGGCGTGATGACGGTCGGGCCGGTGGCGACCAGCAACGCGCCGATCAGCGCGGCGACCGCCCACCCCGTTCCGAGGGCGTAGCGGACGGCGACTGTGGTGCCGATCAGCGCGATGGCCGCCCCGAGCGTCACCAGTTTGAACGTCGCCGCCGGGGCTTCGCGCAGGCGGTCGATCCGCAGGTGGAACGCCCCCTCGAAGACGATGATCGCGACCGAGAGGCCGACGATGGCCGAGAGCGCGTTCCCGAACGAGTCGGGACCCACGACGCCGAGCACTTCCGGGCCGAGGACGACACCCGACGCCAGTAGAAAGACGACGCTCGGGATGCGGAAGCGATCCGAGAGAATCTGTGCGACGACGCCGACCCCGATCAGGGCGGCGACCAGCGTGATGAGATTTCCGCCGCCGGCGGCCATCAGGGCACCTCCATACGTCCTCGACGATGAGGGCGATACCGATAAAACCAGCCGTTTCGTCCCCGGATTACGGACAAAAAATAGCCGAAACGTCTCTTTTATCGGAGATTAATCTGTCGAACAGTCAGTTCTGTTCGTCGAGGTAGCCGAGCACACCCTTGACGTTCAGCCGGTTCTCGTCCCGGGTCTTGCGCTCGCCCCACGGTTCGACGGTCTCGGCCGTCTCCGCGAAGTGTTCGATCACCGCCTCGTCGTCGTCGAGTTCGTCCCGTTTCTCGCGCACCTGCGTCACCCAGTCCGAGAGCACGCGCTCGTACTCGGACATCAGAGCGGGCGTGAAGGGCTCGTGGCCGAAGTGGCCGAAACAGATGTACTCGGGGTCGCGGTCCGCGATTGTCTCCGCGTCGGCGAGACAGCCCTCCAGATCGAAGTTGACGGGCGGCGAGGTGGGGAAGAGCTGGTCGGCGCCCGGCGGTCGGATGCCCCCGGCGTCGCCCGAGAAGAGCAGGTCGTCCTCGCGGTCGTGGAACACGACCTGATGGGGGGCGTGGCCCGGTGCGTGGATCACGTCTACCGTGCGGTCGCCGAGGTCGATCTCGTCGCCGCCTTCGAGCGCGTCGATCCGCTCCTCGGGAATCGGTTTCGGCTCGACGTAGAACTGCCACTGGGAGCCGACGGCGGCTTTCGTCCCCGCGACGAGGCGTGAGGGGTCGACCAGATGTCGGACGCCAATCTCGTGGGTGTACACCGTCGCCTCGGGAAACTCGTCGGCCAGAAAGCCCGCGCCGCCGGCGTGATCGAGGTGGATGTGGGTCGTCAGGATGGCGTCGAGCGCGTCGATGCCAACCTCGTCGAGAGCGTCGAGGACGAGGTCGACGTTCGTCCCGAGGCCGGTGTCGACGACGGCGGGTCGATCCGCATCGAGAATGTACACCGTACCGTAGCCACGAACGTCGTACGCCCCCACGTCAACGTAGTAGAGATCGGTTCCGTCGACGGCAGTGAGATCGCCGATAGCCATGGTTCAAGGCCGGCGGCGGCGGTGAAAAGCGTTCGGTCCCTGTCCCGACACGGTTTTGTCTCGCCCCCGAGAAGGACGCACAAATGCTCAGCAGGCAGTACCTCCGGGAGAACCCGGACGTGGTGCGGCGGAATCTCGAAGACCGGGGGATGGCCGACGACGTGGATCTGGACCGTCTCCTGGAGATCGACGAGGAGTGGCGCTCGCTCAAGAGCGAGGGTGACGACCTGCGCCACGAGCGCAACCAGGTGAGCGACAAAATCGGCCGCCTCAAAGGGGAAGGAAAGGACGAGGAGGCCGAGGAAGCCATCGAGCGCTCCCAGGAACTCAAAGCACGTCTGGAGGAGGTCGAAGCCCGCGCCGACGAGTTGGAGGCCGAACTCGAAGCGGGGTTGATGGAGATTCCGAACGTCCCGCACGACGACGTGCCCGTCGGCGAGGACGAGAGCGACAACGTCGAGAAGCGTCGCCACGGCTTCGACGACCTGCGCGACCTGCCCGACGAGGTGACCCCTCACTACGACCTCGGGGAGGACCTCGACGTGATCGACGAAGCCCGCGGCGCCAAGACGACGGGTGCCGGCTTCTACTTCCTGAAGGGTGACGGCGCCCGCCTCGAACACGCCCTCATCCAGTTCATGATGGACGTGCATCGCGAACAGGGCTACGTCGACCTCTTCCCGCCCATCCCGGTCAAGTCCACGTCGATGGAGGGGACGGGGCAGTTGCCGAAGTTCGCGGAGGACGCCTACCGCATCGGCGGCGAGGAGACCGAGGACTACGACGACGACGACCTGTGGCTCTGCCCCACCGCCGAGGTGCCCGTTACCAACATGTACGCCGACGACATCCTCCTTCGGGAGGATCTGCCGCTGAAGCATCAGGCGTACACGCCCAACTTCCGGCGCGAGGCAGGCGAACACGGCACCGAGACTCGCGGTATCGTCCGCGTCCACCAGTTCAACAAGGTGGAACTCGTCAACTTCGTCGAACCCGAGGACAGCTACGACCGCCTCGAAGCCCTCGTCGACGAGGCCGAGGAGGTTCTCCGACGCCTCGACCTTCCCTATCGCATCCTCTCGCTGTGTACCGGCGACCTGACCTTCGCGTCCGCGAAGACCTACGACATCGAGGTGTGGGCGCCGGGTACCGAGGCCGACGACGGTCCCGAACGGGGTGGCCGGTGGCTCGAAGTCTCCAGCGCCTCGAACTTCGAGGACTTCCAGTCGCGGCGGGCGGGCCTGCGCTACCGCCCCGAGCGTCACGAGTCGGCCGAGTACCTCCACACGCTCAACGCCTCCGGGACTGCGGTGGGGCGCGTGATGGTCGCCATTCTGGAGTACTACCAGAACGAGGACGGCACCGTCACCGTGCCCGAAGCGCTCCGGCCGTACATGGGCGGCACGGAAGTCATCGAGGGGCACGAGAAGGTGGGAGAGAGCGCCGTCGGCGCGGGCGACCGGGACTGAGTAGGTTCGGGCTGTCGGCGGTTTTCGAGACCGTGGCGACGGCGGTGGCCGTCGGCGCGGGCGACCGGGACTGAGTAGGTTCGGGCTGTCGGCGGTTTTCGAGGCCGTGGCGACGGCGGTGGCCGTCGGCGCGGGCGACCGGGACTGAGTAGGTTCGGGCTGTCGGCGGTTTTCGAGGCCGTGGCGACGGCGGTGGCCGTCGGCGCGGGCGACCGGGACTGAGTAGGTTCGGGCTGTCGGCGGTTTTCGAGGCCGTGGCGACGGCGGTGGCCGTCGGCGCGGGCGACCGGGACTGAGTGGATCCGGGTCGTTCGTGGTGCGGTTCGAACAGTGGCTACCCAGTAACGTCTCTATACTTACGTCGTCGGGCCGACGACGGTCGACTCATGCCAGAGTCTCCCACGCCCGACGACGACCGGACGACCATCTCCGATGAGGACTTCGCGGAGGAGTATCACGTCAGCGCCGCCGAGGCCGGCAAGTTCCTGACCGCCGTCGGCGAGCGTCTGCAGGCGGGCGACGACGTGACGCTCTCTGGCGACGACTGGGAACTCGACTTCGCCTACCGCGAACCGGTCGAACTCGAAGTCGAACACGTCGGCGGCGCCGATCCGGAACTCGAAATCGAACTCGAACTGTCCGCCGCGGGCGACAGCGACTCGACTCCCAACATCGGCTAGTCGGTGTACGTCGCCAGCGATTCGATCCCCTCCGCACCGACGCGGTGGACATCGACGAAGCCGAACAGGGTCTCGCCGTCGCCGCCGAGGAGGCGCCCGCGAGCGAACACCGTCTTTCCGTCGCCCGAGACACCCATCGTCTCGACCACGTGTTCGGTGTCCGTTCGCGGCCGTTCGTCCCGCATGAACCGAACGAACTCGTCCCGGCCGGCGAGCGTCCGGTCCGGCCGCTCCTGTACGAACCCGGGCGCGAGGAGGGCGTGCAGGCGGTCGTAGTCGCCGCCGTCGATGGCGTCGTAATACCCACGTACCGCGTCGCGACTCTCCATACGGCCCCGTCCGTCGCCGACCGCATGAACCGTTCGGCCACACCATGACAACTGTTTAGCACTTTCGACGCGTCAGAGGGTGTATGACCGACGACCGGACGACGGTGGCTATCGCCTGTCAGGGCGGCGGGAGTCACACGGCGTTCACCGCGGGCGTGTTGCGACGACTCCTCGACGAACCGGACGCCGACTATGACCCCGTTGCGTTCACCGGCACCTCCGGCGGCGCGCTCTGCGCACTCTTGGCGTGGTACGGGCTCCGGACCGACGGCCCGGCGGCGGCGCGCGCGTCGCTCGCCGACTTCTGGACCAACATGGCGGCGCGCGGCCCCCTCGATTCGCTCGTCAACTTCGGCGTCGTGAGCGTCGCTCGCCTCCTCGACGCCGGCTTCCCGGTCGCTCAGATCAGCCCGGCCTACAACGCCGGCGCCCGGATGGCACAGCGCCGCCTCCGGAACGCCATCGAAGCCGAGGTCGATCCGGCGGTCCTCGACGACCTCGTCTCGGTGGACGATCCCCCGGCGCCGAAACTCCTCGTGAGCGCCGTCGACGCGACGGACGGCACGTTCGAGATATTCACGGATCGACCGGCGGAGGCGGCCGACGACCTCGATCCCGCGACGGCGTGGCTCGAAGAGCGCCCGAAACCCCTCTCCGTCGACGCCGTCCTCGCCTCCGCGTCGGTGCCGACCATCTTCGAGGGAATCCGGATGGCGGACGAACCCGGCGGCCCGACCCACGAGTACTGGGACGGCCTCTTCTCGCAGAATCCGCCGATTCGGAACCTGCTCGACGGGCCGGACCGCGCGGCAGGCAAACCGGACGAGATCTGGCTGGTCCGCATCAACCCGCGGGTCCAGCGCGGCGACCTCTCGACGCTGGCCGAGATCGCCGACCGGCGCAACGAACTCGCGGGGAGCCTGTCGCTCGCGCAGGAACTCCACTTCGTCGATCAGGTCAACGACTGGATCGACGACGGCGTCCTCCCGCAGGACCGGTACAAGCCCGTCACGGTCCGCGAAATCGCTCTCGACGAGTCGCAACTCGACGGCGACCGCCCCCTCCGCACCGCGTCCAAACTCAACCGTCGATCGGGGTTCATCGAGGACCTGATGGCTCTCGGAGCGCGGCAGGCCGACGAATTCCTCGACGATCCCGCCGCGCACCGTCTGCTGGGGCCGGCGTAGTCGACGACAACCCCTATATTCCGCGACCGCCTGCCCCCGACGTGGACTGTCACGTGCGCTACGCGGGCGACGACGACCCCGACAAGTGTACGGCCCGCAAACTCGCCCGGTTCGACCTCGTCGAGTTACACCGCTCGGACCGGGCGACGCCGTACGGGGTCGTGCTCAATCCTCACGCGGAGCAAGCGCTGTCGCCGGCCGATGCGGCGGACACGGAGACGCTCGTCGCCCTCGACTGCTCGTGGGAGTCGGCCGGCGAGGCGCGATTCTCCCTCCCGGGCAACCACCGCGCGCTCCCGTACCTCGTTGCCGCCAACCCCGTCAACTTCGGGAAGCCGTTCCGCCTGACGACGGTCGAGGCACTGGCCGCGGGGCTGGTCATCCTCGGTCACCGCCCCCATGCCGAACGCCTCCTCTCGAAGTTCACGTGGGGCGAGACGTTCCTCGACCTCAACGACGAACCCTTGCGGCGGTACGCCGCCTGCGACGATTCGGCGGACGTGGTGGCGGTGCAGGGCGAGTATCTGGACCGCTAGCGGGCCAAGCGTTGATAGGACCTCGTTCCGAAGCCGTACGTATGCGACCTCGACGATTGGTCCCCGTCGCGCTCGCGATTGCCGGTCTCGTGGCTATCGTGATCGGCATCCACCAGGGGCTCGTCCACGTGGCACCGGGATACGACGGAACCATCACGACCGGCTGGGGCGGCGACCTCAACCACGAGGAGCGACTGCTCGCTCGCCTCGCCCTCGTCGGCGTCGTGGGGGCGGTCGCCGCCCGCCGGTGGCGACGCCTCGCCGTCGTCCCCGCGGCGACGGGCGGTGTCGTCCTGTTCTACGCGCTCCGGGCCGCACTCCACTACGCCCTCGATCCGGGCCTCTACGTCGAGGTGTCGGCGTACGGCGGGCCGACCAGACTCGTCCTCGGCGCCGAACCGTTCCTGCTCGTCGCCGGCGGTGCGCTTCTCGTCGGCGCCGCCGTCGTCGAGTGGCGCGCTCGCCCCGACGACGCCGACGGCGGGGCGTCCGCTCCCACGCCGTCGGTGCGGTAGTCGACTCGGCGGTCACGGCGGCGTGTGACGGGCGCACACGCTCGCATCGGCGCGAACGGACGCCCTTTTATCTGCGCGTGTCGAAGCGCCGACAATGATTTTCGAAGGCCTGCCGACCACGCCATGGTCGGAGGAACTCATCGACAAGGCGTTCTCGCGGGCCGCGCGCTCCGGCCGTGCGAAGTCGGGGGTGGAAGCCCAGCAGTCTATGCTGCAGACGGCGGGAAACATCCTCTCGGACAATCTGGAGAACGTGGTGACGGAGTGGCCGGATTTCGGCGTCGTCGACCCGTTCTATCGCGAACTCGCGGACGCGGTGTTGCGGCGGGAGATGGGAACCAGAATCGCCGACGACGGCTCCGAACAGGTGGGCATCGACGCCCTCCGCGCCAGCCTCTCGGAGGTGACGTGGGCGAGCCGGCAGGTCGAGGAGATTCAGCGCGAGTACAACCGGAAACTCCGAAAGACCGACGCCGAGACGGCCCGAAAGCATCGCAAGCAGGCGTTCGCGCGGATGGCGGACGTGGTCGAGGAAGTTGCCGACGACCTCCGGCGGATCGGGGAGGCACGCGACGCCCTTCGTGACCTGCCCGACATCCGCCCGGACGAACCGACCATCGTCGTCGCGGGTTACCCCAACGTCGGCAAGTCGTCGTTCGTGAACGCGGTCACCCGCGCCGACAACGAGATCGCGCGCTACCCGTTCACCACCCGCGGCATCCAGATCGGTCACTTCGAGCGCGACCACATCCGCTACCAGATCATCGACACGCCGGGCCTGCTGGACCGCCCCGAGGCGGAACGCAACGACATCGAGAGTCAGGCAGTGAGCGCGCTGGCCCACCTCGCGGACGCCGTCCTCTTCGTCGTCGACGCCAGCGAGTCGTGTGGCTACCCCCTAGAGGCGCAACTCGACCTGCGCGACGCGGTCGTCGACCGTTTCGACGCGCCCGTCCTCACGGTCTGTAACAAGAGCGACCGCTCCCGGGATGTCGAGGCCGACGCGTACATGAGCATCAGCGAGGGTGAGAACGTCGACGACGTGCTGGATCTGGCGGTCGAGACGGTCGACTGGGAACCCGACCTCCCGTCGCGCTAGCGGGCCGAATACGTCACGTCGACGGTAGTGGTCACCGAGACGGGCGCGGGTTGGAGGACCGTCCCGCCCGCGGCGTCCTCGAACCGGGTGGCGGGGTAGGGCGTGAAGTCGGCGCCGGTGGTGACGTGCTGGACGCCGACCACCGAGAGGTCGGCGGCGGCCGCGAGGCCGTCCGCGTCGGTGCGGGCCGAGGCCATTGCGCGGTCGAGCGCCGTCGCTCGGAGGTCCGCCCGGCGTTCGTCGCTCAGCGTGAAGTGGACGCCGTCGATGCGCGTCGCTCCCGCGCCGACGGCGAGGTCGATGATTTCGCCGGCGCGGGCGGGCGTCGCCTCGACGGCCAGCGAGTGGACCGCACGGTAGCCGACGACGCGGCGGTCGCCGTCGGTGAAGTCGTACTCCGGTGCGATACCGAACCCGGTCGTGGTCACGTTCGCGTCGGGGATGTTCGCGTTCGCGAGCGCCGTTCGGACGCTCTCGACGTCACGGGCTACCTGCGCGCGGGCGCCGTCCGCGCTGTCGGCCGTCGTCTCGACGGCAACGCTCACGACCGCGCGGTCGGGATCCGCCGTTGCCGACCCGGTGGCCGACACCGAGATGGTCGAACTACTATCGGCGTCGCTCGCGCCGGTCTGGAGCGGGGCGGTACAGCCGGCGAGGAGGACGACGGCAACGAGTGTCAGGACAATCACACGTTTCATAGGTGAGAGAGGGCGGCGAGCGATATGAACTAGTACGTCTGCCGGGCGATAGCAGGGTACGAGGCATCTATTCTCGCTCCTGCCCGTGCCGTCGCCGCGGGATCGACTGGCGTTTGCCCGCGGGGACCATGACCTGTACGAGTCGCACGGGCGGATACCCATCCGCGCGGGCAAATAGCCTGCCCTCACACCTCCCGCAGTCGCACCAGAATCGGCATCGCCTCGATTCGCTCGTCGTCGAGGGCGTTCCAGTCGATACCCGAGGGCTTGGATCCGCCGACGCTCCGGACCACCCGCTCCGGCGTCACGACCAGATCCATCGGCACGTCGTGCGCCGCGGGCGACGGCACGTCCGCCACGACCTGTCGCTCGTGGACGGTCGTCGCCGTCGTCGTTCCATCGTCCACGAGGTCGAATCCGCGGAGGACCGCGAACTCCAGATCGCTGTACCCCTCACCCTTGCCGACGCGAGCGCCGACCTCGTTCACGGCGACGCTCCCGCTGACGATCAGGTCGATCCGCGCCATCTCCTCGGGGTCGACAGGCGTGCCGTACTCGTCGATGCCGCTGACCGTCGTCGCGGCGTCATAGTCGTCGATTGCGTCGGGGTCGAGCCGACGGAACGGGTGTTCGTCGCGCAGACGTGGCACGGCCACGTACACCGTCTTGCCCGCCCGGAGTGCGGCGCGCCGCACCGGGAGTTGCGGCGCGTCGGGGTTCGATTTGACCGTGTCCGCGGCCTGCCACTCCGCCGTCGCTGTGAGGCGGCCGGCCGCCTCGCTCGCCCCCGCGAAGTTCGGGATACGGCCGTGGGGTGGGAAGGGAAAGCGTGCCTCGCCGCTCTCCTCCAGATCGTCCCACACCCGCTCCCGGAGCGCCTGTTTGTCCATGGAGTCAGTCGCGGCCGGCGGCACATATACCTCGGTCCCGACACGCCGAGTTTAAACGACGCAGCCGTCTATCACACCTATGTTCGAGGATCGCCCGGACCGCGACGAAGTCGTCCTCGTCGGCCGGTCGAACGTGGGCAAGTCGACGCTGATGCGGGAGTTGACGGGCTACTCGGTCTCCACCGGCCGCAAGCCAGGCGTGACCCGCCAGCCCAACCACTTCGACTGGGTGTCGGAGAACTTCATGTTCACCGACCTCCCCGGCTTCGGGTTCATGTCCGGCGTCCCCGAGGAGCAACGCGAGCAGATCAAGACGGACGTGGTGCGGTACATCGAGGCCAACGCCGACGACATCCTCGCCGGCGTCCTCGTCGTCGACGGCAAGAGCGTCATCGACATCATCGACCGCCACAGCGGCGAGGACGAGATTCCACACGACGTGGAACTGTTTCACTTCCTTCGGGAACTGGAGATTCCGACCGTCGTCGCCGTCAACAAGATGGACAAGGTGGACGACCGGGACGAACGGTTGGACGACCTGTGTGATCGGTTGGGAATCCTCCCGCCGTGGCAACAGTGGCAGGACACCATCGCCCCCATCTGTGCCAAGCGCGGCGACATCGACGCCCTCTCCGACGCGCTGGCGACACATTTCCACGAGCAGAAGCGGGACGACCTGCTGAAGTTCCTCTGATCGCCCGCTGGCGATGCACTACACGACGCGATTCGTCAGCGACTCCCCCTCCCGCTGTCGCCGCAGGTTCTCGCGGACGATGGTCGCCACTCGCTCGTAATACTCCTCGTTGAACCCCGCGGCGTGGGGCGTCAGGATCACTTCGTCGCGGTCCCAGAGCGTCGAGTCGGCGGGGAGGGGTTCGGTCTCGAACACGTCGAGGCCGGCACCCGAGATTTCGCTGGCATCGAGGGCGTCGACGAGGGCCGACTGGTCCACGACGGGGCCGCGAGCGACGTTGATCACGTAGGCGTCGTCGCGCATGGCCTCGAACTCCGGGGTAGACATCATCTTCTCGGTGTCGTCGGTCAGCGGCACCGCGAGGGCGACGAACCGAGCGTCCGCGATGGCGTCGTGGAGGTCCTCGGGCGGGTACACCTCGTCGACGCCGTCGACGGGCGTGGGGGTGCGCTTGACGCCGGTCACGTCCATCCCGAGCGCCGAGGCGCGGGTGGCGATACCGCGGCCGAGCGTCCCGAGGCCGACGACGCAGGCCGACTCCCGGCGCAGGGGGAAGGCGTCGTCCCACGCGGGTTTGACCCACTCGCCGCGCTCCTGATTCGACCGGTGGGCGTGCAGGCGGCGGGCAAAGGAGAGCATGAGACCGACCGCCGTCTCACCGACCACGTCGCCGTGGATGCCGGTGCTGTTGGTGAGGGCGATACCGCGCTCCTGCAGGGCGTCGAAGGGGAAGCGGTCGACGCCCGCCTGAATCGAGTGAATCCAGTCGAGGCCGGCGTCGAGGAAGTACTCCTCGTACTCGAACGTGACGAGGGCGTCGAGGGCGGTGAGGTCGTCGTCCGAATCGACGATTTCGACCGACGGGCCGGCGTCCGCGAGGGCGTCGCGGAAGACGGCCGCGGGAAACACCTCGTCGACCGACTCGTGGACGCCGAGTGTCGAAATGTGGGGCATGACGGCGGATTCAGAGCCGTTGCTCAAAAGCCTGTCTGCGAACCGAAGACGGTGGCTCGGGGAAATCCCTCGTCACAAGGGGCTCGGAGGGGGTAACCTTCGTCACGGCCACCGGTGGCCGTTGGTCGCGCGGCGTCAAGAATCCCGCGTCTCGGCCCGATCAGTCCCCCGCTTCCGCCGGCGTTTCGGCCGTCACCGCCACGTCGGCGGCACACGAGGCGACGCCCGCGTAGGCGACGAGGTCCTCGCCCAGCCGTTCGACCCGTTCACGGAGGTCTGAATCGGTCAACTCCCCGTCCGCGAACTGTGCGTGCGAGTCGGGGACTGCGGCCTGGTGCGGGAGCACCCACGCGTCGAGTGCCCGCGCGACGGTCCGCAGGTGATCCAGCGCGGCCGTCGGGAACGCGCCGCCGGCGACGGCAAGCAGGCCGACCGTCGTCTCCTCGAACTCGTCGAACCCGCAGTAGTCGAGCGCCGTCTTCAGCGGCGATGCGACGGAGCCGTGGTACATCGGCGTGGCGAGCAACACGGCGTCGGCCGCCCGCACGCGCCGGCGGAGCATCTCCGCGTCCCCCGCGTCGGGCCGGTCGGGGTCGAAAAGCGGCAGGTCGAGACTCGCGAGGTCGACGTGATCCGTCTCCGCACCCGCCCGCCGTGCCTGCGCCAGTGCGATGTCGACGGCCGTCGCCGTGTGGCTGCCGTCACGCTGACTCCCTGTGATTGCCACAACGTTCGGCTTCTCTATCATTTTCGATCTATTCGAAACCGAGGGCAGGGAGTCAGTTAAGCGATTCGTGGATTCGGTTCCAGTAAGGAATCCGATATTACGTTTCGACCGTGACCGCGAGATCCGTGTCGACGAGCGCGGTCAGGGGGTCGCCGTCCGGCGGGTGCGCGGTGACCGCGACGGTGAGCGGGTGCGCCTCGCGAACCGACACCGCGTCGGCGTCGATTAGGAATCCCAGTTCCCACAGCGGCGTCTCGCGCACGTCGAGGCCGCGCTCCCACAGCCGTCCCGTCACGTGCGGGCGATGCAGGAGGACGACGCCCACGGGAACGAAACTGTAGAAGCTACAGCGTCGGCAGTCGAGCGAGACGACGGCGGGATGGTCGCGAGCGAAGAACTCGTCGTAACGGTCGAGATCCTCCAGCACACCGATACAGAGGCCGGATTCGGTCGTTTCCTCCGCGATCTCCCGTTCGACACGCCCGGCGCAGAAGGGGCAGACGCCGTCGAGTGCGCACCCCCAGACGAGGCGGGTGCGGCGGTCGAACGCCGCGGCCACCTCCCGGGGCGTCCGGTCGGCGACGCTGCCGGGGTCGAACGGCCACTCCAGCACCCGCTCGTCGCAGGCCTCACAGCCGACGCGGCCGATGTAGTCGGTGTCGTACTCGAACGTGAGCGACGCCTCACACTCCAGACAGTCTCCGTCGAGTTCGACGGGACCGACCGTCCCCTGCTGGTGGAAGACCCCGCTCTGGATGGCGTCGAGTACCCGGTGGCCCGGATACTGGAGTTCGTAGCCCGACTCGGTTTCTCCGACGAAGTGCCCGACGAGTTCCGAGAGATGGTACGTGAACGTCCCCGAGTCGCGCTCGTCGACCGCCTTCCGCAACTCCGCGAAGGAGAGCGAAAAACCGGGCGCCTCCCACAGCGCCAGCAGGATTTCGAGGCGGAGGTCGTTGCTCAGCGTCAGGAACGCGTCCTCCGGATCCGTCGGAGCGTCGACGCTGCGTTCGTCCATGCTTCTCGGATCGGGACCGCGGCGCATAAAAGCCGGCGTGGGTCGTCGTCGTCGCGCCGATTCCCGGATCACGCGCCGTTCCTGACATCCCACCGGCCTCGACGGAAGGCCGGTCGATACCCGAGTTCACCCGCGTTGACTCCATTTTATCGACGTTAAAATCGGTTTAAATCCGGTTCAAACCGCCGAAAATCCGGATTGACGGGAATCGGGGTTCAATACCCCCCAGCCACACGCACCGAGCGCAACGATGATCCGAACGAAACTCGTCGCGGTCGTGTTCGTGGCGCTGCTGGTGACCGCCGGTACGGTCGCCGCGGCGCCCGGGAACGCGCCCGTCGATGTCGGTGCGGACGACCAGTACGACGACCACGCGGAGCAGGCCGACGAGAACGCGGACGACGACGCCGAGAACGCCGAAGACGGCGCGGACAACCGTGACGACGCCGCTGACGCCGGCGCCGACAACGCGGCTGACGAGGCGGACGCCGGCGCGTCGAACGCCGAGAACGCCGACCGCCGCGGCCCGCCTGCGGACCTGCCCGCGCAGGTGCCCGATCACGTCGCCCAGATTCACGACCTCATCCGGTCGTTCCTCGGCAGTGATGGCGACGGCTCGCTCGGCGAGTCGGTGAGCGACGCGACGCCGGACGAGGATAACGCCGACGCGAACGCCGCGTAACGCATGCCCCCGATCACCGCACTCGCGCTCGAGGATCGGCTCCTGACGTTCGTCGGGAGCGTCCTGATCGGCGGCGTGGCCATCCACGCTGGCGCCCTGATCGCCTCGGACGCGGAGAGTTATCGTAGTCGGGTGTGCCGTGACCAAACGTTACTCACGATCCCCGACTGACGCTCCATTCCCCCCGTTCCACGTCGCATTTTCTCGGTGTTCCGCCGCCACGTCCCGAATACCGTCGGCGTCGAGGACGCCGCGCTCGGTGAGCACGCCGTCCACCAGATCCGCGGGTGTCCGCTCGAAGATGGGATTCGCGACGGTGACGGGTGCGTCACCGTCGTAGAGAGCGGTCGCGTCGCCCGTCTCACCGTACATCTCCTCGTCCGCCCGCACCTTGTCCACGGCGGCGACGACGTACACCGGCACGTCTTCGCTGGCGGCCGCGAGCGCGAGGCTCCGGGTGCCAACCTTGTTGACGACGCTCCCGTCCGCGAGGACGGCGTCGGCGCCGACGAGGATGCTGTCCACGTCCCGGTCGGCGAGTTCGCTCGCCAGGGCCGCGTCCGTCGTCAGCGTCACGTCTAGCCCCTCGTCGGCCAGCGCTGCCGCCACGTCCGTCCCCTCGCAGGCAGGGCGGGATTCCCCGATCAGGACCGTCGGCTCGGCCTCGCGGAGGGCGGCGAGGACGGTCCCCGATCGCGAGAGCGTGGCGACCGACTCGCCGCACCGCTCGGCCGCGAGCGCCGCGGCGTCGGCGTCGGCGTCGAGCGCCGCTTCGGCCGCCTCGTCGGCCCGTTTCGCCACCGCCTGCGGCGCCCGTTCGCCCGTCGCCATCACCCGGTTCACGCGGTTGGCCAGGGCGGCCATGCTCGGCCGGGCGTCCCGCAACTCGCGGGCGACCGCTTCGACGGCGTCGGTCGAGTCGGTCACGGCCGCCCGATCCCGCAGGATGTCGAGCGCGCGCACCGAGATCCACGCCGAGCCGTGCGTCTCGTCGCTTGCCACCGTCTCGACGGTCGGCGCGACGGCGGCGTAGGCGTCCCAGAGACCGGGGACCGTGGGCCGGTTCAGGATCGCCGGCGGCGACACCCACTCGTGGGCAGCGATTTCCTCGTTCGGCTCGACCGTGCGATCCTCAACGTCGAACAGGAACGGGTGGACCGTCCACGTCCGCTCCCCGTCCACCACGTCGACGGGGTCGCCGGTGCGGACGAGCGTCGCGTCCGTCCGTCCCGTCTCCTCGCGAATCTCTCGGCGGGCGTCCCGTTCGGCGTCGGCGGGGTCGCCCTCGACGTAGCCCGAGACGCCCGCCCAGCGACCGGTGTACGTGCCGACGGCGTCGCTCCGGCGGCCGAGCAGGATCGCCGTCCGGTGGCGGAGGAAACAGGTGACGACGTGGGTCATAGCCGCCGTTCGGGGGCCAGCGACACTAAGAATTGTCGTCCGTGCCGGTCGTCGTCGATTCCGGGGACGGCGACGACCGATACACAGCGACTCCAGCCCGTAACGACGCTCGTGACGATTGGGACAACGATTTCCCGTCTCACGACAACGGACGAGTATGGAGCTGGCGATCATCAGCGACACGCACGTTCCCGGGCGGGCGAGCGGCCTCCCCGACTGGGTGCGCGAGCGGGTCGAAGCGGCCGATTACGTCGTCCACGCCGGCGACTTCGAGACGCCTTCGGTCGTCGATCAGGTCCGGTCGCTCGCCGGCGGCTCGTTCACCGGCGTTCGGGGCAACATCGACGGTACGGACATCGACCTCCCCGAAGTCGCCACCGTCGAGTGCGACGGCGTCGAGTTCGTCGTCACCCACGGCACGGGCGACCGTATCGGCTACGAGGACCGTGTCGCGGCCGCGGTGAAAGAGCACGGTCGCCCCGACGCGGTCGGTATCGCCGGCCACACGCACGAAGCGATGGACGAGGTTCACGACGGCGTCCGCCTCCTGAATCCGGGATCGGCCACGGGTGCCGATCCGGCGACGGAGACGACCATGATGACCGCCACTATCGCCGACGGCGACATCGACGTGACGCTCCACCGCGAGGACGGCTGGTGACGCCGACGATGGAGGTCTTCGCCGTTCCCGACCTCCCGGAGTTCCGGCCGGGCGACTCCATTCCCGACCTGATCGAGGCACGCGCCGACCTCCGCCCCGACGACGTGGTCTGCGTGGCGAGTACGGTCGTCTCGAAGGTCGAAGACCGGGTTGCGGACCTCTCGGACTTCCCGGCGGGGCCGCGCGCCCGCGAAATCGCCGCCCGCCTCGAACGTGCCACGGGCGACGAGAAGGACCCGCGATTCGCGCAGGCGGTGCTGGAGGAGAGCACCGACCTCCTGATGGAGGCGCCCTTTCTCCTCACCGAGACGCGATTCGGTCACGTGACGGTCAACGCGGGCATCGACCGCTCGAACGTGCCCGGTGGCGACCTGTTGCTCTTGCCGCGGCGGCCGAGCGAGAGCGCCGCGCGGATCGAGACGGGACTCACCGCCGACCGCGTGATCGTCACCGATACCTGCGGCCGCCCCTTCCGCCACGGACAGCGCGGCGTCGCTATCGGGTGGGCCGGCACGCCCGCCGCCCGCGACTGGCGGGGCGAGACGGACCGCGAGGGGCGCGAACTCGGCGTGACCGTGCAAGCGGTGGTCGACGAACTCGCCGCCGCGGCCAACCTCGTCGCGGGCGAGGGTGCCGGGGGCACGCCGGTCGTCGTCGTCCGCGACTTCGACTTCGGGGACCACGACGGGAGCGACGCCCTCTTTCGGGACGTGGAGGGTGACTTCGTGCGGCAGGCGCTCCGTGGCTGGTCGTACGAGTAGACACCGGCAGGTACCGCGTACGACGAACGGCTTTTCCCCGTTCGCCCCAACCGACGCACGATGATTCCGACGCGTTCGCCCACTGGCCGGAGGTGCCACCGCCGCTGATGCTCGGCATCGAACTCACGCCCGAGCATCCGCTCGACCGACTGGTCGACCTCGGGACGACCGCCGAGACCGCCGGCTACGACACGATTTTCGTCTCCAGTCACTACAACAACCGCTCGCCCTTCGCCGCGCTCTCGCGTCTCGCCGCGGCGACGGATTCGGTACGACTCGGCCCCGGCGTCGTCAACCCGCTGGAGCGCCACCCCGTCACGCTCGCGGGCGAGGTGGCGACCGTCGCGGAAGCCAGCGACGGCCGCGCGGTGTTCGGCATCGGTCCCGGCGACCCCTCCACACTCGGGAATCTCGGTCTCGCCGACGACCGCGGCCTCCGCCCCGTCCTGGAGGCGTTCAAGGTCGCTCAGCGACTCTGGGACGGCGAACGCGTCACCCACGACGGGACCTTCGAGGCCGAGGACGCCGGCCTCAACTTCGACGTGCCCACCCCCATCCCGACCTACGTCGGCGGCGAGGGGCCGCACATGTGCAAGATGGCCGCGAAACACGCCGACGGCCTGCTCTACAACGGTGCCCACCCCGCGGATCTCCGCTGGGCGCGCGAGCAGGTCGACAAGGGCCTGACGGATCGCCTCGACGGCCTCGGCGACTTCGACCTCGCGGCCTACGCGAGCGTCAGCGTCGCCGCCGACCGTGAGGCCGCCCGCGAGGCCGCCCGGCCCCCGGTCGCGTTCATCGCCGCCGGGTCGCCGCCGCCCGTCCTCGCCCGGCACGATCTCGACCCGGACCGCGCCGACGAGATCGGTGACCGGATCGGCACCGGCGACTTCTCCGAGGCGTTCGACCTCGTGACGCCCGCGATGATCGACGCCTTCTGTGCCGCGGGGACGGTCGACGAGGTGGCCGACCGGCTAGGGAACGTGCTGGAGTACGCCGACAGCGTCGTCGTCGGATCGCCGCTCGGGCCGGACCTCGATGCCGCCATCGACCTCGCGGCGACGGCCCACGAGCGCTCGACCGAATAGCTAAATCCGACGCGTCCGTGGGTGGGGGCGTGTCCGACCGCTCGCTCGACGAGTTCGCGAACGCGAACGCCAACGGGGACGACGAGGACGATGCCGAACCGACGGCCCGACCCCCGGAGCCGTCACCCACACCCGCCACGCCCACGATGCGGTGGTCGACCGACCCCGTCGCCTGCGACGACTGCGGCGCGGCCGTCGCCCGTCGCTGGCGAGATGGTGACTCCTACGTCTGTGCCGACTGCAAGGAGTGGTAATCTGGCGGCCGTAACTACCGCCGATTCGGGTGCCGCTCGAACCCGCGGGCGAGGTGCGCCTCGTCGATGGCCAGTACCGTCGGTCGCCCGTGCGGGCAGGCGAACGGCTGTTCGCACGCCCCCAGCCGTTCGATCAGCGCCGTGGCCTCGTCGTCGTCGAGTTCGTCGCCCGCCTTCAGCGACGGGTGACAGGCCAGATCCGCGAGCAACTCGTCCCGACGCTCCGCCGTCTCGCCGTCCCGCAGGGCGGCGAGCGTCGATTCGAGCGTGTCGGGGTCGGCGACGCGTCCGAGCGGCGCCGGGACAGCCCGCACGCGGACGGTCCCGCCGCCGAACGGTTCGCAGTCGAAGCCGAGGCGGGCGAGGGCGTCGGCGTGGGCCTCGACGGCGGCCACCTCGCCCGGCGAGAGCGAGAGCGTCGCCGGCGGGTCGAGCGTGGCCGACGGAACGCCCTCCGACTCCATCGCTGCCCGCAGGCGCTCGTAGTTGATCCGCTCGTGGGCGGCGTGCTGATCGATCACCAGCAACTCGCCGTCGGCCTCACAGAGCAGGTAGAGGTCACGGAAGCGGCCGACGAACGTGGCATCACCGAGCAGCGACGGTTCGGACTCGACCGGGTCGAGCGCCGCCTCCAGATCCATCGCCACGTCCGCCGACCGCCGGAGGTCGGCCGTCGCGAGCGCGTCCGAAACCGCCGTCTCGACGGCGTCCGCCACGGTGTCGGCCGCCCGGAGCGCGACCGTCTCCTTCGTCGGGTGGACGTTCTGATCGACCACCCACGGCGGGAGCGAGACGAGGAGGGTGGTGACGGGGTGGCGGTCGCCCGGGAGGAGCGACCCGTACCCGCGTTCGACCGCGCGCCGCAGGACCGGCACCGACACCGGCCGGCCGTTGACCGCGATCCGGGTGTGTTCCGTTCCGGCCCGGGTGACCGAGGGGTAGGCGAGCAGACCCCGGACCGACACCGGGGCCGTCCGGTCGCCCACCTCGACACTCGCCTCGGCGTCGAGGGTCGTGCTCTCGCGGGCCACCTCGCGGCCGTACACCGAGAGCGCGGCGTCCACGAACGCGCCGGAACCGGGCGTGGCGAACACCCGCCGGCCGTCGTGGTCGAGGGCGATAGCCACTCCGGGGCGGAGGAGCGCGTAGGTGGCGACGCGGTCGCTTATCCGCTCGAACTCCGTCGCCGGCGCCGCCAGCGACTCCTTCCGCGCCGGGCGGTTGTGGAACAGATCGGTCACCTCGACGGTCGTCCCGCGCCCCCGGCCGGCGGAGTCGACGGTCGCCTCACCGTCCTCGGTTACCTGCACCTGCGTCCCCCGCGCCCCGCCGTCGTTGGTCGTCAGTGTCACGTTGGCCACGTCTGCGATGCTCGCCAGCGCCTCGCCACGGAAGCCGAGCGTGTCGACGGTCGACAGGTTCCCGTCAGGGAGTTTGCTGGTCGTGTGGCGCTCGACCGCCAGTGCCGCCTCCTCGGCGCTCATCCCCTCGCCGTCGTCGACGACACGAATCCGATCGGTGCCGTCCCCGACCACCTCGATTTCGATTCGGTCGGCGCCCGCGTCCAGCGCGTTCTCGACGAGTTCGACGACGACCCGCGCCGGCCGGGTCACGACTTCGCCCGCCGCGATGCGGTCGACCGTCTCGCGGTCCAGTCGTCTCATACGGATCGTTGTAACTGGTTACCGGTGGTTCGCCACGGCGGTCCGGCGAACCTCCGGTACTGACTTACAACTGTTCGTATCATTCTTCGACTCGGTCTTTCAGGTCCGCGAGCAGGTTCAGCGCCTCGATGGGCGTCGTCCGTGCGATATCGGTCTCGCGGAGGCGGGCGGCGAGGTCGGCCTCGGTCGCGTCGTCGCCTGCCGCGGCGTCCTCGGCGTCCGCGTCGACGCCGTCCGCTCCCACCCCGTCCAGCGTCACCTGCACGCCCTCCTCGTGACCGTTCGTCTCGGGGTCGCTCCCGTCGACCAGCGCCCCCGCTCGTTCGACCACGGGGTCGGGCACGCCGGCCATCCGCGCCACCTCGACGCCGTACGAGGAGGAGGCTGGACCCTCCGCGACGTGGTGGAGGAAGGTCACGTCTACGTCGGCCGTAGGCCGACTCTCCGAGGAGCGTGGCTCCTCGCCCGCCCGCTCCGCTGCGAAATGCAGGTTGCGCACCCGGTCGTACTCGTCGGCCAGTCCCGTCAGGTCGTGGTAGTGGGTGGCAAACAGTGTCGCCGCCCCCACCTCGTCGTGGAGGAACTCGGCGGTGGCGCGGGCGATGGCGCGGCCGTCGGCGGTGCTCGTGCCGCGCCCTACCTCGTCCAGTAACACGAGAGAGTCCGGCGTCGCCTCGTGGAGGATCGACGTGAGTTCGGCCATCTCGCGCATGAACGTGGACTGGCCGCCCGCGATGTCGTCGCTCGCGCCGACGCGGGTGAAGACCCGGTCGACGACCGGCAGGGTCGCGGCGTCTGCGGGCACGAAACTCCCCACCTGTGCAAGCACGACGATCAGCGCCACCTGCCGCATGTACGTCGACTTCCCGCTCATGTTGGGGCCGGTGACGAGCGTCACGCTCCCCGGCGGAAGGGTGGCGTCGTTCGGGACGAACCGGTCCTGCGTCACCTCGACGACTGGGTGGCGGCCGGCCTCGATATCTACGCTGCCGTCGTGGAACGCCGGCCGCGCGTAGTCGCGGTCGATGGCGACGGCCGCGAGCGTCGCCAACGCGTCCAGTTCCGCGAGCGCGTCCGCGAGGTCCTGCACCCGGTCCGTCTCGGCGGCGACCGACTCGCGCACCTCGCGGAACAGTTCGTACTCCAGTTTGTCCGCCCGCTCGGCCGCGCCGATGATCTCGTCCTCCCGACGCTTGAGTTCCGGCGTGTAGAACCGCTCGGCGTTTTTCAGCGTCTGCCGGCGCGTGTAGTCGTCGGGAACCCGGTCGAGGTTGGCGTCGGTCACCTCGATGTAGTAGCCGTGGACCTGATTGTGGCCGACCGAGAGGGAGTCGATACCCGTCCGTTCCCGCTCGCGGGCTTCGAGGTCGGCCACCCACTCCCGACCCTCGCGTTCGGTCTCCCGAAGTCGGTCGAGTTCGTCGTCGAACCCCTCGCGGATCACGCCGCCCTCGGTGATTTCGACCGGAGGATCGGGCTGAATCGCACGGTCGATCAGATCGCGAACCTCGTCCAGCGGATCGATGCGGTCACCGAGGGCGTCGAGGCGGTCGGCCGCGGCGTCCACGTCGTCGAGACCCGACAGCACCGCGGGCACGGCGTCGAGCGTCGCCTTCAGCGACCGCAGGTCACGGGCGTTCGCCCGTCCCCGCGACACCCGCCCGGCGAGGCGTTCGAGGTCGTACACCTCGCGGAGCGCCTCGCGGACGGTTTCGCGGGCTAGCACGTGTTCGGTCAGCGCCTCGACGGCGTCGAGGCGCGCCTCGATGCGCTCCCGGTCCACGAGTGGTCGACGGAGCCAGCCGTCGAGTTTCCGGCGGCCGAGCGCACAGGCCGTGTCGTCGAGGATGTCGAACAGCGTCTCGCTCGACCCCGCGCCCCGGTTCTCGAAGAGTTCGAGGCTGCGGATGGCCGTCGTGTCGAGGCCGAGCGCCTCCCGCGGGTCGTAGCGCCGGACGCGGGTGACGTATTCGAGGGGGCCGTCGTCGCCCTGCGTCCACTCCGCGTAGGCGAGGACGGCGCCGCAGGCCCGGCGTTCGGCGTCGCTCTCGACCACTGCGTCGGGGGTGGAGACGTACGCCGAGAGCGTCTCCCGTGCTCGCTCGGCGTCCATCTCGGCCGCTTCGTGCTCCGTCACCATCGGTGCGACCGACAGCGACTCGCGGTCGACCGTGGCGTCCGGGCCGACGAGCAGTTCCGCGGGCGCGAGGCGATCGAGTTCCGCCAGCAGGCCGGCCTCGTCGTCGACGCTCGTCACCAGACACGCGCCGGTCGCGGCGTCGACGGCGGCGACGGCGCGGGTCGTTCCTTCCCGTGTCACCGCCGCGACGTAGTTTTTCGTGCCCGAACCCAGCAACTCGTCGTCGACGACCGTGCCCGGTGTGACGACCTGCGTGACCGCGCGGTCGACGAGCCCCGACGCTTCCTCGGGCCGTTCGACCTGTTCCGCGACGGCGACCCGGTAGCCCGCGTCGAGTAGTCGCTCGACGTACGTGGCGGCGTTGTCGACGGGGATACCCGCCATCGGGTAGGTGCCCGTGCTGTCCTCGCGGCGGGTGAGGGTGAGTTCGCACACCCGCGCCACCTCCTCGGCGGCGTCGCAGTAGGTCTGGTAGAAGTCGCCGTTCTGGAAGAGGAGGAGGGCGTCCTCGTACTCGGTACACAGGCCGAAGTACTGACTCAGCATCGGCGTCAGTTCGTCGCGAGCGTCGACCATGCCGTCCGGGGGGCCGGTGACGGCGTCGGCGTCTGTGTCGACGCTCGTGCCCGTGTCCGAATCCGCGTCCATACCCGCTACGGGGCGGTCGAGGGATAAAAACCGTCAGGTTAGCCGAACAGCCGTTCGAGCAGGCCGCGATCCCGTTTCCGCTCGGCCAGCAGGACCGAACACTCCACGTCGTTCACCACGTCGAGGACGAGCGTCCCGCGCACCAGCCGTTCGATCAGGCCGCGTTCGGTCGCGCCGATGATGAGCATCGTCGCGTCGGCGGCCTCCTCTTCGATGATCGCCTCCACGTCGCCCGAGCGGACGACGAGTTCGGCGTCGGAGAGGTCGTTTTCGGCCGCCCACTCTTTGAGGAACGCCTCGCCTTCAGCCACGTCGTCGGCGACGTGGAGGACGCGCACTTCGGCGTCGTTGGTGAGGCGGAGGAGCGCCGACACCTCCGCGGCGAGTTCGGAGTCCGGACCGCCGGCCGTGGGGACGACGATTCGCGACGGGTCGAAGCCCCGATCTCTCAACACCAGCATGTCGCAGGGCAGGGTGTGGACGAGTTCGTCCACCGTGCCCTCGACGCGTCCGGGGGCGCCGTGGGCGCCGGGACTCCAGCCCATCACCACGAGGTCGGCGTCGTGGGTGCGCGCCGCGTCGAAGATCTCCTCGTAGGAGCGGTGCGAGAGGATGGTGTGGGTCTCGATGTCGACGCCGAACGTCTCGGCGTCCTCGCGTGCCCGGTCGAGCAGGAACTTCGACGTCTCGTCGATCTCGTCGGCGCGGTCCCTGGCGCGTTCGAGCGCCGTCTGATCCGGCACGGTGATGATGTGGGTCGCGACGACCGTTCCCCCGTGCTCCTTGGCGATGGTGCTGGCGAGTTCGATCAGGTCCCGTTCGTGTTCGGGGTTGGCCAGCGGCACCATCACCCGATACTCGCCGCCGTCTGGCTGGACGCTCGCGGCGGCGTCGACGGCGGCGTCCGGCATCGTCTCGGCGCGGTCGAGGATGTACTCCGAGAGGATGCCCTGTTTCGTGGCACGGGTCCGGGCGTAGCCGAAGTACCAGACGATAGCCCCGGCGACGAGGACGGCGCTGAGCGCGATCACCAGCGGCGCGATGAAGACGATGAGGCCGAGGGCGGTGAGCGCGCCGAGGATCGGGACGACCGGGTAGAGTGGAATCGTGTAGTCCGGGTCGTACTCCGGCGGCTCCGCCTCCCGCATCACGATCAGCGCGACGTTGAGGAGGGCGTAGATGACCAAATGGAGGACGCTCCCCATCGCGGCCAGCGTCTCGACGGTGCCGGCGGCGATGAACACCAGAATGAGCGCTCCGGTGACCGCGATGGAGCGATACGGCGTCGCGAAGCGCGGATGAATCTCGTTGAGCGACTCGCTCACGATACCGTCTCGCCCCATCGCGAAGTTGATCCGGGAGGAGGCGAGGATGGAGGCGTTGGCGCTGGAAGCCGTCGCCAACAGGCCGCCGAGCAGCATCGCGATGGCGCCGACGGGGCCGAGGAGGAGTCGCGCCACCTCGACGACAGCGATCTGTTCGGTTGGCAGCGAGTTGATGAACCCCTGTTCCACCGCCGCGGCCATCGTCACGAGGACGAGCGCGTAGATGACGGTCACTAGCAGGACGCTCCCGATGACCGCCCGCGGGAGGTTGACGCCGGGATTCTTGATCTCCTCGGCGACGCTCGTGATCTGGACGAAGCCGAGGTAGGAGACGAAGATGATGCCGGTCACGGCCATCGTGTCGCTGAACCCGGCGGCCGGCGGCAGGTTCGCGGGGTCGGCTCGGAGCGCCCCGTACGCCGTGAAGACGGCGAGAATCCCGACCAGTACGATCACGATGACGTTCTGGAGGCGTCCCGTTTCCTTGGCGCCCACGTAGTTGACGCCGACGAAGAACGCCCCGCCGGCGAGGGCGATGAGCTTCACCGGGTCGAGCCCGACCGGGCCGAGACCGACCGTCCCCGTGATCCCGAATATCTGCTGGATGTACTGGCCGAAGCCGACCATGTAGAACGCGGAGGCGAAGGCGAGGCCGAGCCAGTTGGCCCACCCCGCGACCGACCCGAACAGCGGGCCGAGCGCGTGGTTGACGTAGTAGTACGCGCCGCCCGATTTGGGCATCGCCGTCCCGAGTTCGCTCGCGGAGAACGCCGTCAGCAGGGCGATGCCGCCTCCGAGGAGGAAGGCGACGACGGCGAAGGAGCCGGCCTGACTGATCGCCGTTCGCGGGAGGACGAAGATGCCCGCGCCGATCATCGTCCCCACGCCGATGGTGAGGGCAGCGAGCGGACCGAGGTCTTTGGCGAGTTCCTCGTCGCTCACCGGCCGCCCTCCGTGTCTGCGTCCGGCAGGACGACTACCGGCCGGTCGCTCTCCGTCACGAGAGCGTCACGTACGTCTCCCGTCAGGAGGTCGAGCAACCACGACCCGCCGCGAGGGCGGAAGACGATGGCGCTTGCGTCGATGTCGTCGGCCGCCTCGATGATCGTCCCGGCCACGTCGCGACCGTAGCTGATCTTCGTCTCGACATCGAGGCCGTGGTCGGCGGCGCAGTCGCGCACGGCGTCGAACGCCGCCTCGGCCACCGTCTCGCGCTGTTCGACCGACGCTTTGTCGGGCGCGCCGCCCGCCTTCTCGATGATGTGGACGACCACCGGTCGGCCGCCGACAGCGGCGATGCGCGGGAAGGCCGCCCGACAGGTGTCGACCGCGTCCTCCTCGCTCGCGACGGGGACGAGCGGTCGTGAGAGCAGGTCCGGTGGGTCGGCCGCGTCACTCATGGTCCGCCCGCCTCCTCGCTCGTTATCCGGGGCACCCATCCGTTCATACCCGCTTACGGGGACGCGACGACCATTATGCTTCCCCTATATTTGTGTCACCCACGCCCGGTAGTCGTCGTCGAGGCCGTAGGTGACCTGCAGGGCGCGGTCCGCGAACTGCCCGAGTCGATTCGCGTCCGAGCGGGCGGTGATGCGGACGTTCGTCCCCTCTGCCTCCTCGGGGCGTTCGATCTGGTCGATGCGGCACTCGGGAAACTCCGAGAGCAGATCCTTCAGGCGGTCGAGTTCCGCCTCGTCGCAGTCGAGGTTGAACGTCTTCTCCGCGAACTGTATCCACGGGACGGCTACTGGCTCGTCCTCGTCGTCCGCGTCGACGCCCGGCACGTCCGCCGGATCGACTTCGATGGTGAGAAACTGGCTCCCGCGGTTGCGGTGGGCGAGCACCGCCTCCGCGAACAGTTTGCGGCGTTCGGCGGTGTCGGCCGCGTCGAATCGGGTCATGTGTTGAGCTTGGCGTCCAGCGGCAAAAAGCCGCGCGGGTCGTCGCCAGCGCCGGCCGTCACCGCCGCATCACGAACCCCTTTACCGCTCTCCGCCCAACACCCCACACATGCCATCCGCACTGTTCGTCGTCAGCGAGGAAGGGTACTGGGGGGAGGAGTGTATCGAGCCGCTGACCACGCTCGACGCGGCCGGAGTCGACGTAACCGTCGCCACGCCGACGGGCAACCCACCCGTCGTCGACGAGCGGTCGGTCGACCCGGCCAACGTCGGCGAGGAGACGGCCGACCACGTCCGCGAGGTCCACGAGTCCGACGAGCGACTGAACGACCCCGAACAGCTCACCGAAGTCGACGCCGCCGACTTCGACGCCGTCGTCTTCCCCGGCGGCCACGGCACCGAGTGGGACATCAATCAGGACCGCCACGCTCGCGCTCTCCTCCGGGACGCCGTTGAGGGCGAGGGCAAGGCGCTCGTCGTCTGCCACGCCGTCGGCATCCTCGCCTTTACCCGCGACTCCGCCGGCGACTTCCTCGCCGCCGGCCGGAACGTGACCGGCTTCCCGAACGCGTGGGAGGAAGGCATCGTCGACGACCGCGACCTGATGCCCGACGGCCGAAAACTGCCGTACTGGGTCGAGGACGAAGTGAAAGCGGTGGGGGCGAACTGGGACGCCGAACTCGACTCGGACACCTCCGTCACGGTGGACGGTGACCTCGTGACCGCTCGCGGTCCCGGTTCCTCCGCCGAGGCCGCGCGGACGTTGCTGGCGGAACTGGGTATCGAGGCGCCCGGGGCGTAGCATCCCACGGCCATCCCCCGGCGACGACACGGATCCAGCCGACGGCGTAGATTCCGACCGTATCCGAACGCCTTTTGCCGTCGCGGCCTTCGCTCGGATAGATGAACACGCTGCTGTGGGTGCTCGTCGGCGTCCTCGTCTACTCCCTCGTCGCGAAGGCGCTCCAGATCCGGGGCTATCTCCCGGACGCTATCCGCTTGCAGGGTCCCATCGCGACGATTCACACCCGTCGTGGACGCGCCCTCCTCACGCGTCTCGCGCGACCGAAGCGCTTCTGGCGGGCGTACAGCAACGTCGGCGTCGGCGTCGCCTTGGTCATCATGGCCGGGATGTTCGTCCTCCTGCTCTTTCAGGCCCTGACGATCCTGCAGAATCCGCCGGCGCCGTCGGCGGTCAACCAGCCACAGAACTTCCTCGTCGTCCCCGGCGTCAACGACTTCCTCCCCCTCGCCGTCGCGCCCGAAATCCTCTTCGGCCTGCTCATCGGCCTCGTCGTCCACGAGGGCGGCCACGGCCTGCTCTGTCGGGTCGAAAATATCGACATCGAGTCGATGGGCGTCGTCTTCCTGGCGTTCATCCCCATCGGCGCCTTCGTCGAACCCGACGAAGAGAGCCAGTCGGACGCGAACCGCGGCGCCCGAACCCGGATGTTCGCGGCCGGCGTGACCAACAATTTCGTCCTCACCGCCGTCGCCTTCGCGCTCCTCTTTGGCCCCGTTATCGGCGCGGTGGGTGTCGCCCCCGGCGTCGCCGTCGACGGCGCCTACCCGGGATCGCCTGCAGCGACGGCCGGCGTCGACCACGGCGACCGCATCACGGCCGTCGCGGGGACTGAGGTAACGTCCGAGGGCGACCTCGACGACGCGCTCCTCGCCGCCGAGAACCGAACCGTCGCGGTCGAGATCGACGGCGAGCGGACGATCCGCGTCGAGCGCTCGCTGACGGTCGTCGGGAGCGTCGGCAGCAACCCCGCGAACCTGACCGTTGAGGACGACCCCATTCGGGTGCAGGCGGTCAACGGCACGGCGGTCCACACCCGCGGCGAGTTCCGGGACGCGGTGGCCGACAGCACCTTCGCCCGCATCGAGACGACGGCCGGCGAGCGCACCATCCCCGTCGGGGCGTACGTCACGCGCGTCGCTCAGGACGGCCCCCTCGCCAACGCCAGCGCGCCCACGAACGCCTCACTCATCATCACCAGCATCGGCGGTGAGCGCGTCACGTCCTCGACCGATCTGGCTCGCGTGCTCGACGGCTACGACCCGGGCGACCGGGTGCCCGTCCGCACCTATCAGGACGGCGCGTTCGAGACGTACACCGTCACGCTCGGCGAGAACCCGCGGGACGGTAACGGCTTCATCGGCGTCGACATCTTCCCCGGCACGAGCGGCCTGCTGATCACCGACTTCGGCGTCAGCACCTACCCCGCCGGCACCTACCTCGAACTGCTCGGTGGCTCCGACGGCACCGACGGCGGCGCCTTCTCCGGGCTAGTCGACTCGCCGTTCGCGCTGGTCTACGTCGCGCTCGTCCTGCCGCTCGCCTCCGTCGTCCTCGGCATCCCCAACTTCCCCGGATTCACGCCTGCAGTGACCAACTTCTACGTCGTCGAGGGACCGCTCGCCCCGCTGGGCGACGGCGTGTACATCATCGCCAACACCCTCTTCTGGGCGGCGTGGGTCAACCTCCAGCTCGGCCTGTTCAACTGCATCCCCGGCTACCCGCTCGACGGCGGCCGCATCCTGCGGACGTGTACCGAGGCGGTGGTGTCGCGGCTCCCAGTCACCGACTCCGCACGCATCGTGCGCACCATCACGACCAGCATCGGCCTGACGATGCTCGCGTCGCTCATCCTGATGATCTTCGGACCGCAGTTGCTCTAACGGCCCGACCGTTCACCAGCCGACCTTTTACTGCGTTCGCTCGCGGTCGACGACGTTCACCGCAACCGCCTCACTCCGCTCCGCCGTCCAACGGTTCCCCGCAGTACTCGCAGACTTCCTCGTCGACGGCGGTCCGCGCGCCACACGACGGGCAGTTGACGCGACGCTCGTCCGACGCGTCGCCGCCGTACAGCGCCCGAACCTTGGCGAACTGGAGGGCGATGGCCGCGAGGGCGAGGGCGCAGAACGCCAGCAGGAACGCCACGCGGCCGCCGGCGCCGCCAAGTTGCAGTGCGGCGCTCTGGTGTGGCATCAACTCACACGTTCGCCACGGGAACGGATAAATCGCCGTCCCTCCCGACGACACGGAACACGCAACTCCCATACTCCCCCGGTTCCAACGGTCGCCTATGCGCGAGCCACCGCAGACGGACGAGGGCTGGTACGTACTGCACGACTTCCGTCGGATCGACTGGGCGGCGTGGCGTGACGCCCCCAAACGGGAGCGCGACCGGGCCGTCGAGGAGGGCGTGGAGTACCTCGAAACCCACGAGGCAGTCGCGGACGCCGACGACGGCGCCTCCGCCGTCTTCGCCATGGTCGGGCACAAGGCCGACCTGCTGATCGTCCACCTGCGTCCGACGCTCGACGCCCTCTCGACGGCCGAGCGCCGGTTCGACCGGACGGCTCTCGGCGCCTTCACCGAGCAGTCCACCTCCTACGTCTCCGTCACCGAAGTCAGCGGCTACGTCTCCGACGCGTACTTCGCGGAGGACGAGGAGGAGGTCGATCAGGGGCTGAAGCGGTACATCGAGGGGAAACTCGAACCCGACATTCCGGCGGACCAGTACATCAGCTTCTACCCGATGAGTCGCAAGCGGGGCGAGCAGGACAACTGGTACGACCTGCCCTTCGAGCGCCGCCGCGAGATGATGAAAGAACACGGCGAACACGGCCGTGAGTTCGGCGGTCGGGTGAAACAGATCGTCGCCTCCTCCGTCGGCCTCGACGACTGGGAGTGGGGCGTGACGCTCTTCTCCGAGGACCCCACGGACCTCAAGGATATCGTCTACGAGATGCGCTACGACGAGGCGAGCGCCCGCTACAGCGAGTTCGGCCCCTTCTACGTGGGTCGGCGGTTTCCGCCGAGCGACCTGCCCGCGTTCCTCGCGGGAGAGACGGTGCCGACCGGCGAGGACGATGGCGAGGGGCACGCCCACGCACACGGTGAGGGCGGCCATCACGGCGAGGGTGACGGCCACGACCACGGTGACGCCCACGGCGACGACGACACCGACGAGGACGGCATCCGCGGCAAACTCGAGGATCTGAACATCTACGCCGGCAAGCCCCACGGCGAGGACGTGTACGCGACGGTGCTCTACTCGGAGGCCGACGCCGACGACCTGTTCGAGGAAGTCGACGGTCTCCGGTCGAACTTCGACCACTACGACACGCACGTCAAGACCGCGGTGTACGACGCCCTCGAACGCGACCGGCGGGCGGTCGTGAGCATCTGGGACACCGCGAGCGCCGCCGACACCGCCGCGGGCTTCCTGTCGGAACTCCCCGGTATCGTCAGTCGGGCCGGCGAGGAGTCCGGCTTCGGCACGATGGGCATGTTCTACACGGTCAAGCCGGAACACCGCGACGACTTCGTCGAGAAGTTCGAGACGGTCGGCGGTCTGCTTGCGGACATGGAGGGTCACGGCGAGACGGACCTGATGATCAACCGCGAAGACGAGAACGACATGTTCATCGCCAGCCAGTGGCGCTCCCGCGAGGACGCCATGAACTTCTTCCGCTCCGACGAGTTCTCGGACACCGTCTCGTGGGGGCGTGACGTACTCGCGGACCGGCCGCGACACGTTTTCCTCGCGTAGGTGCGTCTCCCTCGCGTCGAGTGGTAGTGCGCGCGCTGCGCGCACACCCGAATCCCTTTGGCTACCCCCGACTTACGACGCCTGCAATGACCAAGCGACACGTCTCGCTCCCCGTCGAGGCCGACGCGGGCGTCGGGGAGTTCGTCGACTACGTGGACGAGCGACTCTCCTCCGACGAGGACACGTGCGAGGTGGTACAGGACGTGCTGATCGACCTGTTCGGTGACCGCGAGGCGTACGAGCGCTGGCAGAACGGCGGCGACGTGTCGCCCACCGAGCGCGTTCGTCTGCAGGGGTACGACCCCTGTAACGCCACGCTCGAGAGCGAGTATTACGCGGAGAAAGACGAGGACCGCTTCCAGCGGTCGAAACACCTCCAGTGGCTCTGGCGGCAGTTCGACGCCACGCCCATGGCCGACAACGTCGAGTTCGCGCTTCGCTTCCGGCAGATGCTCGCCGACCACCTCTTCGCCGAGTGTGGCGACAACTGCCGATTTTTCAAGGGTATCTCCTTCACCTACGGCCACAACATCTCCGTCGGCGACAATGTCGTCATCCACGACGACGTCCACCTCGACGACCGGGGGCAACTGACCATCGGCGACCGCGTCTCCATCTCCGACGGCGTCCACGTCTACAGCCACGACCACGACATCGTCGACCAGACCGAGGTGCGCAACTACCACACCGTCGTCGGCGACGACGCCCGCGTCACCTACGATGCGATGGTGAGCGCGGGGTGCCGTGTGGGCGAGAACGCCGTCGTGGGCGCCCGAGCGGTGGTGCAAGTCGACGTGCCCGACCACCACATCGCCGTCGGCATGCCGGCCAAGAGCGTCCGCGTCAAGCCCGGGTGGGACGAGGTGGCCGCGCCGCTCGACGCCGGCGGCGAGAACCGGAAGGAGGAGCGCCGCATCCACTACGACCTCCCCGACGACCTCGACGTGTTCGACGAGTTCCAGCGCGATCTGACCCCCCCGAAGTAGGCTTTTCCCGCTCCAGTCCTACCCCCCGATATGGACCGCCGACGCTACCTCGTGACCCTCGGGGCCGCCGCCGTACTCGGCGGCTGTGCCGGGCGGTCGGGTTCCGACGGGGACGATACTGCCGCCACCACCACCGACAGCGGCGTCGCCGTCGAGACGCTCGCCACCGACCTCGAGGTTCCGTGGGGGGCTGCCTACCGCGACGGCACGCTCTACCTGACCGAGCGTCCGGGGCGGATCGTCCGTCTCGTCGACGGCGAGGTCGACCCAGTCGTCGATGCCGTCTCCGGTGTCGAACACGTCGGCGAAGGTGGCCTGCTCGGCCTCGCCTTCCACCCTTCGGAGCCGTACGCCTACACCCACCAGACCTACGAGACGGCCGACGGTCTGGCCAACCGCCTCGTCCGTCACGACCTGACCGACGACTGGGCGGGCGACCCGCTCCTCACGGATATTCCCGGCGCCCCGATTCACGACGGCGGTCGCCTCCTCGTCCACGACGACGCTCTCTATATGACCTGCGGCGACGCCTCCGTCGGCTCGAACGCCCAGCAGCGCGACGTACTCGCGGGCTCGGTCCTCCGCGTGACGCTCGACGGCGACCCCCACCCCGACAACCCGTTCGACTCCCCCGTGTTCAGCTACGGCCACCGCAACCCGCAGGGTCTCGTCGTCCGTGACGGGATGCTCTACAGCACCGAACACGGGCCGCGGGTCGCGGACGAGATAAACGTCCTGCGGCCGGGGCGGAACTACGGTTGGCCCGAGGTGCGCGGACAGAGCGACGACGACCGCTTCACCGATCCGATCACCAGTTACTCGCCCACCATCGCGCCCGCGAGCGCGGCGTTCTACGACGGGCCTATCGAGGCGTGGCAGGGCGACTTCTTCTTCGGGACGCTCAAGGCCGAACACGTCCGCCGGATGCGGTTCGAGGGGACGGGCGACGCGGCCACCGTCGTCGAAGGGGAGCGACTGGTCGAGGGCGAGTACGGCCGGATTCGGACGGTGTTCACCGGGCCCGAGGGCCACCTCCACGCCGTGACGAGCAACCGCGACGGCCGGGGGTCGCCCGTCGCGTCCGACGACCGCCTTATTCGGTTCGTGCCCGCATGAGCCCGCAGGGCCGCCCCCGAGCCATCGCCATCAACGTCGGCGCCAACACCACGCTCCCCGGCTTCCGCGGTCCCGTCCGCCCTGACGGCCGGTTCGCGTACGTTCCCATTCCCGAACGCGAACCGACGGCCGAATCGGTGCCGACGTACGGCGACCTCTCCTTTCCGCTCGACGTAGACGTGAGCGAGGTGGCCGACCGGCGAATCCACCTCGACCCCGAGTTCGCGGGTGTCCACGGGTCGACGACCTACACCTACGGCGACGAACACGGCGTGAAGGCCGGGCCGCTGTCGACGCTCGACTCCGGCGACTCCCTCTTTTTCTACGCGACGCTCTCGCTTCGGGGCGACCCCGCCGATGCGCCCGACTTCCCGCCCGAGTGGGGCGCCTACCTGATCGGCGAGTTTCGGGTCGAACGAGCGATCACGGGCGAAACGTACCGGGGCCTCGTCCCTGCGGACCGCGACCGATTTGCGAGCAACGCCCACGTCAAGCGCGAGGATTTCGACGCGAAGGTGCTGGTGGCTGGGAGCGACGAATCCCGACTTCTGGATCGGGCAGTGCCGCTGAGCGCACCCGAGGCGGGTGCGACAGCCGGGACGCTGGTGACCGAGCTATCGAGCGATTCGGGGAAGGGGCCGTGGTGGCGTCGGGTGTTGCGGTACGACGCGGAGGCGACGGAACGGTTGCGGGGCGTGATCGACGAGCGGCAGCCGTAGCGCCAGTGCGTACTTCCCCGACGATGTCCCGCTCGGCACATCGAACGGCGACGAATCTGCTGGCTACTGATGCTGTCGTGTCGCGCCGGGCCGAATCCGTAGAGCCGATAGTTAAATGACATCATAATATGAATTATTAACATGGGTATTCGAGCACGTCCTTCCAACCAGTCTACTGGGTGGCACATTATCGTCGTCGACGACGATCAAGATCTCGTCGATACGACCGCCCTGATGCTCGAACAGCGCGGCCTGGAAGTGACGACTGAAACCGACCCGCAGGCCGTCATCGACGCTCTCGACGATGGGCTGTCGTGTGTGGTCAGCGACTACCAGATGCCCCAGATGGACGGGCTGGAGTTACTCGCGGCAGTTCGAGCCGAGGATCCCGACCTGCCGTTTATCCTGTTCACCGGCCGGGGATCCGAGGAGATTGCGAGCGAGGCCATCGAAGCCGGCGTCACCGACTACCTCCAGAAGGGAGGACAGGAGCAGTACGACCGATTAGCCAACTGTGTCGCATCGGCTATCGAGAACTACCACAATAAACGGGTAGCTAGGAAGCGTCGACGCCAGTTCGAAGCCATCTTCGAGAACGCCTTCGACGGCATCTTTATCCTCGATGTCGCCGACGCCGTGATCGTCGATGCGAATCCTCGGGCCTGTGATCTCCTCGAATATTCCTACGAGGAACTCGTCGGAACCGATATCGCCGAGATTCATCCCGAGGATTACGAGCTGTATCTCGACATCGGCCGCACCTTGATCGATACCGACAGCTGTCGGCGCATCCAGTCGATCTGCTACACCCGTAACGGCGACGCCATCCCCTCCGATATCACGGCAGCCCCGATGGAGTACGACGACGAGACGTTCCTGCTGACCATCATGCGGCCACAATCCCCGCGATAGGGGGCTCTCGTCGGTCGATTTTCTTCCAGCGATTTTCTCGCGTCGCTCGAAAATGCGCCGTCCGGGATTCCCGCGAGTGGAGCGAGCGGGAAGTCGGACGGCAAACGACCGTAGGGAGTGCGCCGTCCGGGAATTGAACCAGAATCAGACGTGCTCGCTCACTCCGTTCGCTGCGCGCGACTGATAGGGTTCAATTCCCGAGTCACGTACTCCTTCCTCACGGCTCGCTCGTCGCTGACGCTCCTCACTCGCAGTGGTCGGAAGGAGATGCGCCGTCCGGGAATTGAACCCGGGCTAGTGGCTTGGGAAGCCACTGTCCTACCACTGGACCAACGGCGCGCGTCGACGTGCGAACAAAGGCCCATGAATCGTATAAATACATCGGATGCGGGACTGCCGGTGCCCCATGCCCGATGACGCTATCTCCGTTGACACGTTATCGTACCACATGAACCTTCGACGGTGGACGCCGCTCACCTTCCTCGCCCCGGATCGCTACGTCGACCGCGACGACTGGTGGCGGACCTTCGATTTCGACGCGTGGTCGCGGTCCGTGTACGAGTGGACGGCGGACGCCTGGAACGGATTCCGGGATTTCGCCCAACAGCCACGCGCGTGTGTCGAGACGGGCCGCGGCGACTGCGAGGATTACGCCCTCGTCGCCCTCGCGTCGGCCGTCGCTCGGGAGCGTCCCGCCGTCGGCATCGCGTTCTGCTGGGAACTTCCGTACCCGTGGCCGACCCACGTCATCGCGTTCGACGACGACTTTGTGTACTCGTCCGGCGATATCGTCGAGACGAGCGTCGACGAGTGGGTGCGCGCGTCCCGGTACTCGTTCGCGGTTCGGCGACGGCTACGGTCCGCGGTCTGACCCCCGCGGCGAACGAATTATATCGCCGCCCATCGTAGCTCGAAACTGACATGACGGCCCAACAATCGTTCGCGGTGTATCTGACCGAGGAGGCGAGCATCGACGACGGCGACCACCTGCAGGCCGACACCATCGACTTCTACGACTCCGGCGTCTGGGTGTCACACGCCGGCGGACGGGACTTCTTCCCGTACGAACGCGTCCTCCGTATCCGGGACGGTGCCGCCGACGCCGACGCTGGCGCCGACACCGCGCCCGATGTCGAATCTGTCGAGGACGACCAGCCGACCGGGGAGCGGCGGGACGCGTCCAGCGGAACGGCCGGTACGGTCGACGACACCCAACTCGACGTGGAGTGAGGTGAACTGTCGGTCCGGTCGGTTTGCTATCTTCTGCGCGAACGCGCGTCCATCGGATTCCCCGAACGCGAGAGTATTTCAAAGCGGCAGCCGTATTAGTGCTCGATGAGCGACGAATCCGTCATTGTGGCAGAGTCGGCACCGCTCGATCTGCGCCTCTCAGAGGACGAACTGGCGGCGACGCGGGAGCACATCACGGCGTTCATCGAGGACGTGGTCGACCGCGCCAGCGCCGAGGGGGCGGTCCTCGGCCTCTCGGGTGGGATCGACAGCACGCTGACGGCACACCTCGCGGTCGAGGCGCTCGGCACCGACCGCGTCCACGGCCTCGTGATGCCGAGCGACGTGAACGCGGCGGACAACATGAGCGACGCCGAACGCGTCGCTCGTGATCTCGACATCGAGTACGACGTGATCGACATCGGCCCGATCTTCGACGCCTTCGTCGACGCCTTCCCCGGCGAGACGACCGACGAACGGGTCGAGACCGACCCGCTCCGGACGGCCGCCGGGAACGTCCGGGTGCGGATTCGGGCCGTCCTCGACTACTTCGTCGCCAACGCGGAGAACCGGGTCGTCCTCGGGACGGGCAACCGGAGCGAGGCGCTCACCGGCTACTTCACGAAGTACGGCGACGGCGCGGTCGACTGCCACCCCATCGGCAACCTCTACAAACAGCAGGTGCGACAGCTCGCCGCCCACCTCGGCGTTGACGACGACCTCGTGCACAAGACGCCCTCCGCGGAGATGTGGCTGGGCCAGACCGACGAGGCCGAGATGGGCGTCGGCTACGACACGCTCGACGCTATCCTCGCGCTCCACGTCGACGGTCCGCTCTCGCTCTCGGCCACGGTCCGCCACCTCGACGTGACCGCCGAGCAGGTCGAACGCGTCGTCGACCTCTACGAGCGGAGCGCACACAAACGCGAGATGCCGCCCGCGCCCGATCCGCTGTACCTGTAAATCGGTGCGTTCGGTGGCGCCCTGTCACCCACACACTCTGCCCCGCTGGCCGACGCGCTGGCCTGCGTTTCCAAAGGTCTTTGGCTCTCCCACCGCTACCAATCGGTAATGGACAACGCCGTACGGGCCCGGCGTGCCGCCTGCGACGCGCTCGCCGACATCGAACCCGAACGGCTCCGCGAGGTGCTTCGCGACCGGCTCGCGGACGCCTCGATGACGCCCAGTGTCCTGACGTTGCTGAGCGCCCACACGCTCGATCCGAGCGTCGACGCCGCCCCCCTCGCCGAACGGGCGGCAGGCGTCCAGCTCATCTACGAAGGCCTCCGGCTCACTCGCACGCTGGCCCACGACGAACCCTGGGCTGACGGCGAGAACGACGCCGCGCGGCAGGCCGACCTCGACATCCTCGCCGCCGACGTGCTCGTCTCCCGGGGGTTCTACCTCCTCGCCCGGACCGAGACGGCCGACCGCGCCGTCGAGGTCGTCCGGGCGTTCGGCCGGAACCAGACGCGTCGTCGCCAGGCCGACACCGACCACGAGACGCTCGACCGCAACCTCGAAGCCGACGTGTTCGCCCTCGCCGTCGCCGCTGGCACGACCGCCGTCGGCGTCGCTCCGGGTGACGAACTCCTCGACTACGCCGATGGCCTCGCTCGCGAGTTCGAGGGCGACCTGCCGCCGCCCGAATCGGCCCTCCCCGACTCGACGGCCGACCGTATCCTCGCGCTCGCCGGTGGCGACCCTGCCCCCTCCGCCGCCGACCCGTAAATCGAAACCAATAAAGACGGCTCCGGCCAAGCGGTGTACGCGTGCCTGGGTAGCTTAGCGGTAAAGCGCGTCCTTGGTAAGGACGAGAGCCCGGGTTCAAATCCCGGCCTAGGCTTTCTGTGAACTCGAACCCCGAGCGACAGCGAGGGTTCCGAGTGAACGAAAGCCGCCCGTGGATTTGAGTCAGTCAGTCGCAGCGCGACCGCAGGGAGCGACCGTCTGACGCTGTTCAAATCCCGGTCTAGGCTTGCGCCTGCGGCGCAGACTGCACACGCTCCTACGATTCCTCGTCCAGTAACTCGTTCACGCTTTCGACCGGCGCGTAGTACCCTCGGCGTTCCCGCCACGTATCGAGCCAGTCGTCAGCAGTTTCGCTGGAACCGTCCCGCATTCGACACCTAGCACGAGCAGTCCAATCGATCCCGTGACGGGAATCTCCCTGTTCTCGGCGACTCGGCGGGCGGCCAGGTCGTCCGTCGCTACCGTTCCACCGTGGGCGAGCACTCCCGGTATCGATTCTGCTTCATCGGCGCCGAGCCGGTCACGGATATCCGAGTCGTCGGCTTCGGACGGTACCTCTCGAACGGGTAGCGACTCGCTGAGGGCATCGACTGCTACGCCGAGATACTCGTATTCGGACCGCGCTCCGCCTTCGATCTCCTTCCGAACGGCTGGTACGACGACCGACGATTCGAGTACTGTCGTGAGAAATCCAATTCCGTCCGTGCTGGCAAAGTTGCTGACGACGGTCGCGTCGAGAAATACCGGACCCGGATACCGTCCAGCCATCTACTCGCCAAGGTTCCGGGCGGTGTCGAGTTCCTCTTCCAGCTGGTCGTCCGTCCGCGGCCCGTACAGCGCGTCGAATCCGGCGTCCCGAAGCACTTCCTCGAACTCCCAGCGGGACATCCCTGCCGCTTCGGCGGCCTTCCCGAGAGAAATCTCGCCGAGGACGTACTGGCCAACAGCAGTCGCCAACTCGTCGGCCGGGATGGTCCGTCAGACCGACCCACCCAGACGTAGTGTCCGTCTTCTGTGAACACTGTGCTGGGTAAAGTTTGAAACCGGGTGCGGAAAATGAGCACGTATGCCGGAGGGGACACAGAATCGGTTCCGTGACCGCCTTCTCACCGAAGCAATCGCTGAGTGGCTTCAGTTCGATGTGCTTGCACGCCGCCTCCCCGGCCCGGACCTTTACCCACCGTACCTTCTCGTCGCAGTCGGCATCGGGATCGAATACGGGATTTTTGATCTCTACAATTACTTTATCTCCGGAAAGAACTCGTTTCTGGTCGAGCCCAATTCGCTGGCAGTCCCAGCGATGGTCATTCTCGCAGTCGTTGGAGGGCGGTATATTCACGATAGCTATGCCAGTGCGATTGCTGCACTCCGAATCGAAGACAGAGACTCGGATATCGACGCCACACCATTCGAGTCGTTGGTCCCCTTTCGGCTCCGTGTCGGTGTCCTGCTGGTGGTTGTGATCGTGAACAACGCGTTCGGGTTCTTCGTCTTAGGCTGGGGGAATTTGATTGCGATCGACGGGATCGGACTGTTCCTCTTCGGAACCCTCGTGACGTTCCCGTTGATTTATTTACCCGCTATCGTTGATTTCGGCCTCTCGTATTTTGCCGTCCACGTGTCGGTCCCGCGGCGATTGCAGCGGGCCGATCTCGGCCTGTTCTTCTATGATCCGCGGAAGATGGGCGGCTTTGGCCCGATCGGTGAGTTGCTCAAACGCTCGTACTACGTCTACACCGGGGCACTGCTGCTGTATTTCGTCCAGACGTACGCACCGGTGCTACTCTCGGAGTTCACGACAACACCCTACGGAACCCCCGGCCCAGTCATTCAACTCACGCTGTCTGTTGCCTGGATTGTGGGTATTCTAACAATTGGGTATTCGATGTCCCGGGTGCACTCGATAATGAAAGCCGAGAAAGACCGGCGAATCCGGGAATTGGAAGATGACCTTCGGAACACGATGGACAAGCCCTTCGACATCCACGAGGCCGAAATCGCCGACGAATCCGAATACGAACGGATCACGACCCGGCTACAGCACGTTCGAGACACGAAGACCTACCCGACGACGTTCACGATGTGGTCGCAAATTTTCATCAGCGTACTGCTGCCACAGGCACTCAATCTTGCGGTCGGCGTTATCTAACCGCTGTTGATTGGCTCGCTGGCCGATGCCCATGGAGTACGTGACGTAGCTGTTGAAACCGACCGGCATTCAGGCCTTCGCGGAACAACTCCGCCAGATCAGCGCAGAGGATTCCGTGCTGAATCACCACGCCGTAGCCGCGTTCGGTCGTCTTCCAATCTTCGAAATCGTGCTTTTCTGCGCCTCGTGGAGGCGCTCGCCCCCGCGTCAGGCATCCAGCGTCGGTCCTTTCCCGAACCCCTGAACGACGGTGTCCCCGCCGCCGACTCCTCGATACTATAGTTTCAAGTCGCCGCCACCGGAACGCTTCGGCGTTCCGTCGTGTTGCCGGTAATCGAGTGGTTCGGGGGTGGGGTGTGGATGTCAGGAGCCGCGGGCTTTCTCGCCGTCGAGCGCGCGTGGCTGGCGTTCGCGCTCAACGCCGTCGGCTTCGTCGCCTGCGGGGCGTTCGTCCGGGTGTGCGGTCGTCGCGTCGTCCGGCGCGAGTTCGGCCGTGCCCACCCGGTACCGGCGAACGTCGTCGACCGGGGCCTCCGGCTAGCCGCCCGACTGATTCTCCCACCGTTGCTCGTCGGGACGTGGATCCTCGCGTTCACGGCAGGGATCCTCGTCCTCGCGCCGACGTTCGACGTGGTCGCCACGGCGCTGGCGTCGCTCGGGATCGCCGTGACCGTCAGAGCGGCGGCCCAGTACAGCGAGGGGTTCGCCGAGACGCTCGCGACGATGCTCCCGTTCGCCCTGCTCGGCCTCGCCGTCCTCGACGGCGTCGTGACGCGCTCGCTGTCGACCGTCGTCGACGTGCTCGACCGCCTCCTCGCCCACTGGCCAATCGCCGTCTACGGATTGGTGGCGCTGGTGCTCGTCGACCTGGCCTTTCGCGCCGTTGGCCTCGCGGTCCGAACGGTTCGTGACGCTGGATAATGGATTCGCACCCCGTCTCGGTACCCGGCCCCGTGAGCGTGTGAACGGAGCTTCGGCTACCCGTCGCCGAAGGCGGCGCCGTGGGGGAACGGCGCCGAGCACCGAGGTGCCAGTGGGGTGTGCCGGGCGCGCGGGTGGGGAGGATGGGAACTGAAGCCGGTGGTGCGCGCCCGGTCGTACACTTGCCAGCCCCCGACTTAAATATGCGTCAGACATGCGGATGCCGTCACGCGATACGCGCCGGGGAAGGCTCTTTGTGGGGGCCCACCGACGCTCACGTGTGACTTGGGCCGACCTCTTCGAACGCGCCGAGCGCTACGATCCGACCGAGTCGGACGTGACCGATACGCTTCGCCGGCACCGCGCGGACGACGCCGACGGCGAGGTTGCCGGCCGATGATCGAGCCGTCGCCCGCCCGCGTCACCGCCGACGCGGACGTACTCGCCGCCGACGTACTCGTCGGCGGGCCGTCGCGGGCGGCGCTCGATCACGTCCGCGAGCACTCGTGGCTGACGCTCGTCGCCAGCGACCACTTGCTCGACGACGCCGAGGCCGTGATCCGCGAACTCGGCGACGCCGCCCTGGCCCGGGACTGGCGCACCCGCATCGAGCGGGAGTGCGAGTTCGTCTCCCACCCCGCCGAGGATCACCCGGCGCTCGCCACGGCCTACCGCGGCGGCGCGATGCACCTCCTGACGCTCGACGACTCGCTGCGATCCGCATCTGCCGGCGCCGCCCTCCGCGGCCGCGTCGAGACCAGTCCCCGTCATCCCCGCGCCTTCGACACGCTGTTCGACGCCGAGAGCCTCTACCGCGAAGTCGTGGGCGGCGAGTACCCGGGGCCGGATCGGGACCCGCGGGCGTGATGCGGGCGAGGCGCCCCGTCGCTACAGCCCACCCAGTCGCCCCCCGAACCGCCAGTACGTCACCGCCGGCGACAGCGCGAGCAGGACACCGAGCCCCGTCGTCGTCGCCGTCGTCCGCCAGTCGAGCGTCACGCCGAGCGTCCGGTACCGCCACAACTGGAGGGTGACGAACGCCCCGCCGGTCAGCAGGCCGCCGACGACGGCGCCGGCCGGCACCACGACCCCACGCGGGAGCGGCAGGCCGGCCAGTTCCGCACCGACGAGGACGCTTCCCACGCACGCGGACGCGACGACGTACCCGAAGCCGACGACGACGTGCCGGACAGCCACCGCGGCCGTGGACGGATTTCCGGTCACCGCCTCCGGCGAGGCGTAGCCCGCGCTCCCGGTCCACACCAGCGGGAACGTCCCGACGGCGACGACCGCCGCGTACGGGGCGCCGTTGAGGACCGCGAGGATCAGGATCGCGACCGTGATGAGGTACGCTTCGACGAGCGACAGGGGTCCCGCCGCCACGGCCGGAACGACGAGCAGAATCGCTGCCGCGAGGCCGACCACGAGGACGGGGACCGAACAGGGAACCGACCGCTCGGAGAGCTGGTGGAGGGCCATACGGACCCGTTGTCCCAGCGGGACCAAGTGCGTTCGGCCGCTATCGCGTCGCGTACCACTCCGAGAACTTCCCGAGCGCCCGGCCGCGGTGCGAGACGGCGTTCTTTTCGGCGGCCGTCATCTCCGCGAACGTCTGTCCCTCGTGTTCGAAGATGGGATCGTAGCCGAAGCCGCCGTCGCCGCGCGGTTCGACGATGCGCCCGCGGACGACGCCCTCGAACAGCTTGACGGGGAGGGTAGTCGCGTCGTCTTCGTCGTCCGCGCTCGCGGCCGCGGCGGCCGCCCGATCCCCGCGGTCGATGGGGTCGGGACTGGCGTCGAAGGGGTCGCCGTCGCAGTAGGCGAGGACACAGCGGAAGGCGGCGCGTGCGGGGTCGGCCGCCTCGTCGGACTGCGTCCGACTGCCCGACACGTCTCCACGAGACGTGTCGCGTGCGAGCTCACCCACGCGTTCGATGCCCAGCGTCTCCTCGGCGTACGAGGAGTAGGGGCCGGGGAAGCCGTCGAGGGCGTCGATAAAGAGACCGGCGTCGTCGACGAGGACGGGTTCGCCGGCGTGGCGGTACGCCTCGCGGGCGCCGCGAGCGGCGATGGGTTCGAGTTCGGGTGACTGGATCTCGGTGTAGTCGAAGTCGAGTTGCGAGACCGATCCGTCCGAGAGGTAGTCGCGGGCTTCGCGGACTTTCCCCGCGTTGGTCGTGACGTACCGGAGCATAGCGGTCGTGGGGTCGGTCGAGGCAAAGAGGCGTCGATACCGGCGTCGGCAAACAGCAAGTTTATCACCGCCAGGGGGCGAAAATCCTCCAAGATTACTCTCAATGGCGACGGAAACACACCAGCAACCGGAGGTGAACATCGGCCTCGTCGGCCACGTCGATCACGGCAAGACGACGCTGGTCCAGGCTCTCAGCGGGTCGTGGACCGACCAGCACTCCGAGGAGATGAAACGCGGTATCTCCATTCGGCTCGGGTACGCGGACGCGACGTTCCGCAAGTGTCCCGGGGTCGACGAACCGGAGGCGTTCACCGTCGACGAGACCTGTCCAGACGGCTCGGAGAGCGACGTGCTCCGGACGGTGTCCTTCGTCGACGCCCCCGGTCACGAGACGCTGATGGCGACGATGCTCTCGGGCGCGGCGCTCATGGACGGGGCGGTGCTGGTCGTGAGCGCGACCGACCCGGTCCCGCAGGCCCAGACTGAAGAACACCTGATGGCGCTCGACATCATCGGCGTCGAGAACATCGTCATCGCCCAGAACAAGATCGACCTCGTCGACCGCGAGCAGGCGGTCCGCAACTACGAGGAGATCGAAGAGTTCGTCGAGGGCACCGTCGCCGAGGACGCCCCCATCGTCCCCATCAGCGCCCAGCAGGAGGTGAACATGGACCTCCTCATCGGCGCCATCGAGGAGGAGATTCCGACGCCGGACCGCGACGAGAGCAATCCGGCGCGGATGTTCGCCGCCCGCAGTTTCGACATCAACCGCCCGGGGACGACGTGGGAAGATCTCAGCGGCGGTGTCGTTGGCGGCAGTCTGGTCGACGGCACGCTCGAAGTCGGCGACGAACTCGAACTCCGCCCTGGCCGCGAAGTCGAGGAGGGGGGTCAGACCGAGTGGCGGCCCATCACGACCGAGGTGCGGTCGCTCCAGGCCGGCGGGCAGTCGGTCGAGGTGGCGCGCCCCGGCGGCCTCCTCGGCGTCGGTACCGGCCTCGATCCGTCGCTCACGAAGGGTGACGCGCTCGCGGGCCAGGTCGCCGGCGAACCCGGGACGCTCCCCCAGACCTACGAGTCCTTCGAGATGGACGTGGAACTCCTCGACCGCGTCGTCGGCGAGGAAGGGGAGGAGATCGAGGAGATCTCGACGGGTGAGCCGCTGATGCTCACCGTCGGCACCGCGACGACGGTCGGCGCCGTGACCAGCGCCCGGTCCGGCGAGTGCGAGGTATCGCTCAAACGGCCCGTCTGTGCGGAGGCCGGCGACCAGATCGCCATCAACCGCCGTGTCGGCGCGCGCTGGCGACTCATCGGCATCGGCACGCTCAAGTGACAGGACCACCCGTCGCCATGGACACCAGCGCGCTCATGATGCCGGTCGAATGCGACGTGCGGCTGTTCGACGAACTCGAACGCCTGCTCGGCGAGGCCGAGTTCATCACGCCGCCCGCGGTGATCGCGGAACTCGACCGGCTGGCGACGGGTGCGAGCGAGGAAGCCACCGCCGCCAGCGTCGGTCGCGATCTGGCCGAGCGGTGCCGCGTGGTGGAGACGGATGCATCGTACGCCGACGACGCGCTCGTCGAACTCGCCGACTGCGGCGAGTGCGAGTACGTCGTGACGAACGACCAACCCCTCCGGGACCGCCTGCTCGAACGCGGCGTTCGGGTAATCGGTTTAAGGGGTCGGAACACACTGAACATAACACAACCTTAGCATGTACAAACGGGTACGACTCAAGGACACGGTCGAGGTGCCCCCGCGGCACCTCGCCGACGTGACGCCCGAGCGGGTGAAGCGCCTGCTCCAGGACAAGCTCGAAGGACGGATGGACGAGGAGGTGGGGAGCGTCGTGAGCGTCATCAACGTCCACGACATCGGCGACGGCGCCGTGTTACCCAACCGCCCCGGTGTCTACTACGAGGCCGAGTTCGACGCCATCACCTTCGACCCACAGATGCAGGAGGTCGTCGACGGGACGGTCGTCGAAGTCGTGGAGTTCGGGGCCTTCGTCGGGATCGGTCCCGTCGACGGTCTGCTCCACGTCTCCCAGATCTCCGACGAATATCTCGCCTACGACGGCGAGAACCAGCAACTCGCCTCGACGCAGACGAACCGGACCCTCGGTGTCGGCGACGAGATTCGGGTACGCATCGTCACCAAGAGCGTCGACGAGCGCAACCCCCGCGACAGCAAGATCGGACTGACGGCGAAACAGCCGGGCCTCGGCAAACACGGCTGGCTCGAAGAGGAGCGACAGGAGCGCGAGGCCCAGATGGAGGGTAACTGATGGCCGAGGACCGCCTCGCCTGCCGTGAGTGTCACTTCATCAACGACCCCGACACGCAGACCTGCGCGAACTGCGGGTCGTCGAGCCTCACGGAGGACTGGGCGGGCTACGTCATCGTCACCCATCCCGAGCGCTCCGAGGTTGCCGACGAGATGAACGTCTCCAACCCCGGCGGCTACGCGCTCAAGGTCCGCTAACCGTGCTCGAACTCCCCGACGACCTCCGGGGAGCGTTCAAGGACCCGCTGGGTTCCGTCTTCACCGACCCGAACGACCTCCTCGCGGCCGACGGCGCCGGCCGACCCCTCGTCGCCGTCGGCGACGTGGTCACGGTCCACCTCCTCGACGCCGGCCACTCCCCCGACGTGGCCCTCGTCGACGGCAAGACCGAACGCGAACGCGTCGACGAGTCGATCAGCCGGCGCCTGCCAGACGCCGACATCGAGGTGGCGAACCCCCCGGCCACCCTCTCGCGGGCGCTCCTCGACGCACTCCTCGACGCGCTCGACCGCGACGAACCCACCGTCATCGAAGTCGACGGCGAGGAGGATCTGGCCGCGCTTCCGGCCATCCTCGCCACGCCCGAGGGCGGCTGTGTCGTCTACGGCCAGCCCGGCGAGGGGATGGTCCTCGTCCCCGTCACCGACGAGACGCGGTCGCTCGCCCGCGACCTCCTCACCCGAATGGACGGCGACGTGGACGCCGCGCTCGCGCTCCTCGACGCTCGTTGAGCCCGCCGCGACGCCTGTCGCACGCTTCGTAATCCTTTTGTCCAGTTCGAGACCACGTATGAGTAACTGAACGATGGATATCGACATCATCGAGGAAGACGAGAACCCCATGTTGCATCGGACGGACGTTCGATTCCAGATCACGCACGACGAAGCGACGCCCTCGCGGCTCTCCGTTCGTGACAGTCTCGCGGCCAAACTGAACAAGGACTCCGCCGAAGTCGTCGTCCACAAACTCGACACGAAGTTCGGGATGCGGAAGACGGTCGGCTACGCCAAGGTGTACGAGAGTCCGGATCACGCTCGCGACGTGGAACAGGATCACATGCTCGACCGAAACAAGATCAGCGCCGACGGCGAGGACGCCGACGAGGCCGACGCGGAAGCCGAAGAGGCCTGATCGGGCCACACGCAATGCGCATCCTCGGCATCGAGGGGACGGCCTGGGCGGCCAGCGCCGCGGTCTTCGAGTACGATCCCGACGACCCCGCGCCCCTCGACGCCGACCAACCCTTCATCGAAACCGACGCCTACCAGCCGGAGAGCGGCGGCATTCACCCGCGCGAGGCCGCCGAACACATGGGCGAGGCCATCCCGGCGGTCGTCGAGTCGGCCCTCGACGCCGCCGACGGCCCCATCGACGCCGTCGCCTTCTCCCGCGGCCCGGGGCTCGGCCCCTGCCTCCGCATCGTCGGTACCGCCGCCCGCGCCCTCGCTGGCACACTGGACGTGCCGCTCGTCGGCGTGAATCACATGGTCGCCCACCTCGAAATCGGACGGTACGGCTCCGGATTCGACTCCCCCGTCTGTCTGAACGCCAGCGGCGCCAACGCCCACTTGCTCGGCTACCACGACGGTCGGTATCGCGTCCTCGGGGAGACGATGGATACTGGCGTCGGCAACGCCATCGACAAGTTCACCCGTCACGTCGGCTGGTCACACCCCGGCGGACCGAAGGTCGAAGAAGCGGCGAAAGACGGCGAGTATGTCGACCTCCCGTACGTCGTCAAGGGGATGGATTTCTCCTTCTCCGGCCTCATGAGCGCCGCCAAGGCCGAGTACGACGAGGGGACGCCCGTCGAGGACGTGTGTTTCTCGCTGCAGGAGACCATCTTCGCCATGCTGACCGAGGTGGCCGAACGCGCCCTCTCACTGACAGGGTCGGACGAACTCGTCCTCGGTGGTGGCGTCGGCCAGAACGAGCGCCTGCGTGAGATGCTCTCGACGATGTGTGCCGACCGCGGTGCCGAGTTCTACGCGCCCGACCCGCGCTACCTCCGCGACAACGCGGGCATGATTGCCGTCCTCGGCGCCAAGATGCTCGCCGCCGGCGACAGCCTGACTATCGAGGAGTCGGCGGTCGATCCCAACTTCCGGCCGGACGAAGTTGACGTGACGTGGCGAGCGGACGAAGCGTCGGTGGCGTTCGAACCCATGGAGACGGCCGAGCGGCAGGGGGCGGAGGCCATCGTCACCGTCGAGAGCGTGGAGCCACGCTCCACGGAGGCCCGGACGCAATCCGGCGCCCGCGTGATCAAGCGCCGCCTGCCGAAGGCGTACCGCCACCCGGCTCTCGACGAACGCCTTCGCCGCGAGCGGACGGTCGCGGAGGCCCGTCTCACCAGTGACGCCCGTCGGCAGGGTGTACCGACGCCGGTCGTCCGCGACGTGGACGTGGCCGAGGCGACGATCACGTTCGACCGCGTCGGCGACCGCGACCTCGGTGCTGCGCTCACGCCCGACCGCGCCCGGATGGTCGGGGCCCACCTCGCACGGCTCCACCGCGCGGGAATCGTCCACGGCGACCCGACCGTTCGGAACGTTCGGGTCGACGACCGATGCTACCTCATCGACTTCGGCCTCGGCTACCACAGCGGGCACGTCGAGGATCACGCCATGGACTGTCACGTCTTCGGCGGGAGCGTCCGCGGGACGGCGGGCGACACGGACGCCGTGCTCTCGGCGTTCGAAGCCGGTTACGCCGAGGCCGGCGACGAGGCCGTCCTCGACCGTCTGCGCGAGGTCGAGGGGCGGGGTCGGTACACCTAACAGTCGCTCTCGGCGGCGGTCGGGCCGTCGGTGAACAGTGTCGTCAACTCCGACCAGTAGCGACTCCAGGCGTCGACACACAACCGGACCGTCGTCGGATCGTCGGCCCCCTCTGCGTCGAGGGGGGTCACGAGGCGGCGGTCGTCGACGACGCTCAGACACTCGGGACAGCGCGTGCGCTGGTGGTTACCGACCGTCCGAACGCGCCAGTCACCGTCGACGGGACTGGCGTGGCCGCAGTCCTGACAGAACAGGACCGTCTTGCGGCCGCGTGCATCGTCGGCCGACGGCGCCGGCAAAGGGGAGGGACTCATCACTCACGATAGGTGCTCGAGCAGGATAATTCTGGCGCTAGACAGTCTAATTCGGTTGATAATGAATGATACGGTGTCGGCGTCAGAGCTTTGTGCGAACGCCTCCTGCCCGACAGTCGTGACCGATTCGATGGGAATCGACGCGGCGACGGACGCGTGTCGTGACATCGTCGACCGCGTCGGCGAGGCCGTCATCGCCGACCGGACGTTCTTGGAGACGGTGGTGACCGGAATGCTCGCCCGCGGCCACGTCCTCGTCGAGGACGTTCCCGGCACGGGCAAGACGTTGACCGCCATCGCGCTCGCGGATGCACTCGGCTTGGAGTTCAACCGCATCCAGTTCACGCCCGACCTCCTGCCCAGCGACATCACGGGCACGCACGTCTACGACGAACACGAGGGCACCTTCCGCTTCCAGCGCGGCCCCGTCTTCGCCAACGTCGTCCTCGCCGACGAGATCAACCGCGCGCCGCCGAAGACCCAATCCGCACTGCTGGAGGCGATGGACGAGGGACAGGTGAGCGCCGACGGCGAGACGTTCGACCTCCCCGAACCTTTCTTCGTCATCGCGACGCAGAATCCCGTCGAACAGGAGGGGACCTTCCGCCTCCCCGAGGCCCAGCGTGACCGCTTCATCGTCAAGGTCTCGATGGGCTATCCCGACCGTTCGGGCGAACTCGAACTCATCGACCGCCGAAGCAACCGGACGACGACGAAACCCCGGGTCGACAGCGTCGTCGACGCGGCGCAGGTGACTGCCCTCCGGCAGGTGCCCGAAACCGTGACCGTCGAGCGCGAGGTGCGTGAGTACCTCGTCGACCTGGCGCGGGCCACCCGCGAAGATGGACGGGTCGAGATCGGCGTCTCACCCCGCGGCATCCAGCGATTCTACGAGGCGGCGCGCGCACACGCCGTCGTCGCCGGGCGATCCTACGTCGCGCCCGACGACGTGAAAGCCGTCGCGCCCGCGGTGCTGACCCACCGCCTCGTGTTGACCTCGGAGGCGTCCATCCGCGACGTGGACCCCGCGAGCGTCGTCGAATCCGTCCTCGACACCGTCGAGGTGCCGGCGGCGACGGCGGAGACGGACGACTAACCCCGCAGGACGCCCAGCAGAATCACCGCTCCTGCGACGGCGGCCACCGCGCCCACGAGGACGCCGTCGGCCATCCCCACCGTGCCGACGACACCGAGCGCTAGCCACGCGATGCCGACGCCGACAGTCGCCACCGCGACGCTCCCGACGGCGCGGACGGCCTCGATCCGTCCCGCTGACTGCGGGCCGAGATCCGCGCGCGCCGCCACCCCCTGATCGCTCGCGTCCCACGCGACGACGCCGAGGCCGACGAGGGCGAACGTCGCGAGCGCCGGCGCCGATCCGACGCCCAGCACCACGCCACACAGCGTCAGGCCCGCGCCGGCCAGCGCCCCACTACTCCCTCGCGTCGGCACGAGACCGACGCCCGCGCAGACGACCAGCGCCAGCAGGGTCGCCGTCAGGCAGCCGAGCGCGACGGTCACCGCCCCGAGCACCACGCCCGCTGGCGAGAGCGTCGCGAGCAATTCGGTCGCGACGAGTCGGGCCGCGGGCGGGAGGCTCTCCACGAGCCCGCGAAGCGCCCCGCCGGCGCCGAACGCCACCAGGAGCACCAGGACGCCGCCGGTCGTCGCCGGGAGCAGCCGACCCAGCACCGGCGCCACCGATCCCGTGACGGCCTGCAGGAGACGACCGACGAGGGCCAGCGTCGCGGCGACGGCGCCGACGAGGAGAAGTAGGACCCGCGGCCCCGTCGGCGCCACCAGCGCCCCGAGACCGACGACCGGCAACGTCTCGCGGACGACCGGAAACACCGTCAGGAGGCTCGCACTCGCCGCGATCACGCCGTACTTCACCGCCACACGCAAGTCCGCGTCGAGGCGCTCGACCGCCCGTCCGACCGCCTCGCGGCGCTCCCGCGGCGCCAGTTCCGTGATCGGGAGCGTCGATAGCGCCGCTCGACCGGCCAGCGCCGTGGCGACGAAGAGGACGAAAACGGAGAGTAGCGACACCGTCGGCCCGCCGGGCGACAGCACCGGATCGAGGAGTGCCCCGAGGTCGACGGCCGGCGCCGGGAGCGCGCCGAGCGCGTCGAATCGCGCGAGGAGGATCGCGCCGAACGCCGTCCCGACGATGGTCGCCGTCGCCAGCGCGGAGCGGTGGACCCGCCGGACCGCCCCCTCCCCGATGCCGTCACCGAGCGTTCCGGTCGCGCCGAACGCCGCTAGTCCGCCGCCGCCGGCGAGGGCGACGGCGGGGAGTACGGCGCCCACGTCGCCGCCCGCGGCCGCCCCGAGGACGCCACGCCCGGCCGCGACGAGGGCGATGCCCGCGACGGCGCCGAGGGCGATCAGTGGCGTCAGCGCGGCTCCCACGGCCGCCCACGCCGGCCCCTCGCGGGCGCGACAGAGCGTCGCGGCACCGAGCGCGACGCCCGTCGCCGCCATCAGCGCCACGCCGGCGGTGGCCCGCCCCGTTGCGGCCGCGACGAGCAATCCCGCGCCGACCGTCAGCGCCACGACCAGACTCGCGGGGCGCGAGGCGCCGGCGCCGAACGGCGTCCGTTCCTCCTGCTCCGCCGCTGTCATCGCACCGCACCTCCCGCCTGCAACGTCCGGGCCAGCGCCACCGGCAACCGCTCCTCCCGATCCCAGTCGACGACGGTCGCCCCGACCGGGGCGCCCGTCGACTCGCCCACCGTCATCGCGTCCCTCCCGCCTGCAACGTCCGGGCCAGCGCCACCGGCAACCGCTCCTCCCGATCCCAGTCGACGACGGTCGCCCCGACCTCTCGCATCCGGTCGAGTCGAATCCCTCGCTCCAGCGCGAGCGTCCGGCCGCCGACCGACTCCGGCGTCACCGCCGGCGAGAGGACGGTCGTTTCGTGGCCGTGGGTGCGGATCGTCTCGACCATCGACGCCACCGCGTCGTCGAGTGCCGGCGTGCAGAGAATCACCTGCGCCGTCGCGGGGAGATGGCCGAGGAAGCGGACGAGGGCGGCGTCGCGTCCGCCGTCGGTCGTCGCTCGCGTCGTCGCCGCCGGCGTCGTCCGCGCGGTCACGGCCTCCTCCGCTCCCGTCGCGGCGGCGTTGCAGACGGCGGCCGCGTGGGCCGCGAAGCCGTCGGCGTCGGGCGGCACCCACGCCGGTCGGCGGCCGGTGATCGGATCGGCCGGCCCGAGCGCCCCGACGCCGACGTGGTGCCCCTCGTCGCGGAGGACGCGCACGGCGAGCGTCCCGGCGTACGCACACAGCGTCGCGCCGGTGGGGAGCGACGCCCCGGCGGCGACGTGGTTCGGGTCGCGCCCGTCGATCAACACCGCCACCCTCGCCGCGCGCTGTTCGCGGTACTCGACCGTCGAGAGCTCGCCCGTCTTGGCGTAGCGCCGCCAGTTGATCCGGCTGACCGGGTCGCCGGCGCGGTAGTCGCGGGTGGCGTGGAACTCGACGCCGACGCCGCCGGTGTCGGTCGCCAGCGACCCCGAGAAGGCGGTGGTCCGGCGCCGAAGCGGCACGTCCTCGGCGTCGATCCGACATTCGAACGCGCCGGGGCCGTCGGCCTCACGGGTCGTCTCCGCGACGACCGTCCCGCTCACGCTCGACGCCCGCAACCGGACCGGCTGGAAGGCGTAGCGACCGCGGTTCGCGGTCAGCGTGTACTCGGCGGTCACCGACTCGCCGGGCCGGAGCGCCGCGCCCGCGCTCGCCGCTCCCTCGCGGATCGCGAGTTCCTCGGGTACGCCGTCCCGCACCCGCAGATCCGGCAGGATCGACGCCCCGACGTTCGTCACCGTCAGCGTCACCTCGACCGGCTGTCCCGGGAGCGGCGTCTCCGGTCGAACCTCGCGCTCGACCCGCACCTGTTCGTCGAGTGGCTGGAGCGTGGACAGCGCCCCCTGCACGACGAACGCGAGCGGCACGATACCCGCGAGCAGGAGCGTCGGCGTGCCCGTGCCGACGCCGACGGAGACGAGCAGGACTGCCGCGGCAACCAGTCCCTGATACCGGCGGACGCGACGGATCACGACGACCCCTCCAGTGCCCGGCGGAGCGCCCGGAGCCGACCACCCCGCGACGACGGCGGCGCCTCGTATCCCGATAGCCGCTCGGCACACGCCTCCTCGACGGCCGCGAGCGTCCGTTCGACCCGCCGCTCGTAGGCGCGGCCGGGATAGAGCCACGCGTACAGGCGGTGGTACCACGGGTAGTCGACGGCAGTGGTAGTGGTGAGGAAGGCGGCCGCGTACCGGTCGTCGGTCCACTCTCCTCGGTCGACGTACGCTTCCGCCGCGTCGTGGTCCTCCTGTTCGTGCCGGTGACTTTCGACGACCACCGCGCGGAGCCGTCGGCGGAGGGGGTCGTCGCCGCCAGCGTCGGGACCGCCGTTCTCGACCGCCCGCTCGTACCGCGCCGAGAGTTCCGCGCCGGCGACGGTGACTGGTCGTCCCGGCGTGTCGTTCGGACCGTCCCCTATCGGCGTCTCGCCGTCCGGCTCGGAGAGCCACGCGTACAGCAGGCCCAGGACGCCGGCGACCGATCCGGCGAACGCCAGTGCGAGGCCGCGGTCGACGCCGAGCGTGTCGAGCGGCTCCCGAACCCCCGCTGGGAGCGTCCCCGGCGCGAACCCGTACCAGACCGCGAAGACGACGCCGCCGACGGCGACGGCGACGGCGAACCGCCGCCACGTCATCCGACTCACGACCGCTCGCCTCCACGGAGCGTTTCGCGAACCCTCCGGACCGCGTCGCGGGCGCGGGCGAGGCGGTCGTCGTCCGGCGCCAGTCGCCCGTATTCGGCGTCACGATACGCGTCCGTCAGGGCACGGATCGGCTCCGCCGGGAGTCCGCGGTCGACGGCGTAGCGGGCGATTTCACCCGGCGTGCGCGTCCGTGCCCGCGGTGGCGCGACGAGGGCGACGAACTCCCGCCAGAGGTCGCGCAGCGTCGCCGTCGACGCCGCGTCGCCCTCGCTCCCGGACGCACTCGCGCCACGCGAGTCGTTCCCGGCCGGCCCGGTCTCCGCTCCCGACTCGCCACGCGACAGGAGGCTGGCCAACCACGCGCGCAGCCACCGGACGAACCGGCGCGGGTGGAGTCCCGAGAGCGCCGACAGCCCGTGGATCGCGAGTTGTCGCGGGAGCGCCGCGAGGTGTACCAGTCCGCGACGGATCGCCTGCCCCGCACGCACGAGGAGGTCGGCCGCGCGGACACAGACGGCGACCGCCCACGCGGCGAGTCGTGCCACCCCCGTCGCGGCCGCGTGTGCCGCGCCCCGACCGGTGAGGCCGCGCCGTCGTCCCTCGCGCCACAGGAGGGTGAGCCCCCCCAGCGCGAGCAGTCCGACGAGCGCCGCGTTGCGACCGAGGGGGAGCGTCGTCCGCGCCGCCGTACTGTCGTGCCGGACGACGACAGCGGCCGATCCCGACATCGGGAGCGACACGTCGAGCGTGCCGTTCTCGGTCGTCGTGCCCACCGCGCGTCCGCCCACCGACACCTGCGCGCCACCGACCGGCGTCCCGTTCCAGGTCGTCCGGATCGTCGCCGGCCCGCCCGGAAGCGGGAGCGAGAGCGGGGCGTCGACCGAGAGGTTCAGCGCCGGCGAGCGGTCGGGGGTCGAAGTCGGTGTCTCGGCCCCCGCCGGGCGGACCTGGAGTGTCGTCGTCGCGCCGACCGACTCGCGCTGCACGGCGAGGCGGTGGCTCCCCGGCGCGACGCCGTCGAGCGAGAAGCCGAGGCGGCCGTCCGCGCCCGTCGTCCCCACGCGTTCGCCGTCGAGGGTCACCGCCGCCTCCCGGACGGGGACGTCACGAATCGTCGCGACGACGGTGACGCCGCCGCCCGCGACGGGCGTCCCCTCGACCGACAGCGTGACGTTCGTGTCGCTGCGGTAGGTCCGCGAGGAGTGGTTCGTCCCGTCGTGGTCGGCGGCTATCGGCGGTCGGTCGGGGCTGGCGTCACGGCGGGCGGGGAGCGCCTCACCGCCGGCCCACAGGTCGGCCGCCGTCGCCGTCGTCTCTCCCTCCTCGCCCTCGTACTTCGTCGCCGCGTCCGGCGGCCGAGCGGTCACGGTGAACTCCGCGGCGTAGGGCAGTTGGGTCGTCACCGTCCCGGCCGCTCCGGTCCAGCCGACCCGCTCGTCGTTGATTTCGACCGGTGCGCCCACGACCGGCGTGTCGTTTTTCTCGACGGTGATCGCCACGTTCGCGCCGGCGACGGCCGAGCGATTCAGCGAGATGTCGTACGGCGGCTGGGGATTTTCGACCGGGAGCCGGCCGGAGCCGGTCGGATCGAAGCGTACCCAGCCCGTATCGGGGAAGAACACCTCGACCCACGCGTGTCCCCGGTCGGCGGTGACGAGATACTGGTTCTCGCCCACGCGCTCGCCCGGCGCGTAGCCGACGACGTACCGCGCCGGAATCCCCTGCGTCCGCAGCATGACGACCATCGACGTGGCGTAATACTGGCAGTAGCCCGACTCCATCTCGAAGATGAACTGGTCGGCCACCGGCTCCCCCGCCTCGTGGCTGGCGTTCAGCGAGTAGGGTTTCTGCTGGAGCCAGTCCCGAATCGTCGTGGCTTCGTCGTACGGCGTCTCGTCGCCCGCGGTCAACTCGTCGGTGAACGCGCCCACTCGTTCGGGAGTCGTCTCGGGAAGCTGTGTGTACCGCCGCTCGATCCGGTCGGGGTAGTCGGTGCCCGCGGCGCGAAGCGTCGCCGAATCGCCGGGCGGCGCCGCGCTCCGGGCCAGATACGTCGTGCCTGCAGGGAGGCGTCGCGTCGCGCGGACGCCACCGACCGACGACGCCTCGACGCCTGCGCTTCCGTTCGCCACCTGGACCTGGCTCGGCTGCCACGCCGTCGGGAGCGACGACGAGGGGACCAGAAGCGTGACGCGGTAGTCCATCGACCGCCCTGCGGCCGTCTGGGCGTCGTTGGGGACGCCTCGGTCGATGGACTGCCACCGCGGCGAACTCGCCCACGTCGATCCGGTGTATCTCGTGTACGCCGTCTGGCGCCAGTACGTGTTCGTCGGTCCCTCGACGACGAACTGCGGGGTCTGTGCCAGCGACCGGCCCATCGACTGCGTGGAGCCGATCTGCGTCTCCGCCGGTGGCTGTGAGAGGGGAACGCCGCTCGGCGACCCACCTCCCAGCGCGCCGCCTGGCGGCGTGCCGCTGCGTCCCTGTTGGCCGGGTGTCGTCGGCGCCTCGGCCGTCGCCGTCCCCCGTTCGCTCGGTTCGCCGCCCGTCCCGCCGAGGCCGGCGCCCGGGAGGAGCGCCGCAGCGACGACGAGCGCCGCGACGACGGCTAGCGCGAGCGCTATCTCGCCGTATTCGACCCCGGTGCCGTCGGAGTCATCCGATCCTGACCCCCCGGATTCACTCATTGCCGATACTACAGGTCGGCCGTCCCCGACAATAACGCTGTTCCCGACCACGCGGGAGCCGAAACGATTTATCCCGGGGAACCGTACGCATCTCCCATGGTCGACAAGCCGCAGTCAGGATCGATTCTCGGTATCCCGTACAACTTCGAACGCCCGAGCCTCGGCCGCCTGCTCTCCGCGCACTGGAAGCCCGGCGAGGGCATGGTCGTCGAGAAGCCCTTCGGCATCGGCTACACGCTCAACCTGGCGAACTGGCGCTCGTGGATCGTCGTCCTCGTCGCCGGCGCCCTCCTCTGGCAGGAACGTGGCGGCCGCGACGGCCTCGACACCGACGACGACACCGACGACCCCGTCGAAGTCATCGTCGACGACTGATCGGGATCGTCGTTCAGTCGGCGGATTCTCGCCGACCTGATCCGGCGAGAATTCCGCATGATTCACGACAATCGCGACAGCGTGTCGGAGTACGCGTTCGAACTCGCGCTCTGTACCCACCTCGAACGAACCCGTGAGTGGGTACTCGGCCGGCAGATCGGCGCCTCGGTCGCCGACCCCGGCGCCCGGATCGTCGACGTCTGTGCGGTGGTCCCCGGCCCTGCGTTCGACCGCCGCGCCGCGATCACGAACGAGACGATTCCGCCGCGAGCCATCGAGAGCGGCGTGGGGCCCGGCCGCGCCGTCGACCCTTCCGACGCCTTCGACTGCGCGCCCGGTCACGCTCGCCGTATCGCCGACCGCGCCGTCGAGGTCGGCTTCTTCGAGGCCGAACGCCGCGGGAGTCGCCGGCACGTCCGCGCGACGACCCGCTACCCCGACTGGTTCGACCGCCTGATCGGCATCGAGAACAAACCCGACCTCGGGCGCCCCGGCGACCTCCAGCGACAACTCCGGTGTGACACCGCGCTCGGTCTCTTCGACATCTCCATCCTCGCGACCGAGAGCTACGTGACCGGCGCGCACCTGAACCGTATCCCGGAGTCGGTGGGCGTCTGGCGGTTCGTCGACGGCGACCTCACCGTCGTCCGCGAACCGACGCCGCTCGATCCGTCGACGCCGGGGATCGAACCGCTCGCGGAGCACCCGCTCCGGACCGACGTGGCGGTCGTCTCGGCGGCCGAAAAGGCGCGGAAGCGCCGCGCCATCGCCGAACGCGCCTACGGCAAGGGATGGCGACCACGCGACTATCCCGGGTGTGCGTCGATGTGTCCGACTGCGGACGGCCGCCCCCACTGTGCCGCGTTCGACCGCGTCGTCGATCCTGCGAGCGAGTGCGGCAAGTCGTGTTCCCGGTTCGACCCCGCCGATCCGCCCGCCGTCGACCGGGCGGCGTTGCGCGACGACCGGACGCCGTGGGTTGCCGATCCCGAAGGCGTCCGGCGCCGACAGACGGGGCTGGATCGGTTCACCTGAGTGCCGTCACCGCCGCCACGAGAACGGCGAGCACGAGGCCGGCGACTGCTGCCCGCTGTGGGTCGGGCGTACCGAGGAAGAGTAGCGAGACGCCGATCCAGACGAGTGCGCCCGCGAGGCCGCTGGCGGCGCCGCGGCCGAGCGTCGAGATCATATCGGCCTATCGCCCCGGGCCCTTAAAGGTCGTACTGCTCGCCGTCGACGGCCAGCGGTTCCTCGAACGCCTCGTCGGCCGGATAGTAGTGTGCGAGGTGGACCAACCGCGTCCGCTCGGCGTCGAGGTCGGCTGCGAGGTCGAGCGCCCCCTCGCGGGTCATGTGTTTCGTCCCGAACGTCCGCGGTACCCCTTCGTCGTCGTGGTGTTTGCCGCCGAACGGGTGGTGTTCGGCCGACGATGCGGGGACGATGGCGTCAGCGAGGAGGAGGTCGGGAGCCGCCAGTGCGTCCCGCGACGCCTCGGGGATGCCGTAACTCGTGTCGCCGGTGAGCGAACATTTCGCGCCCGTCTCGGGGTCCTCGACGACGACGCCGTAACACAGGAGCGGTGGGTGGTCGACGGGGACGAACCGTACGTCCAGCCCACAGACGCGGAAGCGTTCGTTCGGGGCATGATCGTGGACGCTCACCCGGTCGAGGTAGTCGTACTTCCGGCGGATGGTGCCCGCGACGCTCTCGTCGGTCACGGGGTCAACCTCGCCAGTCGCGTGGACGGGCAGGTCGTCGAACAGGCGGTAGGCGTTGCCTAACCCGTCGAGGTGGTCGAAGTGGATGTGCGTCACCAGCGCGGCGTCGGGCAGTGGCACGTCCTGTGTGAGAAACTGGTGGCGGAAGTCGGGGCTGAAGTCGATCAGAAGCGATTCGCCGGTCCGCTCGTTCTCGACGTGGACGGAGAAGCGCGAGCGTTCGACGCCGAGTTCGCGTGCCCGTTCGCAGGTGTCGCAGTCACAACCCACGGTCGGTGTGCCCGTCGTGTCTCCCGTCCCGAGTAGCGTCACCCGCATTCCCTCGGCGATTGCAGTCCGTCTGTCTTATACTGTCCGACGTACCTTCGTCGGCTCAGCGGTCGCGGCGCGACCGGTCGCCCCGGTGGCCGTGTCCGACGACGAGCGCAACGGCGTTACACAGGAGCAGGAGGCCGATCCGGGGCGGCGATGCACCGACGGCGAGCAAGCCGATGGCGGCAAAGGGGAGGGCAACGGCGCTCCAGAAGGCGGTGGCGCGGGCGGCGCCCTCGGCACGGGCGGCGGCCGAGCGAGCACGGGGGGTGGAGACGGAGGGGACCATATTTGTTCGTGTGCTCGACGGTGCAAAAGGGTACGCAAAACGAAAGCCTCTGTTTGAGTCTCAGTCGGTCGCCGTCAGATACCGATGTGCTTCTGGATGAGTCCTTCGTCCTGCAGTCGGCGGATATCGCCCTCTTCGACGATCCGGCCGTTCTCGATGATGTACCCCCGATCGGCGACTGAAGACACGAGTTCGATGTTCTGTTCGACGATGACCACGGGCACGTCTTCCTTTCGGTGAATCTCCGGCAGAATCTCGCCGATCTGCTTGACGATCGACGGCTGGATTCCTTCGGACGGTTCGTCGAGGAGGATGAGTTCGGGGTTCGTCACCAGTCCACGTCCGATGGCCAGCATCTGCTGTTGCCCGCCGCTGAGCGTCCCGCCTTTCTGTTCGAGCCGTTCCTCGAGGATCGGGAAATACTCGTACACTCGCTCGCGGTCGAGCGGTGTTCGGCCGGTAGCGGCGTAGGTTCCCATTTGGAGGTTCTCGTCGACGGTGAGATCCGGGAAGATCTCTCGCCCTTGTGGGATCAGGGTGATCCCGCGCCGTGCACGCTCGTGTGGGGGGCTGTCGGTCACATCCTCACCGTCGAAAGTGATTGTCCCCGAGTCGGATTCGAGGACGCCCGCGATCGCGCGAAGGAGCGTCGTCTTCCCCATCCCGTTGCGTCCGAGCACCGCGAGGATCTCGTCGTCGCTGCAGTTCAGCGAGAGATCGTTGATGATCCGTGTCTCCCCGTACGATACGTTTAGCGCGTCGATTGTAAGCATCATCGTCATCCACTCCCCAAGTACACGTTCTGCACTTCCTCGTTCGATTCGATATCTTCGACGCTACCCTGCGCGAGCACTGACCCCTGATGGAGAACAGTGACCGTCGAGGAGAGTTGGCGGACGAACTCGATGTCGTGTTCGATGGCAATGATGGAGACCCCTTCGGCGTCGTTGATCGAGGTGATCAGATCCGCGGTCTTCATCGTCTCTTCGGTCGTCATTCCGGCTGTCGGCTCGTCGAGGAGGATGAGCTGTGGATCGTTCGCCAGTACCATCCCGATCTCGAGCCACTGTTTCGTGCCGTGATCGAGCTTTCCGGCCGTTTCGTCGACGCGTTCGGTCAGTCCGATCAGATCGAGTAGCTCCGTCAGTCGCTCGTCGGCGTTCGGTGGCTTGTCCTCGCCGAACGCAATTCGGATGTTGCGCCGAACGCTCATTTCGTTGTACACCGAGGGTGTCTGGTACTTCCGGACCATTCCTCGGCGGGCGATTTCGTTGATGCTCTGGCCCGTGATGTCGTCGCCGTCGAAGTAGACGGTGCCGGAGTCGGGCTTGATAGCGCCGGTGATGAGATTGAAAAACGTCGTCTTACCGGCACCGTTCGGACCGATGACACATTCTATGTCGCCCTTTTCCATCTCGTAGTTGAGATTATCCGTCGCGACGACGCCGTCGAACTCCTTGACGAGGTTGTCGGTCTGTAGGATCGTGCTCACAGTTTCTCACCCCAGTCGTAGCGCTCAGCGAGATAGCCGACTACCCCTTTCTTGAACGTCACCACGACCGCGATGAAGATCAGGCCGAGGATGAGGATGTAGCGATCCGCGAGGGCAGAACTCAGCCCGGTCGATGCGGCGTTGACGAGGAGCCCACCGGTTATGGCGCCGAGCAGGAGGTTCCGGCCACCGACCGCGACCCAGATAACAACCTCCGTCGAGAGGACGAATCCGGTCAGCGGCGGCGAGACGAACTGTGACAGTGTTGCGTACAGCGCGCCCGCGATGCCGGCAAGCGCCCCAGAGACGGTGAACACTTGCGTCTTGTAGCGAGCGGTGTTGTAGCCGAGGCTCTTCGTCCGTTCCTCGTTTTCCTTGATGGCGAGGAGCGTCTCCCCGAAGTCGGAGCGGACGATCCGTCGGCAGAGGGCGTATCCACCGACGAGCGCCGCGAAAGCCACGTAGTAGAACACCCGGTCGTTGGCGAGTTGATAGCTGAACACCCCCGGAATCGACACCGCCATCCGGGGGAGGTAGATTCCGTTGAATCCGCCGAAGATGCTCGATACGCTGACCGCCAGCTGTTCGAGAATCACGGACAGTGCGAGGGTGATGATGACGAAGTAGACGTCTTTCACGTCGGAGTAGAACAGGAACCACCCGAGTATGGCGGCGATGGCGCCAGTAACTAGCGGAGCCAACACCAACGCGACGTACGCCGGATTGAGACCCGGGACGAACGTATACTTGAACGACCACGCCATGACGTACGCCCCGAGTCCGAAGAATGCGGCCTGCCCGAAGCTGAGGATACCGACGTACCCCCAGAGGAGGCCGAGGCTCAATGCCATGAGCGAGAACAAGTAGTACTGGGCCGCGAGGAAGGCCAGATATGGCTGGAGTACGACCGGCAGGAAGAGCCCGACGACAGTCGCGCCCAACAACACTTTCTCCGACATCGACGCTTGGTACAATGCCCCTTTCGTTCGATCGATATACGACATTATTGTCCTCCGAACAGTCCCTCGGGTTTGATCCGAATGACGATGATTGCGAACGCGAACACGACCGTCTGTGCGAACGTCTGGGAACTCACGAACGAGAGTGCCGCTGCGGACCCGCCGATGAGACCGGAGCCGCCGAGCGTCCCGGCGAGTAACTGCCCCGTTCCACCGACGATGACCACGAAGAAGGACTGGACGAGATAACCCAACCCAGTCCTCGGGTCGGCGCCCACGATCGGCGAGACGGCTGCCCCGGCGAGCCCCGCCAGCCCGGCTCCGATCATGAACGTCACCATGTAGACGAACCGAACGTCAGTACCGAGCATCCCGGCCATCTCGTCGTTCTGGATCACCGCTCGGGATTTGATGCCGAAATCGGTGTATTTGAACGTCACGTACGTGACCACGAGGAGCACGATGGCCAGTCCGACCAGGAGGATGCGATACTGTGGTAGATTCGCACCGAACACCTCGACCGGTGTGGAGTAGGGGTTCGGAACTGACTGTGCACTCGTCCCGAAGATGACTTTGATCAGTTCTTGGATCACCAGCGCGAATCCCCACGTCGCCAGCAACGTGTCGACCGGGCGCTCGTAGAGGCGATTGATGACTGTCCGCTCCATGATCAGCCCGACGAGCGCGACGACGATCGGTGCAATGACGAACGCGGTCCAGAGGCTGAAGCCTGCATTCGTCACCGTGTACGCGACGTACGCCCCGACAGTTATCAGCGCACCGTGGGCGAGGTTGATCACGCCCATCATCCCGAAGATGATGGCGAGTCCGAGCGCTGCGACGATCAGAATTGACGTGGCGAACAGGGTCTGACTGATGATACTGGCGAAATCGAGCGCGAGCATCGATCGGCCGAGTTAGTTACCCTTTCCGAGCGGGAATTCGCAGTTCGCCGTCTCCGGTGTCACCGACTCCTGCTTGTCGATGATCTCGAACATCCCCTCGAAGTCGTTGGTGTCCGACCAACTCTCGGGCACGCGCGTCAGATACGACGGTAGGACCATCTGATGGTCTTTCTCGCGCATCTTCAACTCGCCCTGTGGCCCGGTGTGCGAGAGTCCTTCGAGGCCGCCGATGATGTCGTCGGTGTTGACCGACCCAACCTCGTTCGCGGCCTTGGCGAACATGTGGCCAGCGTTGTACATCGCGGCGCCAACCGTGTCCATGCCCGCGTTCTCGCCGTACTCCGACTGGACCTTGCTGACGAACTGCTTGTTCAGTTCCGTGTCGATGGTGTGGAAGTAGTCGAAGCTCACGTACGTCCCGTGGGCGGCCTGTGGTCCCTTCCCCTGGGTGGCGAACTCCTCGTCGTCGACCGTCCAGTACGTGAATTCCTCGTTGAGGCCGCGGCTGTAGAACTGCTTGGCGAACGCGATGGTGTCCGTTCCGGTGAGGGTTCCGAACACGATGTCGGCGTCCGAGTTAGAGATGCGCGAGAGCACCGATCCGAAGTCGGAGGTGCCGAGCGGGATGTACTCCTCGCCGACGACGTTGCCGCCGAGTTCTTGGAGGTTGGCTTTCACCCGCTTGTTCGTGAAGCGCGGCCAGACGTAGTCCGACCCGACCATGTAGAAGTTGCTCCCGTGTTCGGAGGTCATGTGGTCCATCCACGGTGCCGCCTGCTGGGAGGGGACGATGCCGAACATGAAGAGCAGGTCGTTACACGTCCCCGGGAAGTTCTCTTGATCCTGACCCTCGTAGAAGGTGGGGTAGAGCAGCACCTTGTCCTCTTGGGTCACGACCGGTGCCGCGGCGTTTCGCGAGGCACTACTGAACGTACCGGCGACCACATCGACGTTGTCCTGTCGGATCACTTTCTGTGCCTTCTCTGTCACCGTCTTGGGGTCGGTCTGGGTGTCCTCGACGATGACCTCCACGTCGCGCCCGTTGATCCCCCCGTTCGCGTTGACTTCATCCATCGCGAGTTCGAAGCCACGGCGGTGAGCCTTCCCGTACACCGTCCACGCGCCGCTCAGCGGTGAGAGTACACCGACCCGTACCGGTCCGGAACTTCCGCCACCACCGCTCCCGCCGAGACACCCGCCCAGTGCAGTCAGTCCAGTTGTCGCCGCTCCGCTCTGTATGAGTCGCCTCCGACTCAATCGCGTTGTCCGATTCTGCCCATCGTCATTACGTGACATACCCTGACGATGTATTACCCACATATACATTTTGCCCACTAGCTGAGACGACATCTGCCCCGTAGAACCACCCCACCGAAACCCACAGATATCCTTTTGCACGCCGCCCGAGCAGTACGACCTGTGACCTCCCAATCTTTCCAGATACGCGCGGACCGACTCCGGACCGACATCGAGACGACGGGAGCGTTCGGTGCCGTCGACGCTTCGGAGGGGCGGGGGCGGACTGTCCTGACCGGATCGACGGCGAACCGGAACGCCCGTGATCGGCTGGTCAAACGCTTCGAAGAGGCGGGTCTCGAGGTTCGTGTCGATGCCGTCGGCAACATCGCCGGCCGCTGGGTGCCGCCAAGCGCCGACCCGACGGCGGCACCCGTAGCAGTCGGAAGCCACCTCGACTCCGTTCCTCGCGGCGGCATCTTCGACGGCCCACTCGGCGTCTACGCCGGCCTCGAAGCCGTCCGAGCCATGCAGGACGCCGCCCGCACTCCCGAGCGACCGATCGAGGTCGTCTCGTTCACCGAGGAGGAGGGTGTCCGGTTCGCCGACGGGCTCCTCGGTTCGTCCGTCGCCAGCGGGCATCGGTCCGTCGAGGACGCGCTGACCCTCACCGACGACGACGGAGTCACCCTCTCCGACGCGCTGGCCGACATCGGCTACCGCGGCGACGGCCATCTCGACGCAAGCGAGTGGGACGCGTGGCTCGAACTCCACGTCGAGCAGTCGACACGTCTGGAGGATGCCGGCGTGCCAGTCGGCGTCGTCACCACTATCGCGGGAGTGACACACGGTGAAGTAACTGTCACGGGCAGCGCGAATCACGCCGGGTCGACGCCGATGGCCGAGCGAACCGACGCGCTGACTGCCGCGAGCGAATTCGTCCTCAGCTTGGAAGCGGCGGTAACCGCCGACGAACGCCCCGAGACGCTGGTCGGGACCGTCGGTCAACTCGACGTCGAGCCCGGCGCCGTGAACGTTATTCCGGGTGCCGTCACCGCCAGCCTCGACGTGCGCGACACCGACGCCGCGGTCATTGAGGACGTGATCGACGGTGTTCGCGCGGAACTCGACCGCCTCGAAGCCGACCGTGGCGTCATCACCGACCTCCACCGGGACTTCACCGCTGCACCGACCGACATGAGTGAGCGACTCCGAGACACGGTCCACGCCGCCGCTGACCGTCTCGGTATCGACACGCTCGATTTACACTCCGGCGCCTTCCACGACACGATGTACGTCGCCGATGTTACTGACGCCGCTCTCCTCTTTGCCCCTTCTCGGGATGGCATTTCGCACAGTCCTCGCGAGTGGACCGACTGGGACGACTGCGCGACGGCGACTGCAGTCTTGGCCGAGACGCTCGCAACGCTGAGCGGTGCCTGAGTTGCTCCGAGGTCAACGCTTTTGCGTTCCGCGTCCGTACGATTTGGTATGTCACACCCTAACGCAGTAGAACGGGACGAACCGACGGTCGACGAACGGGAACCGGGCCGCGAGTCGCTCGTCACTATCGCCTGTGCACAGTTCGAGCCCCGGGTTGGGGATCTGGAGGGCAATCGGGAGAAGTCCTGCGAGTTCATCGAGGACGCCGCGGAGCGTGGTGCGGACTTCATCGTTCTGCCCGAACTCGCTAACTCGGGCTACGTCTTCAACTCCCGCGAGGAGGCGCGCTCGCTCGCCGAACCCATTCCGGAGGGGAAGACGGCCCAGCGGTGGATCGACCTCGCCGAAGAGTACGATGCGTACATCGTTGGTGGCTACTCCGAGCAGGACGGCGACCTGCTGTACAACTCCTCTATCCTCGTCGGTCCGGACGGATACATCGGCACCCACCGGAAGGTTCACCTCTGGAACGAGGAGAAACTCTGGTTCGAACCCGGTGACGAGGTCACGGTGTTCGAAACGAAGATCGGTCGCATCGGGATGCAGATCTGTTACGATCAGTGGTTCCCCGAACTGACGCGCATCCAAGCGGGGAAAGGCGCCGATATCATCGCCGAACCCACCAACTGGGTGCCGATCAACGAGTACGAACAGTCCGGACAGATGGACGAGGACGAACTCGCCCGGGCGAACTACCTCGCCGTGTCGAACGCCCACGTCAATACGGTGTGGTTCGCCTGTGCCGACCGCGTCGGCACCGAACGCGGCCAACCGTTCCTCGGCCGCAGTCTGGTCGTCGATCCCGCGGGCAACCCCATCGCCGGACCGGCAAGCCAAGAAGACGAGGAACTGCTCGTCGTCGAGGACTGCAACCTCATGGACGCCCGAAAAATGAAGACGTGGAACGACCACAACGTCATCCCGCGGGACCGTCGGACCGACCTCTACGACGAACTCTGTGGCTACGAGGACGACCCACACGCCTTCTGACCGTCCGACTACGCGTCGCCTCCGCCGTCGGCGACCGGGGCTGTTGGTCCATCCGTCGTCTCGTGCAGTGTCCCCGACGCCGTCGACCGATCCGTGTCGCACTCGTCAGTCGTCCCCAGCCCCCGCGCCGAGTTCCCGACCACCAGCAGGCTACTCGCGGCCATCGCCACCGCGGCGACGAGGGGGTTGAGCGCGCCCAGCGCGGCCGCCGGCACCGCGAGGGCGTTGTAGAGGAACGCCCACCCGAGATTCTCGCGGATGCGTCGCTTCGTCGCCGCGGTGAGACGGAACACCTCGGGGACGGTGGTCAGATCGTCGGTCGTCACGACGGCGTCGGCGGCGTCGGCCGCGAGGCGGGTTCCGCTCTCCAGCGAGATGCCGAGGTCGGCCGCCGCCAGCGCCGGCGCGTCGTTGCTGCCATCGCCCACCATCACCGTCGTTCCCTCCTCGCGCAGGCGGCCGATCACCTCCGCTTTCGCCTCGGGGGGGACGCCGGCGAACACGTCGTCCACGTCGGGGTGGTCGCGGAAGCGGGCGGCCGCCGCCTCGCCGTCGCCGGTGATGATCACGACTCGCTCCACGTCCGCGGCGACGGCCGAGACGACCCGCCGCCACTCCGGTCGGGGCTGGTCGCCGGCGACGAGGACGCCCCGAACCGTGCCTCCCCGGCCCACGTAGGCGGCGACGCGCCCGGCGTCGACGGCGCGGTCGTAGCGCTCGCGGTAGGTGGCCGGTATCTCGCAGTCCTCGAACAGGTCGGCGCGACCGACGGTCACGCGGTCGCCCTCGACTGTTCCGCTGACGCCCCGTCCGGGGTGGCGCTCGAAGTCGTCGACGGCGAGGTCCGGTACGTCGACGGCCTCGATCACCGCCCGCCCCATCGGGTGATCCGCGAACGTCTCGACGGCGGCGGCCCGGGCGATGGCGTCGCTTTCGCCGGCAGTGTCGTACAGCGTCATCTCCCCCGTCGTGAGCGTCCCCGTCTTGTCGAAGGCGACGATGTCGGCCTCCGTTGCGCGCTCGAACACGTCGCCGTCAGTGATGACGATGCCCGCGGCGAGTGCCTCGCGGACGCCCGCGGCGACGGCGAGCGGCGTCGCCAGCCCCAGCGCGCAGGGACAGGAGACGACGAGGACGGCGAGACCGGTCAGAAAGGCGGCCGTCGGCGACGAACCGAGGGCGAGGTGGACGACGAACGCCCCGAGGGCGAGGAGGACGACGACGGGGACGAAGACGGCGGCGAGGCGGTCGGCGAGGCGCTGGACGCCGGAGCGCGAACTCCGGACACGCCAGAGGTGGGTGACGAGGCGGTCGAGCGTGCTCGTCGCCCCTTCGTCGGCCGCGACGACGATGCCGCCCTCGGTGACGAGGCCGCCGCCGATCACCTCGTCGCCGGCGGTGTGTCGAACGGGGACCGACTCGCCGGTCACGAGCGATTCGTCGACGGCGGCCGTCCCCTCGATCACCGTGCCGTCCACGGGCACGCGCTCGCCAGTGCCGACGACGAGGTCGTCACCAGCCTCGATATCCTCGACTGCAACCGTCTCCTCCCCCGTCGCCGTCCGTCGGCGCGCCTCCTCGACCCGGCTCTCGGTGAGTTCGGTCAACTGCCCCGCGGCGCGCGATTTCAGGCGCGTCTCGTAGTAGCCGCCGAGGGTGACGACGACGACGACGACCGTCGTGATGTCGAAATACACCTCCGTCCCGCCGAGGAGAAGCGTCGCCGTCGAGTAGACGTAGGCGGTGCCGGCCGCGAGCGCGACGAGCAGATCCATGTTGGGTCGGCCGGCTTTGAGGCTGACGTACGCCCCCCGGAGGATGGGGTAGCCGGTGTAGCCGAGGACGATGCTCGTCATCACCCAGACGTTCCAGAGGAGATACTGGCCGGCCGATCCGGTCACGTCGAGGAGGGACACGTCGAGGCCGAGGTAGGTGGGGTAGAGAAAGAGGACGTACCACGCCATCGTCATCATGCCGAAGAAGCCGCCGATGATCAGACGGCCGATGGTCTCGGTGGTGTCGTCCTCGCCCTCCTCGTCGATCGCGCGGGCGCGGTAGCCCGCACCGTCGAGGAGGTCGGGCAGGTCACCCTCGTCCAGTCGGTCCGGGTCGTAGACGAGACGGACGAGATTCGAGGGGTAGGACGCCTCCGCCGTGGCGACGCCGTCGTGGTCGGTCGCGCGCGCCTCCAGAAACGCCTCGCAGGTCGCACAGTGCATGCCATCGACGGCGACGAAGGCGGCGTCGGTGTCGGCGTCCGGTTCCGGGCTCCCCTCGTCGCCGCCGAGCGCCTCGCGCACGCCCTCGGGACCGTCCACGTCCGCGGCCGACGCGCCCTCGATGTCGTCGAGGGTTCGCGCCACTTCCAGACAGCCGCGACAGCAGAAGGTGCCCGTGACACCGTCCGCTGTCACTGGCGGCTCGGGCGTCGGCAGGTCACAGAGTGTGCAGGTGTCGGTGTCGGTCATCCGAGCGGCTGGTAGACGGGGATCGGCGGGTGGGGGATGTGGATTCCGAGGAGCATCAGCCCGTGGGCCAGCGGCAGGTAGCCGAGGGCCACGAAGGCGACGCCGAGAGCCCGGTGGAGGTTCACCCGACTCCCCGTTCCGAGTGACTGGAAGACGGTGCCGTAGGCGAGGAGCGTCGGGACGGTGCCGATGCCGAGGACGGCGAGCGACACCGCCCCGCGGATCGGCGAGCCGACGGCGAACGCGTAGAGGAAGGCGGGGTAGAGCAGTGGGCAGGGGAGGAATCCGTGGAGCGCGCCGAGCGCGATGATCCGGGGGCCGCCGACCCACTCGTCGACGCGGGTCGTCACGGCGGCGTACACTCGCGAGAAGGCGTCACCGACGAACGGAATCCCGACGCCGTGACCGACGGTACCACGGAGGAGATAGCCCGCGCCGGTGAACACGATGAAGCCGCCGGCGAGGATGCCCGTGACGCCCCGAACGTCGGTCGCGAGGGTGGCGACGGCGGCGACGTCGAAGAGTACCGCCCCGAGCGCCCCCATGAGCGCTCCGATGGCGGCGTAACTGAGCGTTCGGCCGGCGTTGAACAGCAGGTGCTGGCGGACGTCGATGGGTCGAACACGTTCGGCCCCGCTTCCAAGCCGGTCGGCGTACAGCGTCACGAGCGGACCACACATGCCGAGACAGTGCGCGCCGCCGAGGACGCCGATGGCGAGGAACACGAGTAGCCCGGGATCGCTCGCTGCGGCGGTCGCAGCCGCCCCGGCGCCCGAACCGGAGAGCGGTATCATCGCTTACGCGGACGCGGCCTTGACGGTCGACTCGCTGGGCAGGAACATCCCGTACACGCTCGCTGCGATGAGCACGACGTTGACCAGCGCCACCACCGCGATGAGCTCGATCGAGAACGCGTACACCGCGACGGGAAGCAGTGCGAGCAACGCGACGATCGGTACTTGCCGGATGGAAACCATACCGATACTGTCGGGGAGTCTTCCTAATAACTGGCGCCGCCATTCCAGCGAATCGAAAATCGGTAGCTCGTATTATAAGGACGAGGTGGCGAGGGGGAATGTATGCTGGTAGACGACGGTAGCGAACGGCTCATCGTGACGTGGTACGGGAGCCACGTCGGGAGGCGACGGCGATGACACGGGACTCCGACGCCGGTGGAGCGCGGTCGCTCACCCGGCGCGCGGCGCTCCGGACGGCCGCGGGAACCGTGGCCGCTGGCATCGCCGCTGGTACTGCTAGTCCCGCCGCCGCGCAGGGCGGCGTCGACTACGGCGGCTGGTTCGGCGGCGGAACTGGCGGTGAGACACAGAACTTCGACGGCACCGTCGATCGGACCGGTCAGGACTCGGTGACGGTCGAGGTCGGTGCCGAGGGCAACGGCGGCCCGTACGCCTTCGCGCCCGCCGCCGTCCGGGTCGATCCGGGCACGACGGTCACCTTCGAGTGGGTCTCCGACACTCACAACATCCTGATCGAGGAACAGCCGTCCGGCGCCGGCTGGGGCGGCGTCCAGAACATCGAGAACTCCGGGTTCTCCCACGAACACACCTTCGAGACCGAAGGAATCTACAAGTACTACTGCCAGCCTCACCTCGCGCTCGGGATGAAAGGCGCCATCGTCGTCGGTGGCGGCGGAAGTGGAGGCGGTGGCGGTGGCGGCGGTGGCGGGGGCGGGGGCGGCGGTGTCCCCGCCGAGTACGGCAACTGGTTCGGTAGCGAGACGGGTGCCGAGACGCAGAACTTCGACGGCACCGCCGACCAGACCGGGCAGGATTCGATTACCATCGACGTCGGTGCCGAAGGCAACGGCGGTCCGTACGCCTTCGAACCGGCCGCCGTCCGGATCGATCCCGGGACGACGGTCACGTTCGAGTGGACGTCGGACACCCACAACATCCTGATCGAGGAACAGCCGTCCGACGCCGGCTGGAGCGGCCACGAGACGATCGAGAACAATGGTTTCACCTACGAACACACCTTCGAGACCGAAGGCGTCTACAAGTACTACTGCCAGCCCCACCTCGCGCTCGGCATGAAAGGCGCCATCGTCGTCGGGTCGGCACCCTCCGGCGGTGGTGGCGGTGGTGGTGGCGACGGTGGTGGCGAAACTCCCGCTCCCGGCGGTGAAGGCGGCGAGGGCGCCGGCGCGTCGCCCACCCTCTCGCTCGCCTTCCGCCTGATCGGCGGTGCCGTCGCGGCGGCACTCGCCCTCGTCCTCGGCGTCACTGCGTGGGTGTTCCTCAACTACGACCAGTTCACGACGGGCGGTGGAACGGCCGCCGAAGCCGCAGCGACCCCCGCCGAACGGACGCCGGAGGAGTCGGTGTTCGAGGCGGGCGTCGTCCGCGAACTCGGCCACGACGACTTCGACCCCTACGGGACAGCGACGCTCATCGTGATCTACGTCGCCATCATCTCCCTGATGTGGGTGTTCATGTACTTCGTCGAGTTCCTCGGCGGCGGACCGACGGTGATCGGCTAACAGGAGGTGTCAGGTATGGAAATTCATCGATTCGAGAAACTCTGGACTGCAGCAGCCTTGCTCCTCATCGTCGGGCTCATCGCGACGGTGACGTACGGTACGGTCGGCGCGGGCGTGAAGATGGTCGACGACTCCGGCGGCACGGTCGATGCCGGATCGCTCGGCGACACCGAATTCGGCGATCCGGGCGTGACCCAGGTGGGCGAGAACCAGTACGAGGTTCACGTCGTCGCCCGCCAGTTCCTGTTCCAGCCGGGTACCACCTCGCCCATCCGCGTCCCGGCTAACTCCGAGGTGACCTTCTACATCACTAGCGCGGACGTGGTCCACGGCTTCGAGGTTGCGGGCACCAACATCAACGTCATGGTGATCCCCGGACAGGTCGCCGAGATCACGGTGCGGTTCGACGACCCCGGCCAGTACGGGATCGTCTGTCACGAGTACTGCGGCGCCGGCCACCACACCATGGCGGGCCAACTCGTGGTCGTCCCCGAGGACGAATACGAGGGAGGTAGCTAAGATGGCATACGTCGACGATTTCCCGACCGACGCACGCATCGTTCGCTGGAATATGGCCGTCGCGTTCATCTCGCTCGGCATCGGTGGCCTGTTCGGCATGATTCAGGCGCTCCACCGCACGGGCATCTTCCGCGGGTTCGTGAGCTCCGCCGACTACTACACGGTGCTCACGGGCCACGGCGTTCTCCTCGCGCTCGTGTTCACGACGTTCGCCCTCTCCGGGCTGTTCACGTGGGGCGTCACGCGGAGCCTCGACCGGCCGCTCCCGAGCCCCCGATTCACCATGGGCTGGTTCGCGCTGATGCTCCTCGGATCCATCATCGCGGCCGTCACCATCCTCGGTGGCCTCGTGCCGTCGATGCCGTTCAAGGCCGACGTGCTCTTCACGTTCTACGCGCCGATGCAGGCGCATCCGGCGTTCTACATCGGCCTCGTGTTCTTCGTCGTCGGCTCGTGGCTCGCCGGCGTCGACTGGTTCCGCGCGTACTGGGGCTGGCGGAAGGACAACCCCGGCGAGCGCATCCCCCTGCAGACGTTCATGGTGCTGGTGACGATGCTGATGTGGTACATCTCGTCGATTGGCGTCGCGGTGGAGGTGCTCTTTTTCCTCCTGCCGTGGTCGCTCGGCCTGATCGAGGCGGTCGACCCGCTCCTGACGCGGACGCTGTTCTGGTACTTCGGCCACCCGGTCGTCTACTTCTGGCTCATGCCGGCGTACTTCATCTGGTACACCGTGCTGCCGAAGCTCTCTGGTGGCCGGCTGTTCAGCGACCCGCTCGCCCGCGTCGTGTTCATCCTCTTCCTCCTGCTCTCGACGCCGGTCGGCTTCCACCACCAGTACGTCGACCCCGGCATCCCCGAGGGCTTCAAGTTCATCGCGATGACGAACACGATGTTCCTCCTCTTGCCCAGCCTGCTCACCGCCTTCACCGTCGTCGCCAGCATCGAACACGGCGGCAGACAGCGTGGCGGTGAGGGTCGACTCGGGTGGCTGCGGTCGCTCCCGTGGGACGAACCCGCCTTCGCTGGCTGTGTGCTCGCGGGGCTGATGTTCGCCGCCGGCGGCTTCTCCGGCATGATCAACGCCGGCATGAACATCAACTACCTCATCCACAACACGCTGTGGGTGCCGGGGCACTTCCACCTCACCGTCGGCACCGCGTCGGCGCTCACCTTCATGGCCGCCGGTTACTGGCTGTTCCCGCAGATCACGGGCAACCGCCTGCGCTTCCGCTCGCTCGCGACCATCCAGCCCTACGTCTGGTTCATCGGCATGACGCTCATGTCGAACGCGATGCACCGGGCCGGTCTGGCCGGCGTCCCGCGGCGGACTGCCGAACCCCAGTACGACGCCGTCTCGTTCCAGGGCGTCGTCGGCGGGATCAGCGAGATGCGCCTCCAGATCGCCATCGGTGGCACCATCCTCTTCATCGGATTGGTGCTCTACCTGATCGTCATCTTCGGGACGTGGTTCGGCGGCAGCGGCAACGACACCCTCCGGGTCAACAGTTCGCTCCCGGCGCCGCTGTCCGGCCCCGAACACAGCCCGAAGATCCTCGACAATCTGAAGCTCTGGACGGCGGTCGCCATCGTGCTGATCGCGCTCGCGTACGGCCTGCCGCTGTGGGCGCTCGTCAGCGACGGCCTGCTGGCACCGGGCAGTCCGCCGATCCCGGTCTAACGTTCGAACTCTCCCCTTCCATCCGTGACCGACTCACCCGACGATTCGTCAGACGCGACCGAGACGCCCAGCGACGGCGACATCGACACGCCCGGCGGCATCTCGAAACGGACGCTGATCCGTTTGCTCGTCGGCTTCGGCATCGGCATCCCGCTCCTCGTCGAGGGGCTCACGTTCTTGGGACTGCTCGAAGAACAGTTCGGCGGTGGCGACGAGGACTCCGAACGTACCGCGACCGCCACGGACGTGGCCGAGTCGGGCGTGGCCGTGGGTGACGACCTCCTCCCGGAGACCGATCGTTCGGAGACGCTCGTCTCGGCTGTCCTGCGGGAGGTCGACGGGGACCGCTGGCCGCTCTCTCTCACTGTCGAGGTGGAGAACACCGGCGACACGGATTACGAGTTCCAGTTGCTCGCCGTCCACCTCGACGACGGGCGCTCGGTCAGCGGCCGGACGACGACCGACCGACTGGCGCCCGGCGAGCGTCGCGTCATCTCGGCCGAGTGGTCGATCCCCGCAGGATCGACGCCGCGGGCCGTCGACGCCGTCGCCCTCGTCTACCCCGACAGCGAGGCGTCGGAGACGCCTCGTGAAACCGGGGGCAACCGGACGCAGTCCGGTGACGGCGACGGCTCCGTGGAGACGATCGAGCGCCGCGTCGATCTGGCGAAGATTCCCGTTCGCGGCGGCTGATCACCGCTCGTTTTCGGCGTCCCCGAAGGCCGTCGGCTTCCATCGCAGGGTGCCACGGATCGGCTCCCACTCGCCACGTTCCTGTAACCGATACCGGGCGAAGGGCGCGTTTCTGACGAGTTCGAGTTCGGCCAGCCTGATCTGGATATCCCAGCGCAAGTCCTCCCACGCGCGCTGTTTTCGTCCCTCTTCGACGGCGCCCTCCGTCGGTTCGAAGTGGATGTACTCGTTGCCGTCTTCGAACCCCTGTACCTCGCCACGCTGGAGGCGTAGCCACCGCTCGTACGTGTCGAACGGCACCGTCTCGGTCGGATCGGCCTCCCGCGTAAACAGCGACTTGAACCGCATGTCCGGCTCCGCGCCGCCCCATCGGTAGCCCCGAGCGGTCAGCTTGACCGTCCCCGCGCGGTCCACCGTGCAGTTGAACTGGATACGTGCGTAGTCGTCCCGCTCCGGGCCGTCCGCGCCCTCCGCCATCGGCGTCAGATAGGCTCCGTCGGTGTACTGGATCGGGGGCCGGGCCGCAACCGCCCGCTCGATGACGGACGATGCGGGCGACGGCGCGGCCGCCATCGAGTCGTCGTCGACGCCACCCCACGCGCCGGCCGCCGTCTCTTTCGGGTCGACCCAGACTTTCATCCCTCACAGTACTCGATCCGGCGAAAAAACGCTTCCGGGCATTCTCTCGGGGCGCTCGGCAGCAGCGTGTCCCGATCCGTCGTCGAAAACCGCCCGACGCTCGCTCAGTACCGCGAGGGCATGTACGCCATGCCGAGCAGCATGATGGCCGTGGCGAAACTCACGATGGAGACGCCCCAGAGGCCGTTGACGTGGTCGTGGTACGTGTCGATCTCCTCGGTCTGTTCCTGGTAGACGCCGTAGTCGCTCTCGAGGACGAGCGTGCTGTTGTCGGGGAAGTACGCGAAGTACTGCTGGCCGTTCACGGTGACGTTCGCTTCGTTACCCACGTCGACCGTGTTGGTCTTCGGGGCCGTCCACGCGAGGGTCGCGCCGTCGGTCGTCACGTCGGCGACGGTCGTCGTGTTCCCTTGGAACTGGAGACTCTCGCCTTCCTGATACTGTGTCGAGGCCGGCGTCGGGAAGTATTCGCTCGCCGGCGTCAGCGTCCGACTGCCGTTCGACTCGCGGACGACGTACTCCGTGCCGTTCAGCGTGACCGTCTCGTCGTTGACGGCCGGATCGTCCTGGAGGATGGCGGTCCGGTTGATCTCCTCGACCAGCCGGAACGACGAGGGATCGTCGCCCTCGCCGACCATGACGCGGTACGTCTCGTCTTGATACGTGACGGTACTGTTGTGATCCCACGTCTGCGTGTAGCGGGCGGAGTCGTTGGTCCACGTGAGCTGTCCGGACCGCGTGACGGTCGCGCCGCCACCGTGCCCCCCACCACCGCTGGACACTTCGGCCGAAATCGCCGAGACCGTGTACTGCCGATTCTCGACCGAGAACTGGTCGCCTTCGGAGAGCCTGTGATCCGGATTCTCGAATCCGACCGTCGGCGCAGTGGCCGTCGCGATCACCGAGTACGACGCCGCGCCGAGCACGATGAAGAACGCGACGTAGATGGCCGCAGCGCGTCGTTGCATAGGTCGAACCTAGTCCACCCGGCGTATAACGATTACTAACTGGCGGCGACGGTGCTACTCGTCCAGTGCCTTGACGAGTTGGAGCGCCTGCCGGAGATGGAAACGGGTCTGTTCCGTGTCGGCGGTGTCGAGCGCGACCGTCAACTGGCGTTCGAGCGCCTCGCTGGTCGTGGCGAGATTCGGTACGGTGTCTGTGTCGGCCCCGTCTCCCCCTCGGTCCGATCTCGATTCGGATCGCATACACCCTCGTTCAGCCCCATCACTCATAGGTATCGGGAGCATACCGTGGGGTCAGCCCCGATTTGAATCCCAAATAGCGAGCGATACGAAACCGGCGATATCGTGTCAGAGAACCGGTTGAAACCTGCGAAATGTCTCCATACTGCCGGACCTCCACCCAAACTATCTACTTCCCCTGCTCCTTACCGCGGGGCATGACACGGTCGGTACTGACTCACCACGGCTTGCGGCGACTCGCACGCGGATGATTGCCGGCGGCGGGCGGCGGCGCTTCCTGAGACGGACGGCCGGCGTCCTCCTCGCAGGACTCGCGGGCTGTGGAGGCGGTGGTAGTGAGGGCGGGAGCGCCACCGTCACCGACGACACGACCGCGACACCCACCGGCTCCACGCGAACGGCGTCACCGACGGCGGCCGCCGACCGCCCCGGCGTGGGCGTCGACACCGTCGCCGACGGCTTCGCCGCCCCGACCGACGTGGCGATGCCCGCAGGCGTCGACCGCACGTTCGTCGCGGATCAGCCGGGGCAAGTGTACGCGGCCAACCGCCCCGACACGCCGTTTCTCGACCTCTCGGATCGGGTCGTCGACCTCCGGTCCGGTCCGGACGAACGGGGACTGCTCGGCCTCGCCCCCCACCCCGACTTCGCCTCGAACGGCCGCTTGTTCGTCCGCTACAGCGCGCCGCGTCGGTCGTCGTCGCCGCCCGGCTACTCCCACACGTTCGTCCTGAGCGAGGTCACGGTCGACCCGGCCGCCGCGCAGGCGTCGTCCGACAGCGAGCGCATCGTACTCGAAATCGCCCAGCCCCAGCCCAACCACAACGCCGGATCGCTCGCCTTCGGCCCCGACGGCTATCTCTTCGTCGGCGTGGGCGACGGCGGCGGCGGTGGCGACGTGGGCCGCGGCCACGTCGAAGACTGGTACGAGCGCATCCGCGGCGGCAACGGGCAGGATCTCACCGAGAACTTGCTGGGGAGCATCCTCCGGATCGACGTCGATGGCGGTGAGCCCTACGCCATTCCCGACGACAATCCCCTCGTCGGTGAGGACGGCCTCGACGAGCAGTGGGCGTGGGGCTTTCGCAACCCGTGGCGGTTCGCCGTGGAGGACGATGCCCTCCTCGTCGCGGACGTGGGACAGGCACGCTACGAGGAGGTGAGCCGCGTCGAGCGGGGTGAAAACTACGGCTGGAACGTCCACGAGGGGACCCACTGTTTCGACCCGTCGGCGCCGCGCGAGGAGCCAGCGGGGTGTCCGAGTCACACGCTCGCGGGCGCGCAACTCCGCGATCCGGTGATCGAGTATCCACACCCCGGCGTCGAATCGGACGCGACGGCGACGGGCATCGCCGTCGTCGGCGGCTATCGCTACGACGGCCCCATCGAGGAGTTCGACGGTCGGTACGTCTTCGCGGACTGGCAGGCCGACGGTCGCCTGTTTCTGGCCGACCCGACCCAGGAAGGACTGTGGCCCATCTCGACGATTCCCGTTCGTGGCGAGTCGTTCGGTTCCTTCGTCCGCGCGTTCGGGCGCGATCCGGACGGGCACCTCTACGTTCTGACGAGCGACCGCGGCGGCCCCGTCGGGTCGACCGGCGCGCTCCACCGGCTCGTCGCCTGAGCGTACTTAAATTGTCCGCCCGACACCCGTCGCGCCGGACCGACCGACAGGTTTTGTACCGACCTGTCCCTAGGCGGGGCGTATGACCACCGGGATCGTGTTGCTCAACTTCGGTGAGCCGTCGGAGCCGGATCGAGAGACCGTCGTCGACTACCTCGAACGCATCTTCTTCGCCAACATGGACATCGAGGGGAAGGAGACGACCGAGGCGGAGGCACGGGAACGCGCCGGCAAACTGGCCCAGCGTCGCGCGCCGGGCCTCATGGAAGAGTACGAAGAGATCGGCGGATCGCCGCTCTACGACCACGCCACCACGCAGGCGTCGATGCTGGCGGACGAACTCGACCGCCGCGGGTACGACGTGAACACCTACTACGGGATGCAGTACACCGACCCGTTCATCACGGACGCGGTGGAGCAGGCCCGCGAGGACGGCGTCGACCACCTGATCGGCCTGCCTATCTACCCCCTCTGTGGCCCCTCGACCACCGTCCAGTCGCTCGACGAACTCGACGAGGCACTGGACGAGGTCGGCTGGGACGTGCCCGTCGACGGTCTGACCGGCTGGCACAAACACCCCGCGTACAACCGCGTCCGCATCGACAACATCCGTGAATTCCTCGACGAGAACGACCTCGAACTGGGTGACGGGACGAAACTCGTCTTCTCCGCGCACGGCACGCCCCAGTACTACCTCGACGAGGGGAGCCGCTACGAGGAGTACGTCGAGGAGTTCTGCGGCGTCGTGGCGGCGGCGCTCGGCGCCGAGGACTACGAACTCGGCTACCAGAACCACGAGAACCGCGACGTGGACTGGACCGAACCCGACGTGGAGGAGGTCATCGAGACGGTCGACGCCGACCGCGTCGTCGTCGAGCCCGTGAGCTTCATGCACGAACAGAGTGAGACGCTGTCGGAACTCGATATCGAACTCCGCGAGGAGGCCGAGGAGGCGGGGCTGGACTTTTACCGCGTTCCCATCCCCTACGACGACGAGCGGTTCGTCGGCGCGCTCGCGGACCTCGTGGAGCCGTTCGTCGCGGGATACGACCCCGAGTACGCCGGCCTCCACCAGTGTGAGTGTCGCGACAAGCCGGGCACGATGTGCCTGAACGCCCCCCACGAATGAGGGTCGGCATCGTCGGCGCCGGCATCACGGGCCTCGCGCTCGCACACTACTGCCGCGAGCGCGACGTCGACGCCGTCGCGTTCGAGGCGTCGTCGGAACCGGGCGGCGTCATCCGATCCAGCCGCGTCGACGGGCGCGTCCTCGAACACGGCCCCCAGCGCACGCGCCTGACACCGGAAATCGAGGCGCTGGTCGAGGACTGCGGGCTCCGCTCGGATCTCCGGACCGCCGACACCGACCTGCCGCTGTACGTCTACGTGGACGGCCGGCTCCGACAGGTGCCGTTCTCCCCGCGAGCGTTCCTGTCGACCGACCTCCTCTCGCTCCGGGGGAAGGTGCGGATGCTCGCGGAGCCACTGACCGAGGGCGCCCGCGACGACGAGACGGCCGCGGACTACTTCGTCCGGAAGTTCGGACGCGAGGCCTACCACAACCTCGTCGAACCGCTGTTCGGCGGCATCTACGGCTCGGACCCCGCGGAGATGCCGGGGAAGTACGCCCTGCAGACGGTCAAGAAGATGGAGCGGTCGGGGAGCCTGATCCGCGCGGCGGTCAACCGCCGATTGGAGGGGAAGGAGCGCCAGCCACCGGTGTCCTTCGACGACGGTATGGCCCAGTTGCCCCGGGCGCTCTCCGAGCACAACGCCGACCGGGTCGAACTGGAGACGGCGGTCGAACGGATCGCTCTCGACGGCTCGGGGTATCGGCTGGAGACCGAGGACGGGAGTCGGACCGTCGACCACGTCGTCGTCACGGCGCGCGCGGACGTGGCCGCCGGGCTGCTGGCGGACGTGGATACCGGGAGCGCCCGCGCGCTCCGCCGCCTCTACTACAACCCCCTCGCGTACGTCCACCTCTACTCGGACGCCGATCCGGCGGGCTACGGCTATCAGGTCCGCCACGACGAACCGCTCCGCACGCTCGGCGTGACGTGGAACGCCAGCCTGTTCGACCGCGACGGCGTCTACACCTGCTTCCTCGGCGGCATGGAGAACCCGGGGATGGTCGACCGCTCGGAGCGCGAACTCGGCCGGATCGCCACCGAGGAGTTCGAGGCCGTGATGGGCGCCGACGCGGAGGTGCTGAACGTCACCAAGCATCCGCGGGGCATCCCCGCCTACGACGGGTCGTGGACGGCGATGGCCGACGTGAACCTCCCCGACGGGATCACGCTGGCGTCGAACTACGCCGGACGGATGGGTGTCCCCGCGCGGGTGCGGGAGGCGAAACGACTGGCCGAGCGGTTCGCGGAGTCGGAGACGACAGCCGCGGCCGAGGCTACCGGCTGATCGACTTCGCCGTCTCGACGAACGCCTTCACTGATTCGACGGGCGTGTCGCGATTGACCCCGTGGCCGAGGTTGAGGATGTGCCCACGGGGGCCGGCGGCGTCGATGATGTCCCGGGTCTTCTCGCGGACGAACTCCGGCGACCCAAACAGATACTGGGGGTCGAGGTTGCCCTGCACTGGTCGGTCGCCGAGTTGCGCGCGGGCCTCGGCCATGTCGACCGTCCAGTCGAGGCCGACCACGTCCGCGCCCGTCGTCTCCAGACTGTCGAGGCGGCCGTTCATGTTGCGCACGAAGACGATGGAGGGGACGGAGAGGTCGGACAGGATCTCGCGGTGCAGGGGGAGGACGAACTCGCGGTAGTCGGCGGGCGAGAGGACGCCGGCGTAGGTGTCGAACAACTGGACCACGTCGGCGCCGTGGGCGGCCTGATACTCCAGATACTCGCGCACCACGTCCGCGAAGGCTGCGAGGAGGGTCCGAAAGGCCTCGGGGTGGCGGGCGCGGAGGCGTCGTACCGGGCCGTGATTGCGGGAGGTCCCGCCGGCGACGGCGTAGGACGCGAGCGTGAAGGGGCCGCCCGCGAAGCCGATGATGGCCGTTTCGTCGCCCACCCGGTCGACGAGGTTGTCGAGGAGGGCGCCGACGAAATCGAGGTCGGTCGCCACGTCGCCGCGGGGTCGCTCGGCGTCCTCGGGTCCCTCGACCGGATTCTCCACCACCGGCCCGACGCCGCTCTCGATGTGGTAATCGAACCCGAGGGGTTCGAGGACGGTCAGAATGTCCGAGAACATCACGAGGCCGTCCGGCTCGTACAGATCCCACGGGAGGAGCGTGATGCGGGTCGCCACCTCGGGCGTCTCGATGGCTTCGCGGAAGGTGTAGTCGGCGCGGATGTCGCGATACTCGGGGATGTGGCGGCCGGCCTGCCGCATCAGCCAGACCGGCGGCCGCTCGGTTCGTTCACCCCGGGCCGCGCGGACGAGGAGGTGCGTCATGGCCGGTGATTGGGCCGCGGCCGGCTAAGTATGTCGCATCACGTCCGCCAGCAGCGGCGCTCTCCCCTGTGGCCGGGAGTATATGTGGATCCGTACCGTAGTACGGACGCATGAAATCCCGCCTCATAAATAGTGACAGTACCTCGGGGCTCGACCTGGTCCTCCTCGGCCTCATCGCCGTCATCGTCGGCGGCTACGGCCGGTCGATGTCGGTCCCGGCGAACACGAAACCCGACCTCATCCGCTTTTTCTCCGTCTCGCCGGACCGGACCTACGCAGCGGTGTTACCACAGGACAAGGCGTTGCTCCTGTTGAGCGATCCGACGACCGGACAGGCCGCGAGTGGGGCGGCGGCGAGTCCCGTCGGCGCCATGGACGGCATCTGGACGCTCGTCGCCCTCCTCGGTGTCATGCTGATTCTCGCCGGCCCGATGCTCGTGTGGGCCAACCGGAACTAGCCGCCACACCACCGCCCGATTCGGCGACGAATCGGCTCCCTCCTCGCCCTCCACTCCCGTCCCCCCTCCACGAACACGAGTAGCGGTGAAACGGCCGTGAACGGCGCTGTACCTCTCGATATATCCCACATCTCCGAATAAATTCACTTTCAATGACAACTATTATCACTATAAAAAATCATTATGGATTTATGGTCGAACCATCACGAGGAGACACCGGCGTCGAGGGACCGACACTCGGATCGGCCGAAGAGCCACTCACGATGCGGATCGTCGCGAGTGCGTTTCTCGGAGGCGTCGCCGGACTCGTCGTGATGACGCCCGTCATCGTGGGCATCCCGATGCTCCTCGGTATCTTCCAACTCGATCCGCTCGCGGGGTTCGCCGATCTCGTCATCGCCGAGGCGGACGCCGTCCTCGGCCTCGCCTTTTTCGTCGCCGGCGGCGTCGTCGTCCTGCCGCTGTTTTTCGTCGTCACGGCCTCGTTTCTCCCACCCCGCGAGCCGAAGTATCTTCGGGGCGCCACGATCAGTTCGTTCTTCTGGGTGAGTTTCGTCTACATCTTCTGGCCGTCCGGCGGCGTGTTCGTCAACAGCGTGTACGTCGTCGTCACGCTCGCCTCGCACTGGATCTACGGCGCCGTTCTCGGCCTCGTGATGGAACGCCTCACCGGTATTCCGTCGCACAGAGTGTGAGATGAATGATATTTTCGTAGGGGGATGCCCGAAACGAACGCGAAGCTTATTGTCGGATCGACACGAAATCGTGTGGTGAGTTACCATGACGGCCGCAACGTTCCTGCTCGTCACGGTCGTTACGGGGTTGTTGGTGGTCGGTACGGGTCTCGTCGTCGCTCGTCGTCGTCGACGCTCTTCGCCGCCGATCAGTAAGCCGGTACGGCGGGCGTCCGCCACGGCCGCGACGGGTGGGCCCGACATTGCCACCGTCGCCGTCGTCGCCACAATCGTCGTCGCCGCCGTCGCTGCGAGCGTCGTCGGGGCCAGTGCGGTCGTCTACGGTGGCCTCGGGGCGCTGGTCGTCGGCTTCTTCGCGTGGGGCGTCTACAGTCTCGGCCGTTCCCGCGGGCTCCCCAGAGCCCACTCCATCGGCTTGAGTGCGTGGCTGTTCGGCGTCGTGTTGATCGGCGCCGTCGCGGTGGTTCTCCTCGTCGCATGATCGACCCGCCGCGTTCGTCCCGCGGTCGGTGATCCGCCGTGTCGACCCTCGTTCACGGTTCGGGCCTCCTCGTCGCTGTCGACACAATCCGGGCAGTCGTCGCCCACGTCACCGGGTTGAGCGACGCCGTGGGCGCGACGCCGGTCCCCTCGTGGCTCACCGTCGTCACCGGCGGCGTCCTCGTCGGTGCGTCGTTCCTGTTCAACAGTTTGCTGACCGATCACGAGGCCATCCGTGCCGTCAACGGCTGGCGGGTCTCGCTCCCGTCACCGGACGCCCTCGACCGGTTCCTGTCCGCGTCGCTCTCGGCTGCCGGCGTCGCCGGCCTTACGCTCGTCCTCCTCGCCAGCGTTCTCGGACCGGCCGACCCCACCACCAACGTCGCCGTCCTCGTCGTCTGGGTCGGCTGGTGGGCGGGCTACGCGACGACCACGTACCTCTTGGGAAACACGTGGCCGGCCGTCAATCCGTGGCGGATGCTGGCCCGACGGCTCCCGTCCGCCGGCCGCTCCCTCCCCGAGCAGTACGGCGTCTGGCCGAGCGTCGTCGGCCTCCTCCTCCTCGTCTGGATCGAAGTCGTCAGTCCGCTGGCCACGGCGCCGACGGCGCTCGCCGGCCTGATCGTCGGCTACACCGCCCTCACGCTCGCGGGGGCGTCCCGCTACGGGACGGACGCGTGGTTCGAGCGCGTCGATCCGATCGCCCGGGTGTTCCGCCTGTACGGTCGGCTCGCGCCGTTCCAGCGCACGAACGCGGGTGTCGCGTTCCGGCTTCCCGGCGCCGCGCTCACGGACGACACCCCCACGCGACCCCCCGGATCGACGGCGTTCGTCGTCGCCCTCCTCTGGGTGACGACGTTCGATGGACTGGTGGCGACGCCGGCGTGGAACACGGTCGCTCGCAGCGTTCTCGCTCCCCTCGATCCCACCGGCCTCGCGGGGCGGGTCGCCGTGTCGCTGTTCTACCTCCTGGCGCTCGTGGTCGGCTTCGGCGGTTTCCTCGGCGCCTACCGCTTCGCCGCCGCTCGCTCCCGGACGACGGTCGACAGCTTTCTCGCGCCGGCGGCCATCGAGCGGTGGTTCGCGCCGTCGTTACTGCCGATTGCGGCCGGCTACCATCTCGCGCACTCGCTGGGCTACGTCGTCACCCTGTCGCCCGCGCTGGTCGGCGCGCTCGCGGCCCCGTTCGGCGGCGTCGGCACCGTCCGCGTCGCCATCCTCCCCGCGTGGTTTGGCACCGCACAACTCGCCGTCGTCGTCCTCGGACACCTGCTGGCCGTCTGGGTCGCCCACGCGCTGGCGATGGATCTGTTCCCGGGCGTGCTCCGCCCCATCCGGAGCCAGTACCCGTTCGTCGTCGTGATGGTGGGCTACACGATGACCAGCGCGTGGGTCGTCGGTCAACCCGTCGTCGCCCCCGTTTACTTGTGACTCCGCGCCCTAGTGACCGAGGATGCGAACCGCTCCGGGTGCCGGCGGCCACGAGTCTCCCTCCGCTCGCTCGACGCTGGAGATGGACGTGCCCCCCGATGCGACGGTGGCGGCGACCTGCCCGTACTGCGGCCGTCCGTTCGCCTCGACGGACGCCCGTGACCTCCACGTCGGCGAGGTTCACGGAGCGGCGTGTTCGGCGGCCGAGCGCGCCGACTACGAGGCCGCCCACGAGGCCGAGCGTGACGCCCTCTTTTACTACCACCTGCGCGTCGTCGCGGCGCTCGGCGTCCTCTACGCGCTCACCGTCCTCCTCTACATGGTCGCGCTGGGGAGCGACCTGCTGTAATCAGTGTTCGCTCGGCTCGCTCGGCGGCGACTCCCACCCGATAGCGGCCGCGAGGGCGCCGACGGCGACGAGCGCGGTGGCCCCGCCGAGGGGCACGAGGAAGTCGGCGCCGTCGAAGAACTCCCCGACGAGAAGCGCGGCGACGCCGAGCGTCAGCGCGAGGAGGGCGCTCGCGTACACGGGCGTGAGACGGTCCATGCTAGCACGGTACGTTACGCTGGCGCTTAAACCTGTGCGATAGGAGACATTATGCGACCTCGGTCGTGGACACGCCCGTCGCGACGAGGATTAGCGCGGCCACCAGTGCTGCTGTCGTCACGGCGGCGCCGACGACGAGTGGATGCGTGGGCCCCGCGCGGGCCATGCGCGCCGTCGCCAGACCGACGCCGACGCCCATCGGGAGCGAGAACAGGAGCGCCCACCCGACCCGCTCGCGCCGGGTCGTCATCGCCGTGCGCGGGGCGGCGGTAACCGGCCGGCGCAGGCGCCACAGTAGTCGTACGCGTCGTCGACGGCGGTGCCGCAGTGGGGACAGACGGGCCGTCCGGTCGGCTCGGGGTGGGCCGACACGGTGCCGTAGGTCACGTAGCCACGTGCCGCCTCCGGGCGGCGTTCGTCCGGGTCGAGTTCGACGAACCGGGACAGAAACATCACGAGCGGCACCTGCGCGAGCGGGACGACGACGAGCGCCGCGAAGGCGAGCGAGAGCGACACGGTCACGTCACCGAGTACGTGGACGCGACGGTCAACGCGAGCGCCGCGAGCAACCCGATGCCCACGAGGTACGTGATCGACCGCGGCTCCCACCGGAGATGCTGGTAGTAGCCCGCGACGATGACGGCCTTCACGAACGACAGCGCGAGGATGACGGTCAGCGCGGTCCCGTAGTTCAGTCCGGCGCCCTCGACGAGCACCTGTACGGTCGCCGAGACGAACAGGACGACGTATATCGCCGTGTACAGTTTGAGTCGTGTCATGGTTACAGGATGTAAAACAGCGGGAACAGGAACAGCCAGACGATGTCGACGAAGTGCCAGTAGAGCCCGAAATGCTCGACTGGCTCGCTGTCGCCGAGGTACGCCCCGTTCCACGCCCGCGGGATCATGTACAGTACGATCACTAGCCCCGTGATGACGTGGACGGCGTGGAGGCCGGTCGTCAGGAAGAACGTCGACGCGCGGACGTTCGACGACAACCAGATGCCCTCGTGGAACAGGTGATTCCACTCGATGGCCTTGTTCCCGAGGAAGCCGATGCCGAGGACGAGCGTCGTTACGAGGCTGGCGAACACCCCCCATCGACTCTCGCGCTCGGCGGCCTCCAGCGCCAGCACCACCGCGAAGCTACTCGTCAGCAGGAGGTACGTGTTGATCAACCCCGGCGTGATGTTCTCCGGAATCGGCTCCCAGCCGGTCCAGCCGGTCGAGAACCGGAGGAACACGTACGCGCCGATGAACGCGCCGAACAGCACCACGTCCGACGCGAGGAAGATCCACACGCCGGTCTTCATGTTGTCGACGCCGTCGAACGGCCAGCTCTCCCCGAACGGCCCGCTCGGGCCGTGGAACCGCTCGCTCGCCATCCCGACCAGCGCCGCGAGCGTGCCGACGAGGCCGACGCCCGTCGCCGCCGCGTAGACGGTGCCCATCGGTCCCGTCGGGAACGAGCCGCTCTGATAGCCCGCCAGCCCGAAGAACACGAGGAAGACGGCGACGCTCACGGCGAACGGCCAGATGCTCGCGTGGCTCACGTGGTCGTCGTCGTCGTGGGCTCCGGCCGTCGCGCCGACCCCGCCGTCGGTCACGCCGGTGCCGCCGTCGGCGCTCGCACTCGCGTCCTCCGCCCCGCCGAGGAACCGCAGGCTGCCGTCGCCGTAACTCGGGAGGCCCGGGAAGTTCTCTAACGGTGGTGGCGACGCGACCGCCCACTCCGCCGTCGACGAGTATTCCCACGGATTGTCGCCCGCTGGCCGCCCGGCGTACGCCGAGACGACCATGTTGTAGAACATGATCAGGAACGACGCCCCGAACACGACGGCACCGATCGTGGCGAGTTGGTGCCACGGGGTGAGCGAGGCTTCGTACTCGAAGACCCGACGGGGGGTCTCCCACGCGACGAACATCGGGAAGTAGAGCAGATTGAACCCGACGAAGTACACCGCGAAGTGGAGTTTGCCGAGGAACTCGTCGTACATCCGGCCGGTGATCTTCGGATACCAGTAGTAGAGGCCGCCGACGAGGGCGGTGACGCCCCCGACCATCACGTAGTGGAAGTGCGCGACCACCCAGTAGGTCCCGCGGAACTCGTAGTCGAGGACGACGGCGCCGAGGAAGACGCCGGTGATGCCGCCGATGATGAATAGGAGCAGGCCGCCGAAGGAAAAGAGGAAGGGCGTCTTGAACCGGATGCGCCCTTTCACCATCGTGTAGATGAGCGCGAACACCATCAGGTCGAAGGGGAGGGAGATGCCGATGGTGGTCGCCATAAAGAGCGTCTTGATCTGGAGGTTGATGCTCGTCAGGAACATGTGGTGCATCCAGACGATGAAGCTCTGGAGGGCGACCAGCACCATGGCGGCGATGAACCACTTGCGGCCGACGATCCGCCGTCCGGTGAACGTCTGGAACGTCTCCGCCATGACGCCGAGCGCCGGGAAGAAGACGATGTACACCTCGGGGTGACCGAAAAACCAGAACAGGTGTGTCCACAGCAGCGAGCCGTTCGCCGCCTCCGCAGCGAAGTACGTCGTCCCGAGCAGCCGGTCAGCGGAGAGGATCATCAGCGCCGCGAGCAGGGCCGCGAACGCGAACAGCATCATCCACACCGTCAGCAGAATCGTCCACGTGAACAGCGGCAGGCGCCGGAGCGTCAACCCCTCCGCGCGCATCCGGTGGATGGTCGTCAGGAAGTTCACCGACCCGATGGTCACCGACGCGACGAACAGCAACAGCGCCAGCACGGCCGAACTCCCGCCGACGCTGGGGGTGAAGGTCGGCAGGTTCAACGGGGCGTACATCGTCCACCCGCCCGCGAACGAGCCTCCCTGGAGGAAGGACACGCCGAGGAGGAGTCCCGACCCGAGGTAGAGCCAGTAGCTCAGCGCGTTCAGTCGGGGGAAGGCGAGGTCCTTGGCACCGATCTGGAGCGGGACGACGTAGTTCGCGAACCCGAACGCGAACGGCGACAGGAACCAGAACACCATCACCAGCCCGTGAATCGACACCGCCTGATTGTACGCGAGTTGGGAGAGCGGGCCGGCCCCGGGCGGGCGCGGCACCCAGAGGTGTAGCCGCATCAGCAACGCCAGTACGCCGCCGAACACGAGAAACAGGAGCGACGTGACGAGATACAGGAGGCCCACGTCCTTGTGGTTCGTCGTCACGAACCACCGCTTGACCGACGCCTTGGGCGGGAACGCGTGGTCGTCGTGTGCCGATTCGGCGACGCCGCCGTCGGCGCGCGCGTCGTCACGCGACACGCTCGCTCACCCCCGTCTCTCCGACGGCACTGGCGCTGGCGTTCCCGCTTCCCGAACTCGTCGTGTTCGCGTACCACGTCCGGTACTCGTCGCGTTCCATCACCCGGACCGTCCCGTCCATGTACGAGTGGCCGGCGCCACAGAGTTCGTAACAGTGTGCCTGATAGGTGCCGGTCTCCGGCGCGATGAACCACGTATCCGTCTCCTGCCCGGGGATGGCGTCGGCCTTCGCACGTAACTCGGGGACGCCGAAGTTGTGGAACACGTCCGCCGACGTTACCGTCAACTCCACGCGTCGGTCGACTGGCACGCGGAGCGTGTTCGCCGACGAGTGGCCGTTGGGATAGACGAACTCCCAGTAGAACTGGTGGCCGACGACTCTGACTTCGAGTGGCTCCCCTTCGGTCACCGGTTCCGGGTCCTCCACGTACAGGAGCGTGAAGTACGTCCACGCGATGAGGGAGACGACGATGATGGCACTGAGAGTAAAGGAGACGAACAGCTTTCGACCGCCGCCGCTACCGGTCGGAATCTCGCCGACGCTCGGCCGGTCCCGGTCGTCGCCTGCGTGCGCCGACGCCCGATACTTGTACGCCTTGTACAGCATGTACGCGATGACGACGATACCGACGACCGTTCCCAGAATGAGAAAGACGACGTAGATCCGCTGGAAGACGTACGCTCGCGTCCCTCTGGGAACGACGGCTGTCAGAAGAAGTCCCCGATAGACAGACACAAGTGTTATCATGCCTCACGATCCCACGTATTAGGCTTGCGGCTACGTAAATGTTTGTCAGAGAACAGGAGTATATAAGCGAGGACGGCGAGTGCCGTCGCTTTCGGGCGACGAAGGCGGCGTCAGGCCGGCGGTTCTTCGAGTTCGTCCCCGTCGATCCACTCTTTCGCCCAGTCGCCGATGGCGTCGAACACCGGGCAGAGCGACTCGCCTTTCTCGGTCAGCGAGTAGTACGTCGCGACCGGGGCATCCTCTTCGAGGCGGCGGTTGACGAACCCCATCTCCTGCAGGTCGTCGACGACGCGCGAGAGCGTCCGCGAACTCGCGCCCGTCGAGCGCTTGAGTTCGTTGAAGCGTTTCTCTCCCTCCTGTAAGTCGTGGAGGACGGCCAGTCGCCACTGAGAGCCGATCTGTTCGAGCGAGTCGATGACGTAACACGTTTCGGCGTCCTCGTCTCCCGTTTGTATCGCCATGTCCCTCCCACTCCCTCTGCACAGTTAGCAGTTTCGTCCCGAATCAGGTGTCGAAATGTTACCCGGCCCGGTAACCCCGACGCCACCCGGTGACACGTATGTCAGAGAACGTATATGTGCGCTGGGGCTCGTACGGAGAGACACGATGATTTGGACGATCACTGCCGACGCATCGCTTTCGACCGCTTCGACCGGGGTGGTGGCCTGATGGCCTTCGACACCGCCGGCGCGGGTGTCGTTTTCCTGCTCGCGCGCGCCCTCTTCGGCGTCGTCTTCGCCGTCACCGGCCTGAACCACTTCCGCAACGCGGAGGGGATGATCGGCTACGCCCAGTCGAAGGGCATCCCTGCGGCGTCGCTCGGGGTTCCCTTCTCCGGCGGGATGCTGATCGCCGGCGGTCTGGGCATCCTCCTCGGCGTCTATCCCACGATCGCCGCCGGGGCGATCGCCGTCTTCCTCGTCGCCGCGACGCCGACGATGCACGACTTCTGGAACGCACCCGAAGAGCAGAAGCAGGGCGAATTCAACAACTTCCTGAAGAATGTCGCGCTCCTCGGCGGCGCGCTCGCGTTCCTCGTGTTCGCGAGCGAGTCGTGGCCGCTGGCGGCTAACGTCGGCCTGTAAGGGTCGATTCCTGCACCGAGCCGAGTTTTTATCATCATCGTCGCCCCAGTGTCATGCTATGCACAGCGACTGGTCGCGTCGTCTCGTCATCGGGTCGCTCGTGGGCGTCGCTCTCGCCACCCGTCCGGTGGCCGCACACGTCGACTACGTGACCGAGGAGGGAGAATCGGGCCCAGGTGTCGTCGAGTTCCTCTCGGCTGTCCTCTCCGATCCGCTCAACGTTGCCGTCCTCGTCGCCGGCGGCGTGGGGGTGACTATCGCGACCCTCGGCTGGCTTCGCTACGGCGACCACATCGCGGACGTGACGGTGATCCGGCGCACACTCCGGTCGTACCAGCCGTATCTCGGCTGGCTCCTGCGACTCGCGACCGGGCTTCCCCTCATGGGCGCCGGCTTCGGCGGCTACTTCTTCTCCCCTGCCGTCGGCGTCGAGGCGCGACTCGTCCAGATCACCATCGCCTTCCTCCTCCTGTTCGGACTGGCGACGCGACTGGCGGCGCTGGCCGGCCTCCTCACCTACCTCGTCGGCCTCGCGACCCACTTCCCGACGCTCCTGCTCAGTTCGGAGTATCTCGCCGGCTTCCTCGGCATCCTCGTCGTCGGCCCCGGGCAACCGAGCGCCGACCTCCTCCTCCGGCGACTGATCGTCACCGACGGCACGATCATGAGCCGGTTCCGCGACGTGACGACGGTGTCGGACGTGTTGTCCGGATTCGGCGTCGAGAAATCCGTCGCGCCCCTCCTCATTCGGCTCTTTCTCGGCTTCAACTTCGCCTACCTCGGCGTGACCGAGAAGTGGCTTGATCCCGGCCGCGCCCTCCAGGTGGTCGCGAAGTACGATCTCACCGCAGTCGCCCCCCTCTCCCCGGAGATGTGGGTGTTCGCGGCCGGCCTCGGCGAACTCGTCGTCGGCCTCCTGATCCTGACGGGCACCTTCACCCGGAGCGCGGCCGGCGCCGGCTTCGTCATCCTCACGACGACCCTCTTCGGTCTCCCCGACGACCCCGTTCTCGCCCACGTCACGCTGTTCGGCCTCACCTCCGCGCTGTTGATCACCGGGAGCGGCCCTCTCGCTCTCGACCGAACCGTGATCCCCACGCTCCGCGCCCGCATCGGCACCGCTCCCTCCCACGCCGACGACCCGGCCACGCCGGCGGACTGATCTGGAGTATTGTCGGTCGCAACGTACAGCCGACGACGCTCGCTTCCGATTATCAGACGCTGTACTCGGAGGGGTGTGGTTATTAAATTCTGTTCGAAAACGGCGCACAAGCATGGGCATCCCCTTCCTGAACCGCATTCGAGAACGATACGGACTCAAACTCGCGGTGGCGTTCACTGTGGTCATCCTGTTGACCGTGGGAGTCGGGACCGTCGTGAGCGCCGACGCGTCCGCGCAGTTGCGCGCCGACGTCGAACAGCATCTGGCCGGGACGGCCGACGAACGGGCCGAACGGCTCGACGCCTGGCTGTCGGGCGTCCAGACACAGGCTCGAAGCGCGTCGGACCACCCGGCGCTCCGGAGCGACGACCGCGCCACGGTAACGGCGTATCTCGACGAACTGGCGAGCGACGACCGAGCGCCGCCCGGTGTCGTCGCCACCCACTACGTCGACGCCGACTCCGGCGAGATCATCACGAGTTCGAACGAGCAACTCGTCGGCGTCGATGCCCGCGCACAGGGCGCGCCGTTCGCGCAGGAAGGTGTCTCGTTCTCGGGGCCGAACGACGTACTCGTCACCGATCCGTTCCGCCCCTCAGTCGTCGACTTCACGACCATTGCCGTCGCGACGCCGGTCGACGGACGGGAGGACCGACTGCTGGTCTACATGATCAACTTCGAACAGCAGGTCGCCCAGTTCGACCAGTTGACCGAACACAGCCGGACCATCGTGGTCGACGGTGACGGGACCGTCGTCGCCCACCCGAACGCCGAGTTGATCGGCTCGTCGACCGACGAACTGTCGACGGCCGTCCCGGCGTCGGCGTTCGAGGGGCAGACGTTCGAGCAGCAGGGTGACACGGTGACTGCGGCCGCACCCGTCGGTGCGACCGACTGGTCGGTCGTGATCGCCGAACCCGCGGCCGAGGCGTTCGCCGTCCAACGCGCAGTCGTCTCGGGTATCGTCGGGCTCATCCTCGTGGCCGTCGTCAGCCTCGCGCTGATCGGCGTCACCATCGGCAGCCGAACCACGCTGTCGCTCCGCCGACTCTCCGGGAAGGCCGAAGCGATGGCTGCCGGCGACCTCGACGTGGATCTGACGACCGGCCGCACCGACGAGATCGGACAGCTCTACCACGCGTTCGACGAGATGCGCGCCTCGCTCCGTGAGCGCATCACCGAAGCGGAGGAGGCGCTCGCGGAGGCGCGGAAAGCCCGCACCGAGGCGGAGGAAGCCCGCACCGAGGCGGAGGAAGCCCGCGCCGAGGCCACCGCCACGAACGAACGCCTCGAACGCACTGCCGAGGCGTACGGCGACGTGATGCAGGACGTGGCGGACGGCGACCTCACCCGCCGGATCGACGTGAACGACACGAACGACGCGATGGCGACTATCGGCACGGCGTTCAACGACATGGTCTCGGCCATCGAGTCGACCATCGAGGAGGTGAAAGCGTTCGGCGCCGACGTGGCGAACGCGGCCGAGGCGGTCGACCGGAACGCGACGGACGTGATGGCGGCCGGCGAGGCGATGAACGAGTCGGTCGCGGAGATTGCGGACGGCGCCCGAAGCCAGACCGAGAGCCTGCAGGACATGACCGGCGAGGTGAACGACCTCTCGGCCAGCGCCGAGGAGATCGCGGCGACCGTCGACACCGTCGCCGACACCTCCGAACGCGCGGCCGAAGCCGGCGCGGACGGTCGCGCTGCCGCCGAGGCAGCGGTCGAAGAACTCGACGGCATCGAGGAGACGACCGACCACACTCAGGAGGAAGTCGAGGCGCTGAAAGAGGAGATGGCCGAGATCGGCGAGATCGTCGACGTGATCTCCGACATCGCGGAGCAGACGAACCTGCTCGCACTCAACGCCTCCATCGAGGCCGCCCACGCCAACGGCGACGCAGGCGACGCCGACGGCTTCGCCGTCGTCGCCGACGAAGTGAAGAACCTCGCCGAGGAGACCAAGGAATCCGCGAGCGAGATCGAAGCGCGGATCGAGTCGGTCCGCGAACGCACCGAACAGGTTGTCTCCGGGACACAGGAGACGAGTCAGCGCGTCACCGAGGGTGTCGAGACGGTCGAAGGCGCCATCGACGCGCTCGAACGCATCGCCGACTACGTCGAGGAGATCGACTCCAGCATCCAGGGCATCGCCGACGCCACCGACGGGCAGGCCGACTCCACCGAACGCGTGGTCCAGAGTCTCGACGAGGTGGCGGCGATCAGCAAGCAGACCGCCGAGCAGGCGACCGGCGTCACCGAGACGGCCGACCGCCAGGAACGGACCATCAGCGAGGTGGACGACGCCGCGGACGAACTGACTCAGCGGGCGGCTCGGCTTCGCGAACAGCTCGCCGACTTCGACGTCGGCACGACCGGTGCGGACACGATGGCCGGCGGCCAGCGCGCGGACGCGCTCGGTGACGGCGGCCGCGACACGGGAGGGATCTGATCATGCTCGGAACGGCAACGACGTGGGCGGCACTCGGTGCGATCGGGATGGCACTCGGAACGATTCCGCCGCTGTGGGGTTTGCAGAACGATCCCGACCGGCGCGGACACTACCTCGCCCTCGCCGGCGTGACGGGCGTCGCCACCGTCGCCTACGCCCTGATGGCGCTCGATATCGGGACGGTGTCGGCCTCCGGCCGCGTCGTCTCCATCCCTCGATACGTCGACTGGCTGATCACGACGCCGCTCATCCTCCTGTTCCTCTCGATGCTCGGACGGACGGGCCGCGGCTCGCTCCTCCGTCTCGTCGTCGCCGACATCGCCCTCCTCGCTCTCGGCGGTGTCGCTGTCGTCCTCTCCGGCCCGATTCGCTGGGCGGCGTTCGCCGGTGGCGTCGTCTGCTTCGGCGTCCTCGTGTACGAACTCTACGGCCGCATCCCCCGGCTGGCGACGTTCTCGAACGAGCGGGCACGCATCCTGTTTATTACCCTCCGGAACCTCACCATCGCGCTGTGGACGCTGTACCCGATCGTCTGGGTCCTTGCGCCGTCCGGCATCGGCCTGCTCACCCGTGACATGACGATGCTCGTCGTCGCCTACCTCGACCTGATCAGCAAAGCGGCGTTCGTCGCGCTGGCGGTCGACGGGATGGACGCCCTCGCGGACGCCGACCGCGGCGACGCCGGCGCCGGCGCTGTCACGGTCGATCCCGACGCCGACGCGGACTCGACGTCCACCGCGGCCGACTGACGACGCGGTGTGGGCGCCAGACGCCCCATTCGACACTCCCTGCGTATGCACGAACCGACCTCTGCATCGTCCATCGACGTGTTGTACGTCGACGACGACGACGCGTTCGCCGCCGACGCGGCCGAGCAACTGGAACGCGTCGACAACGGCCTGTCGATCCAGCGGGTTACGACCGCCGCCGACGCGCTCGACCGCCTCGATCGCGCCTCGGTCGACTGCGTTCTGAGCGCGCACCGGCTCCCCGACATCGACGGTATCGAGTTCGCACGGACCGTCCGCGACGCCCACGGTGACTTACCGTTCCTCCTCTATACCGAGGCGTTCGACGCCGTCGCTAGCGACGCCCTCGCCGCCGGCATCACCGACTGTGTTCGGAAAGGAACTGGGACGACGCAGTACGAACTCCTCGCTCATCGCATCCGCGACGCCGTGACGAAGCGACGCGTCGAACGAACCCTCCGGACCGAGCGGTCCCAGTACCACCAACTCTTCGAGGACGCACCCGTGATGTACGTCGTCTTCCGTAGCGTCGACGACGAGCCGATCATCGAGGACTGCAACGACCGGTTTCTCGACCGTCTCGGCTACGACCGCGACGAACTGCTCGGGCGCTCGGTCTGGGAGTTGTACGCCGACGAGTCGATGGACCGCGCCGTCGAGGGGTTCGACAGCGGCCGCGAGGGTACGTTCGGCCAGCAGGAGCGGACGCTCGTCGCCGCGGACGGCGAGCACATCGAGACGCTGTTCCGGGCGAGCCCTCGCATCGACGAGCACGGAACCGTGATCGGGACCATCGGACTGTACGTCGACATCACGGAGCGCAAGCACCGCGAGCGGACGCTCGAACGACTCCACGAAACCACGCGTGACCTGCTCCGCGCCGAGAGCCGGACCGAGGTGGCCGAGGTCATCACCGCTGCCGTTCGGGACGTCCTCGGCTACCAGACGAATCTCGTCCGACTGGTCGACGAGGAGGGAACGGAGCTCCACCCGGTCGCGATCACCTCCTCGGCCGAGCGGATGCTCGGCGAACGCCCCGTCTACGCCGTCGGTGAGGGGACTGCCGGCCGGGCGTTCGCCGAGGGGGAGACGAACATCTACGCCGACGTTCAGGAGGTCGACGACGGCTACGACCGACAGGACGCCCGGGCGTCGATGTTCGTCCCCATCGGCGACCACGGCGTCCTGAGCATCGGCGACACCGATGTCGGCGCGTTCGACCGGTCGGATCGCCACCTCGCGGAGGTGTTCGCGGCCAACGCCGCCACCGCGCTGACGCTTCTCGAACGGACCCGCGACCTCGAACGGCAGAACGAACGACTGGAGGCGTTCGCGAGCGTCGTCAGTCACGACCTCCGGACGCCGCTCACCGTCGTCGACGGGTCGCTCGAACTCGCTCGGGAGCGATACGACGACGCGGACCTCGACCGCGCCGCGCGCTCGCTGGACCGAGCGTTCGACCTGATCGAGGATCTGCTAACGCTAGCGCGACAGGGCGATGCCCTCGACCCCGACACGGTCGATCTGGCCGCCGTCGCCGAGGCCTGCTGGCAGACCGTCGAGACGGGCGACGCGACGCTCGTCGTCGAGGTGGATCGACCGATCCGAGCCGACGAGTCACGGCTCCGGCAGTTGTTGGAAAACCTGTTTCGGAATGCGGTCGATCACGGGGGCGAGGCGAGCGCCGACCCCCTCACCGTCACCCTCGACCGCCTCGACGACGAGTCGGGGTTTTACGTCGCCGACGACGGCCCCGGCCTCCCGGACGACCGCAGCGACGTGTTCGAGGCGGGGTACACGACGGGGTCGGGCGGCACGGGGCTGGGGCTCGCCATCGTCGAGCGAATCGCGGCAGAACACGGGTGGTCGGTCACCGCACGCGACGCCGAGGACGGCGGCGCGCGGTTCGAGTTCGTCGGCGTCGAGACGCTCTAGGGCGCCTCGCCCGTCTCGATGGTGAAGTCGGCCTTCGGGTAGGCGACGCAGGTCAGCGTGTAGCCGTCGTCGAGTTCGTTGTCGTCGAGCATCTGCTGGTCGTCGTGGACGACGTAATCCTCGGAGTTGCCGCCGGAGGTGATCTGGCCGGCACAGGAGACACACTGGCCCTGCCGACAGGCGTAGGGGAGGTCCCAGCCCTCGTCCTCGCCCGCTTCGAGCACCGTCTCGTTCTCCTTGACCTCGATAGTCGCGCCCTCCTTGGCGTACTCGATCTCGAAGGTTTCGGCCTCGTCGTCGGGCACGTCCCACGGCCCCGATTCCTCGGCGGCCGCCTCGCCGCCTTCGAGTTCGGCGCCTTCACCCTCGCCAGCGACGGCACCGGCCCCGACGGCGCCACCCCCGCCGGCGCCGATGGCTCGGTTCATGGGTTCCGGGAAGTCCGTCTCCGGCACCGACTCCGCCCGGCGTTCGAGTACCTCCTGGCTGATGTCGGTGGTGGGTGTCCATCCCGTCCCCTTCGATAGATGGAGCGCGACAGCGGTGAGCGTCAGGAGCGCCCCGATGCTCAGTCCCACCAGATTTACCTCGACCATGCGCGGCGCTACGGATTCGGGGGTTAAGGGGATTGTGATGTGATTTTCGAACCACAGCCGGACGCCGTGTGGCGACTCCACCCCGCTCACGGCGCGTCTCCCGCGGCGTTACGCGTCCCGCCGCGCTACCTCGTGCCGCCCGAAGCCGTACCGCAGGCGGTTGGCGAGGCGCCGGGAGAATCGGTCCCGCCGCGACGCGAACCGCTCCGCGAGCGCCTGGTGGATCAGCGGCACCGGCACCTCTCGCTCCAGAGCCTCCTGTACCGTCCACGTCCCCGTCGACCCGCCGGCGACGTGGTCGGCCACGTCGCCCAGATCCGATCCTTCCTCGCGGAACGCCTCCTCGCAGAGTTCGAGGAGCCACGACCGGATGACGGCGCCGTTGTTCCACGTCCGCGCGACCGCTTCCAGATCCAGATCGTACCGTCCCTCGTGGAGGAGTTCGAACCCCTCGCCGTAGGCCTGCATCAGCGCGTACTCGACGCCGTTGTGGACCATCTTCACGTAGTGGCCCGAGCCGGCCGGTCCCATCCGGTCGTGGCCGTCCGGCCCCGTCGCCACGGCGTCGAAGACGGGAACCAGTTCCGCGTAGGCCGCCTCGGGACCGCCCACCATCAGCGAGAAGCCGAGTTCGGCGCCGGCGGGGCCGCCGCTCGTCCCACAGTCGAGATACGCCGCCGCGGTTTCCTCGGCCCGCCGGGTCGAGTCCTCGAAGTGGGAGTTGCCGCCGTCGACGACGATGTCGTCGCCGTCGAGGTGTGGCTCCAGTTCCGCCAGCGCGGCGTCGACGGCGTCGCCCGCGGGGACCATCAGCCAGATGCGCTTGTCGGCGCCGAGTCGCGCCGCGAGGTCCGGAATCGAGTCGGCCGGCTCCGCACCCTCGTCGGCAGCCGCCGCCACCGCGTCCTCGTCGATGTCGAACGCGACAACGTCGTGGCCGGCGTCGAGTACGCGGTCGACGACGATCCGTCCCATCCGTCCCAGTCCGATCACGCCCAGTTGCATGGACCGGTCTGGGTGGCGCCGGGAAGTAGTGGTTGTGGTTGTGGTTCGCCGGCGCCCGGACGCTTTTGCATCCGCCTGTCTTCTTTCCCGCATGGACGACCGCATCCGCGCCCACGCCGAGACGCTCGTCGGCTGGAGCGCGCGCGTCGAGGACGGGGACGAGGTGGTGATGCGCGTCGCGGAAGGGGCTCACGACCTCGCCGTCGCCGTCGCCGCCGCACTCGGGGAGCGGGGGGCGACGCTCGTCGCCACCTACGGCTCCGACGAGGTGTCTCGCGCCTACCTTCGCGCCCACGACGGCGACTTTGGCCCCGCCGACGCCGAACGCGCCCTCTACGACCGCGCCGACGTCTATCTCTCGCTCGGCGGCGGCCGCAACACGACCGCCACCGCCGACGTGCCCGGCGATACCCAGAGCGCCTACGCCCGTGCCCGCGAGGAGGTGCGCGAGGCGCGTCTGGCGACCGACTGGGTGTCGACCGTCCACCCCACCCGCTCGCTCGCGCAGGCCGCCGGCATGTCCTACGAGGCCTACCGGGACTTCGTCTACGACGCCGTCCTCCGGGACTGGGAGTCGCTGGCGACGGAGATGGGCCGCCTGAAAGACATCTTCGACGACGGCCGTCAGGTCCATCTCGTCGCCGAGGGGACGGACCTCACGCTCTCGATCGCGGGCCGGACGGCCGTCAACAGCGCCGCGAGCGTCGCCTACGACTCCCACAACCTCCCCAGCGGCGAGGTGTTCACCGCGCCTGCCGGTACCGAGGGCGAAGTCACCTTCGACGTGCCGATCACGGTGCAGGGGCGTCGAATTCGCGACGCCCACCTCGTCTTCGAGAACGGCGAGGTGGTGGAGTTCGCGGCCAGCGAAGGTGAGGACGCCCTCGCGGACCTCCTCGACACCGACGCCGGTGCGAAGCGACTGGGCGAACTCGGCGTGGGAATGAATCGCGGCATCACCCGTCCGACCGACAACGTCCTCTTCGACGAGAAGATGGCCGGAACGGTCCACCTCGCGCTCGGCCGTGCGTACGACGCCTGCCTCCCGGACGGCGAGACGGGGACGGAGAGCGCCATCCACACCGACTTCATCACGCGGATGGGCGAGGGCTCCCGTCTCGTCGTCGACGGCGAGGTGATCCAGCGCGACGGCGTCTTCCGGTGGGAAGACGGCTTCGAGGGATGACCGACGCCGACCTCGTTGTGATCGCCCACCGCGGCTTCGCGGGCGTCAACCCCGAGAACACGGTCGGCGCCGTTCGGGCGGCCGCCTCCCGCGCCGACCGGGTCGAACTCGACGCCGTCGCCTGCGCGGACGGCACGCCGATTGTCTTCCACGACGCGCGGCTGGATTCGGGACCGGAGAGCCGCGGCATCACCGACGGCACAGGAACCGTAGCCGACCACCCGCCCGAGACGGTGACGGCTGCCACGGTACGGGGGAGCGGTGAACGGGTGCCGACCCTCGACCGACTGGTCGCGGAAACGGCCGTGCCGCTCGACGTGGAACTCAAGCGCCCCGGCACGTCGGTCCGTCGGGGGTCGCTCCCCGCGGCCGAGCGGACCGCCGCCCGCGAGCGCTGGCAGCCGTTCGTGGATCGGGTGCTGGACGAACTCGGCGACCGCGACGTGCGCTTCTCCTCGTTCTGTGAGGGGGCGCTCGCGGCGGTCCGGGAGCGAGATTCGAGCGTCCCGCTCGCGCCGCTCTGTCGTAACCTCGACGTGGGCCGCGAACTCGCCGCCCGGTACGACGCCGACGCGATTCACCCGTCGCTGGCGGCGGTTCGGGCGGGCGACGTGCCGACCGACCGCACCGTCAACGTCTGGACGATCCGAACGTGGCACGAGGCACGCGACGCGGTGGCGTCGGGGGCCGACGGGCTGATCGCGGACTATCCCGGGCTAACGCGGTGGCTATAGTAGCGATTGAAACGATTTGCACAGCCGATCGCAGTACGGCGCGCGATCGGCTGCGCGATGACTTTCAATTGGTACTACAGATAAGTGAGCGGCTGAGAGGAGTAAGCCCCCTTCTGTTCTTCCCGGCATTCGGCTGAGCGTCCACCTCCGCGTCCGGACTACCTTGACGAGGCGGACTTGCACCGGTGAGGATTCGCCGTTCCATCCGTTCTCGACCGTCTGCGAGACGCGTCGCGTCTCCCTGCTCGCGGCTGACGCCGCTCGCCTTTCGGAGACACGTCGTGTCTCCCGTCCCTCGGTGGGTTAACTCCCCTCGCTTGCGTTCGGGTTCGCACACCTCATCGGTCGGGTCGAGTGGTCTCGTTTCTGTTCCAGAGCCAGCCGTCTCCGACTCCGGGCTTGCGCCCGGTCACCTGTCCGGACGGTGGGGGGACTTTCCTCATGCTTGCGCACGGGGGCCGGGCTCTCTCTGCCACTCTGACCTACATCGGTCGGTCGAATAAGCCGTTCGGTCACGAACTGGTCGGCCGAAATTCATCATGGTTCTTTTCGACGGAAAGGAAGACTTCAAGTCGGTTCGGCGCAACGTTGGCGTATGTCCGAGGCGCAGACGGTACACCTTTCTTACGAGGACGGGGCTCGAGCGGTCGAACTGGCTCGTGAGGCCGTCGAGGCGTACGTACTCCAGGGGCAGCGAGAGCAGCCGGGAAGTATGCGCGACGCGTTCTACGCCCGAACGGGCGCGTTCGTCCGCATCACGTCCACCCGTGGCCGTGGCCGCCTCCGTGGCTGTGCCGGCGCGTATCGTGGCTCCGACCAGCTCGGCCACGCCATCGTCGACGCGGCCATCACCGCCGCATCCGGCGATTCCTGTGGCTCCGAAATCGAACCACCCGAACTCGAGAGCCTCAACATCTCCGTCTGTGTCGTCTGTAATCACGTCCTCACCAGCGATCCACTCTCCGACATCGAACTCGGCACACACGGCATCGCCATCGACGCCGACGGGCAACACGCCTGGATGTACCCCACGCTTCCGGTCGAGAACGGCTGGAACGAAGAACAGTTCCTCACCCACGCCTGCCGGAAAGCCGGCCTCTCCCCGCTCGCCTGGCAGGACGACGACACCATGATCACCCTCTTCGAGGGACAGGTCTTCCGCGAGCGCCCCGAAGGCGGGAGCGTCGAACAGCTGTAGCGCCGGTCGTCCTACGTACGAACCACCCGCCACCAGCGTATCGTACGGGAAAATAGTCGAAATCACGGGAAGATTTTAGCGTCATCACGGCCAACGAACGTGTATGTCGAAGTCGACGGACGAACGGGGTCGGCTCTACCTCCCGAAAGACGTTCGCGACCGGTTCGGGGAGCGGTATCGTATCGTCGAGCTTCCCAGCCACGTCGCCCTCTTTCCTGTCGACGACGACCCGCTGGAGGGCCTTCGGGCCGCCGTCGGTGATGCGTTCGAGGGCGACGACGCTGACCGGTTGAAGGCGGACGCCCGGCGGGCCATCGCCCGCGAGGCTCGGGACGAGTCGGGGTAACCGTGTACGTCGAGACGGATTTCCTAGTGGCTCTGGTGAATGAGGAGGATTGGCTCCGCGGGTCCGTGCTTCGTGCGCTCGACGAGTACGACGTTCACACCTCGATTCTGGCGTACGCCGAGGTGTTGGTCCTGTTTTACGACCACGAGGCAGCCGAGTACGAAATCGACGCACCCCGAGCCGTCACCAACCTGCTCGAACTGGTCCCGATCAGGCCGGCCGCACACGAGGATGCCGTCCTCGCGGCGACGGTCTTCATCGACGAGTACGACCTGACGCCCTTCGATGCTCTCCACGCCGGCGTCGCGGCGACGGCCGACGAAGTGGTCCTGTCGAGCGAGAAGGCCTACGATACGGTCGGTCTCGACCGACAGCCACTAGAGCCCGAGGAGTCAGGCTAGCTCCCGTCCGATCCGAACCCCACAGCCTCGGCGTCGGCCAGCGCCCGCTCCGCCGTCGCGTCCAGATCGAACTCCCGAACCACCTCGCCGTCGCGAATCAGCGGTTCGAGGAGGGGTTCGCCGTCGGCCGGCCCCTCCCGCGCCGCGAGGCCGACGTGGTGGCCGCCGTCCGGGGTCCGGTAGACCTGCTTGGTCCCCGAGAGCTTTCCGCGCTTGGCCGCCGGCTCCCCGTCCACTTCGACGATGTCGAGCGCGAAGTCCACGGGGTCGGCGTTGGAGACGTAGCCGCCGACGCCGAAGCCGTCGGCCACGTCGCGGAGTTCTCGGAGTTCCGCCGGGCCGAGGCCGCCGCTCACGAACACGTCCACCCCGTCGATCCCCCGCGCGTCGAGTTCCCAGCGCACTTCCCGGACGATGTGTCTGAGGTCTCCCCGACGCGAGCCGGTGGTGTCGATGCGGACACTATCGAGGTCGTCGCCCAGCGTCTCGGCCGCTCGGAGTACCTCGTCCACCTCGTCGCTGTACGTGTCACACAGCGCGACTCGTGGCACCTCGGGCGCGACGGCGTCGTCGAACGCCCGCCACGCCACCTCCTGATTCCCGCGCCCGAAACAGATCAGCAGGGCGTGGGGCATCGTCCCCGCCGCCTCGCGGTCGAGTACCTCGCCCGCGGCGACGTGGGAGATGCCGTCGAGTCCCGCGAGCAACGCGCTCCGTTCGACGACAGCCGCGATGGAGGGGTGGACGTGTCGGGCGCCAAAGGAGAAGACGGTCGATTCCGGCGCCGCCCGCCGCGCTTCCAGTGCCGCCGTCGCCATCCCGCTGGCGTGCGAGAGGAAGCCGAGCAACGACGTTTCGAACCGCGCGAACTCCAGATACGGCCCCTCGATCCGGAGGACCGGCCCGCCGTCGAACAGCCGTCCCTCCCGGATGGCGTCCACGTCGACCGCTAGCCCCTCCAGCAGCGCCGCGGCGTCTTTCACGCCCGCGAGCAGTTCGAAGTCGCCGTCGGGGAACTGGTCGGCCGTCACTTCCGCGACGACCGTCGGATTCCGGCCGGCGTGGCGGAGCGTCGTCTCCGTCCGTTGGAAGTACGCGTCGGTCGCCGTCCCGTCGCGAATGTCCTCGGGAGGGACGATGTCGAACGGTTGCATAGCCGGCGGCTTCGCGCCGGCCGGTGAAAAGTCCGTTCGTTCGGTCGACGCGGTCGAAGAAGATTCGTCTTCATACTTACGACGACGCGTCTCGGCCGGCGTGTACTGCGTCGAGCGCGTCGACCGTCGGCGCGTTGACGATGGTCACCGTCGTCCCGTTTCGCGTGACGCGGTAGGCGTCGGCGTAGGGGCCCGCTGGTACCACTAACACGTTCCCTTCCCGCCGTTCCGCGCCCCGGCGCGTCCGCAACAGGTCGCGGTAGGCGATGGCAAAGGCGGCGGCATCGCCCGTCGTCGCCCACTCGGCCCGGAGGACGTAGCCGCCGGCTCCCGACTCGTTCCGGTAGGGGACGAGGCGGTCACCGACCCACCCCGCGGTGGTGGAGTGGGTGTAGTTGTAGGCGCGGTGCGGGCGCGAGGGGCGTTGCAGGTGGAACGTCTCCGTTCCGCCGTTCGCCCACACCATCGCGAACAGCGACGCCTCGCCGACCGTCGTCCCGGACGGCGAGCGGTCGAACCGACTCCAGTTGGCGTCGGAGCGATCCGGCACCCGCACCGTCGTCGCCGACCAGTCCGGGTAGCGTTCGGGGTGGATCACCTGCGCCGAACTCGTCGGCGGGTCGGCGTAGGCGGCGTTCACTGTCTCCCAGCCACCCCGCTGGCGGAGGTGGTGAACGAACGCCGGCCCGTCGCTGTAGGGCTGGTAGGCGGCGACGTAGACGCCCATGTTGCCGTCGAGGCTCGCCCCCGGGCCGCTCGGTGGGCGGGGCAGACACGACCAGTTGCCGCCGCCCGTCCCGCGACAGCGCTTCTCGTACAGATCCTCGACGTAGCCCGCGTCGCCTTCGATCAGGCCCTGCCGCGCCAACTGCCCGTCCCGGGTCAGGTTCGCGCGGTCGAAAACGGAGGAAAAGTGCTGATCCTGCAGGGCGTGGACGAGTTCGTGGGCGAGCGTTCGGCGGTCGACGGTCGGCGTCTCCGAGTCACTGACCACCACGATCCGATCCTCGCTCGGGACGTACGATCCCTGTACCGACGCGCCGTAGAACGATTCGAACACCGACGCGACCGACTCGTCTTCCCCCACCAGCAGGAGTGCCTCCCACACCTGCTCGTCCCACGCCGTCGCCGTCACGTTCTCGTCGGCGAGGTAGGCCTCCCGCGAGACCACCGTGACCGGGACCGTCGACTCGAACTCCAGCCCCCGGAGTCGCTCGACGCGCGCCATCGTCCGCGCGACGACCGCCTCCCGCTCGCTCGCGTTCAACCCGTCGGCCGTCGTCACCGGCAGCGACTCGTCGTACCAGTAGCCGCCCTCCCAGCCGAGACGGTCGGTCGCGGGGTCGTCGAAGCCGCCGTGGGCGGATGTGGAGACGGGAGTCGCCGTCTTCGTGGAGGTGCCCGTCGGATTCGTGGTCGACGTTCCCGTCGGTGACGGCGTGTTCGTCGCCGTCGACGACCCGTCCGGTCCGGCCGCCGTCCCCCCACAGCCGGCGAGGACGACGAGGAGCGCGAGCAGGACCGGGCGAAACTGCATACTCCCGGGTCGGCGTCGGCGCGTGAAAAGGGTGCCGTCGACTAGTCGAGTCGTCGCGCCACCGCGACTGCCGCAATAGCGGCGATCAGCGCGAGGGCGGCCGTGAGCGGGCCGAAGCCGGGGGCTTCGAGGCCGGTGGAGCCACCGTCGCTCTCACCGCCAGCGGCCGCCGTCGTACCTCGGGACTCGCCGTCACTCCCACTCGCGTCGTCGCTCTCGTCGCCGCCACTCGTACCTCCGTCCGTGGCCTGCGGCCGAATCCCGCTCAGTTGCTCGGCCGTCGGCGCGTTGACGATGGTGACGCGCGTCCCCTGCCGGTCGATGCGGAAGGCGTCGGCGTACTCGCCGCTCGGGATGACGTAGGTGTTGTCGCCCTGTGACCGCGCGTCGTGCGCGTCGAGGATGGCGCGGTAGGCGTTGTGGAACTGCGCGGCGTCCCGTTCGGTGTCCCACTCGGTCACCCAGACGTAGCCGTACTGGCCGTCGGAGACGCTCCCCTTGTAGTACGGGAACACCCGGTCGTTCCCCCACCCTGCCGAGGGCGCCGCGTCGTAGTTGTACATGTCGAGCGGACTGGTGGTCTGGACGACCGTGCGCGGGTTGATCGTTTGCGCGCCGGCCGTCCGCGCCTGGTACCAGAACATCACGTACATCGAGGCTTCCCCGACCGTGTCCGACCCGCTTTCACCTTGATCGGGGAACGTCTGCCAGCCGTTTCGGGCACGGTTCTCGTACTCGATGGGGACCGGTTCCTCGTCGGTCAGGTGGATCACCTGCTCGGTCGATTCCGGTGGGTTCTCGAAGGCGTCGTTGACGGCTGCCCAGCCACCCTGCTGGCGGAGCCAGTCGATGTAGACCGGGCCGTCGGAGTAGGGCTGGAGGAGCGTCAGGAGGATGCCGAGGTTCGGCGGTTCTTGCGTGCCGCTCGGTCCGTCGCTCGGCGTCTCGACGCACTGCCACTCGACGCCACACCGCTGCGTGTAGCGCGTCTCGACGTAGTTGGCCTCGCCCTCGACGACGCCGTCGGTCGCTAAGCCGGCGTCTTGGGTCTCTGTGCGCGTGATCTGCTCGCCGAGGTCACCCTGCTGGTCCTGCAGGGCGTGGGTGAGTTCGTGTACCAGCGTCGCGTTGTCGATGGTCGGACTGTTCGGGGAGTCGGTGATGATCCGGATGCGGTCGTCGCCGGGCGCGTAGAAGCCCGCCGTCGTCTGGCCGCTCGCGGAGCGGAGCGCCTCGTTCGCTTCCCGATCCTCGCCGATGATGAACAGTGCCTCCCACACCTGATCGTTCCACGCGTCGTACGAGGCGTTGGGCGTGACGTTCTGGTTGCGCTGGCTCTGGAACTCCTCGCGCGAGAGGATTTCGACGGGCACGTCGCTCTCGAACTCCGCTTGTCGGACGTACTCGACGCGCGCCATCGCTCTGGAGATGTACGCGTCGAGTTCCTCGTCGGAGAGGCCGTCGGACTGGTCGACGTCGATCTCGTCGTCGTGCCAGTAGCCGCCCTCCCACCCGATCGTGTCGCTGTCGGGATCGGCGCGCTGTTGCACGACGTCCCGGTCACCGTCGACCGCCGCCGGTCCGTCGCTCGCGGCCACCGCCGGAGCGACCGCCGCCAGCACCATCAGTACCGCGAAAACCACGGATGCCCGCTTTCGCATACCCCCCGTTAGGAGCCGTTACGGAAGTACCTTGCCCGGGGTGCCCGGCTACCGTTCGATGACCGTCCTCTCGGCGCCGACGGCGATTTCGACCCCCTCGGCGTCGACGACGGCTTTCAGATTCGATCCGGTTGGCGTCGCCTCCTGCGTCCAGTCCCCGGCGTCACGGCGGAACACGACGCCACCGCCGCCGACGGTCAGCCCGTGCGCGCCAGAACGCTCCACGTCACGGAGCGACGCATCGCCGGTGTCCTCTCGTCGCCACTCCGAGCCGTTCCAGTGGTACGCCGTCCCGCCACCCCCGACGACCGTCAGGTCGTCCGTGGCGTCCGAGTCGACGCCGTAGAAGTTGTGGTTGGCGTCCGCGATGCCGACCTTCTTCCACGTCGACCCGTCGTCGGTGACGAAGACGGTCTTGTTGCCGTCGACCGCGTGCCCCGAACGGGGACCGTGGAGGTCGAGGGCGTTGACGTTGGAGTCGCTGCCGGGCGTGACGGCGTCCCACGTTCCGGGTTCGCCGTCGTCGGTCACGTCGGACCCGTAGCGGTTGTTGCCGTTGTCGGTCGGCCCGCCGCTGGCGGCGATGCCCCACGCCTCGTCGCCACGTTCGAGGACGTAGCCGCTCGCCGACGGCGTACGCGCCGGCGGCCGTCGATTCCACGTCGTACAGCGCCACCCCCACCGGCGTCTCCGCGGTCAGCCACACGCGGTCCGCGGCGCCGATGGTCGGCACGGTCGCCAGCGCGGCGACCGCTGCGGTACTCCGGAGAAATCCACGGCGAGTCGTGTCTCGCATCGATCGATCACTCCACCCGGCGCTCATGGCCGAGGGGATTGTAAAATGGGATGCCGTTAACGCCGCTTCGGGACGATTAACGGTAGTTTAATGGAATTTATCGGGTGTATCGCGACTTCCGACGGTTCCTACTACGCCTCGTCGTCGGCGAAGAGGTCGTCGACGGCGTCCTGTGCCGCGCGCGCGGCCTCGTCGGCCACCGCTTCGGGGTCCGGGTCGTCCTCGCCGTCCGGCGCGTTCAGGTACACGTCGACTTCGAGGACGCCCTCCTCGAACGTCACCGTCACGTCCAGATCACGCACGTCGGACTGACGGTAGTGGGCGAAGACGACACCTTCGGCCGCCTCGGCGGCCGTCTGGACGACGGTCTCGTCGTCGGGCTCGGCCACGGCCTTACGCGCCGCCGGCGCCGCCCGGTCCCATCGGACCGCCGCCACCAGCGCCACCCTGCAGCATCTGCTGGAGCTCCTGCTGGAGCGATTCGAACTGGTCGCGGACGCGCTCTTCCTGTTTGCTCAGCTGTTCGACGCGAACCTCCAGACTCTCGACTTTCTCCTCGAGGTCGTCGTAGGCGTCGTCGTACCCGGTCGAGACGAGAAGCTGACCGACCTCGCGGTACATCTCGGTGTCCTCGTCGATGTCCTCCAGCGCGTCGAGCGCCGTCTGGGACTCGTTGAGCGTCGTCTCGGCCTGCTGTTTCTGCGCTGCGACCTGCTGGGCCGTCTCCTGCAGATCCTGCAGTTCTTCGAGTTTCTCCTGAGCCTCCGGCGGCAGATTCCCTTGCATGCGCGAAGCGTTGGGGCCCGGAGTGAAAAAGCCCCGTATTCCGTACCGCGCGTCGGCCGCCGGCCGCCGGCGCCCCGGCCGCCGTCCCCTCACGTCCGTCTGGCGGTCTCCGCGCCGGCCGCGACCGTCTCCGCCACGTCCAGCAACCGAATCCAGGTGTTCGTGCCCGCGCGGAGGGCAACGAGATCGGCCGCCCCGATCCGCACCTCGACCGTCCGGCCGTCGCGGTCGACCGTCGCTGCCGACCGCGCGTCGTCGATTTCGCCCACCTCGACCCGGACGCTCCGCTCGACGGTTCGGGCGCGTCGCTCCGTGTCGTACTCGAACTGCAGAGAGAGGTGGTGTGGTGCGTCGTCGACGGACGACTCGACCACAGTGTTACTCGACGTTGACTTCCTTGACCGTCGGCGCGCGCTCCTTCAGGAGCACCCGATGCCCGCAGTAGGGACAGCGGACGCCGCCGTACTCGTCGAGTTCGACGTCGCGCTTACACCGGGAACACTTGTAGCTCATATTATTCGTCGTCGTCGGTAGCGAGCGCCGCGCGGATCGACCGTCTGACGGTGCGGCCGCCGGGCGTCTCGGGCCGGTACGCCCCGCCCGTGAACACTTCGCCGGTCTCCTCGTTCTTCCAGACGCCGGTCCCGATGCGGGTGACGCTGTCACCGTCGAGGGTGGCGTTCTGCATGTCGCTCTCGATCTCCTTGACGCGCCGGCGGGCGACACGCCCGTAGCGCGCGCCAAATCGGCCCGCGCTCCCGGTGCTGCGTGCCTTGTTCTCGGCCATAGTACCGCTGAATACCGGAAGCGAACGGATAAACCCTGCGAGTTGGCGCTACCGAAAGCCGTCAGACGACGATACGACCGTCGGCGGCGAGTTCCGGCCGGAAACGACCCTTTCACGAACCACTCCAACGTCCTGCCGGTGGTCACTGGCGACGGCACCGACGGACGGCGCGTCCCAGAGGTTTAGTATCAGTGTCAACTACTCCCACGCATGGCTGGGCTCGTCAAGACCATCTACGCGGCCGCCGCCATCACCGTCGCGGTCCTCGGACTCCTGTTCGTGATGTTCGTGGTGGGTGACCGGGACCGCGGGCTGCTCGTCGAGGGTGCCATCGCCATCATCCTGTTGATCGGCCTCGGTGCAACCCTCCTCGTATAGCGACTCGCCCGTGCGGACTCCGGAGTGGGGTCGGGTCAGTGGATCATATCGAGCAGAAAGATCGAGAGGAAGCCGAGAAAGAACAGCGTCGTCGACACCGGCGTCTCGGGAACCTTCTGGGCCTTCACGAGCAGTTCCTCGGTGACGAGATACAGCAGTGCCGCGGAGCCAAAGGCGAGGATGATCGCGATAGGCGCCCCGGTAACCCCATCGAGTGCGAGGACGCCGAGGGTCACGCCCGTCGTCAGCAACAGTCCGAACGCCGCCGGAACCGCGAGTTTCCGGAGGGTCGTGACACCGGACGGCAGGGCAACGACGCCGGCGACACCCAGAAAGAGCACTTCGATGGCCAGCGCCACGGCGATGAGGACGCCGGTTGCGGCCTCCGTGAGGAACGTCACCCCGATGAGAACGCCGTCGATGAGCATGTCGATGCCGACGGTGATGAGCAAGCCCGCAGCGCCCGCGAAGCTCCCGCCGATGTTCCGCTTCTCGATGAGTTTGCTCAGTCGGTGGATGCCGAGCATCGTCGCGACGCCGATTGCGAACCCGACGACGACCACGAGTGGTGCCCGGTCGTGCACGTCCGGCAGGAGTTCGGCGGCGACGGCGGCGATGACGACCCCAGCCGCGAAATGTTGCACGTTGCTCTCCATCTGTGCCCCGGGGGGTCGGTAGATAGCGATCACCCCGCCAAGCAGCGCGGCCACGACGGCCAACATCGTGTACGACAACGCCTGCACGAGCGTTCCAGCCATTCGGAGATTGCTCGTGGTCGGACCCTGATTAATCCGGGTGATTCGATCAAATGTTCGTCGCCGGGAGTCGAGCACGTTCTCGTCCGTCCGCCGCCACCACGACCGCTCGACCCCGGCGCTCAGTCTTGCAGGTCGGCGGCCGCCAGCGCCTCGTTCAGATCGTCGCGGACGCGTTCGCCAGTCTCGCGGTCCATCGCCGTCGTGACGATCCGATTCTCCTGTACGCTCGACCCGTCGCGCAGGAGGAGGCGCACGTTGCCGTTGCCGTCCGCCCGCGTCACCTTCGCCCGCAGGCCGGACTGCGAGCCCTTCCCCCCGGCGTCGATGGGGCCGGGAACGATCTTCTTCACGTGCGGGTGTTCGGCCACCGTCGAGATGGCCTTTCGTCCCCTTCGCCCGCCGATCAGCGTCGTGTGTCGGCCACCGAGTTTCTCCTTCGGCGCCGTCTCCACGACTTCGAGCGCCCGATCACCGCGGCGATCCAGTACCGCCGCCACCGGATCGTCGTCCGCGACGCGGTAGAACTCGTAGTGGGTCTCCGCCCGCACCGCGCGGATGATCTCCCGATCCCCCGCTGCGAACACCGTCTCCGGTCGCTTGCGTCGGATCTCGTCCGCGATCAACCCGGCGAAGTTGCGCCGCTCGATCACCCGCGCCTCCCCCTCCTCCTCGGGTCGCGTGGTGATCGTCGTCTCCCCCAGAACGTCCTCCTCGTCGAGCATCGTCAGTCGAGCGCGATCCACGTCGATATCGAGGACGACGGCGTCGCAGTTGGCGGTGTGACAGACCAGACAGTAATCTCCCGGTCGGTCGAGCGGGGACCCGCACCGCCTACACTCCATACAGTCGTGCCAGACGGTCACGCCGGATAACGCTGGCCATCGCCATCGCTATCGGCACAAAACACATTGTGGCGTGAACACATATCTCGCACATGGTTTCCCGCCCTTCCCTCCCCCGTACCCTCGTGGCCGTCCTCCTCGTCGGGTCGCTCCTCGCCGTCGCCCTCGCGGTCCCCGCGACGGCTAGCCCCCGCCCCATCGCCGTCTGCTCGCCCTGCGACCGCGGCTTCACCTCAGCGGCCCACGGCCACGGTATGGACGTTCGGATCGAACACAGCACCGCCACGATGAACGTCCACCGGAACGGCTCCGCGACGTGGACGGTCGAGAATCAGCTGAACGACTCCGCGGCCGAGGCGTTCGCCGCGAACGCCTCACTCCGACAGTCCGTCGCCGAAGAGGCCATCTGGGTCCACGACGCCCGTCTCCTCTCGACGAGCGTCGACGGCGACACGGTTCAACTGCGCTACCGGACGCCGAACGTCGCCGGGGACGCAGTCGGTGGCGTCCTGCGAGTCGATTACTTCCGCGACGACCCCGGCGTGATGGTCTACACCGACCTCGGCGCGGACCGCCTGACGGTCGTCGCGCCCGATGGGATGGTCGCCGGCCACGCACTCCCCGGCGCCGACGTGTCCGAGAACGGCCGCGAGATGACGGTCACGTCCTTCGAGCACGGCGGCGACGGCCCGTTCGTGACGTTCGTCCCCGAGGACGACCCGCTCGCTCCGCTGTGGAGCCCCGCCGCCGTCGCGCTCCCCCTGCTCCCCGTCGTCGGGCGTAACCTCCTCTTGCTCGTCGCGATTCCGACGCTCGTCTTCGCCGGCGGGCTTCGCGCCGTCGCGTGGGCCGTCTCGGCCGTCGGTCTCGACCCCGCGGACGCCCATCCCGACCGCCGCGCCCTCGGCGTCGTCGCTCTCGGCGTCCTCGCGCTCGTTCACCCGCTCGCGCCCGGCCTGTTCGCCCTCGGCGGGATCGAACCGCCGCTTCTCGCCGGGGCGGTCGGCGTCATCGTCCTCGGCGGTACGCTCGCCGTCCCCGCCGTGCGCGACCACCTCTCGCTCACCCGTCTCGCCGGCCTCGTCGGCCTCGCTTTCGCCGTCACCGTCGCCGTCGGCTTCGTCCTCCGGGCGGCCTCGGGGGTCCACGTCGGCGACCACGTCGTCCGGCGGATGCTCCTCACGCTCCCCGTCTACACCGTCACGCTCGTCGGTTACGCGGCCGTTCACGGACGGCTCCGACACGCGCTCGCAACCGCCGCCGGAGCGTTCGCTCTCGTCCTCGTCACCACCTTCCCCATCCTCTCGCAGGGCGGGACGCTCTACTTCCTCGGCGTCGTCGTCGCGGTCATCGGCGCCGTCGGAGGCGTCGTCGTTGGAATCCCGCTCTTTCTCCTCGGCCACGGGTTGCCTGACCCGGCCGGCGGCAACCGACGGGGCGACACCGGCACCACGGCCGGTGGTGGCGCACCCACCGACCCAGACTAAAGATCCCGCGGGTCGACCTTCAGATACTCGCGGAGGACTGCGGTGGCGTAGGACCCCCGCGGAAGCGAGAACGAGAGGGTGAGTGGGTTGCGGTCGACGTCGAGGTCCGTCCCGACGAGAATCGCTCGGCGCGTCCCCGTCGACTCGAAGTTGCCGGGGAGGTCGAAGTCGGCGGGGGCGAGGTTCAGGTCGTCGAGTACGTCGCGCTCGATGTCGCCGGGTTCGCCGTCGCCCAACTCCGTCTCGGTCCCCACCAGCGGCGCGGTGACGAACGCCCGGCCGCGCTCGCAGTGGCGGGTCACCACGTCCACCCGATCCGCGCTCACGCGCTGGAGGCGGTCGGTGTCGGGCAGGGGGAACCCCTCGGGTGCGTCGGCGTCGGCGAACGCCACCACGTCGCCGGCGACCGGACGGTCGAAGGGCAGGCCGCGGCGCAGGCGCTCCGAGAGCATCCGGTTGAACGCGTAGGACTGCGCCGCGTTGACGAACAGGCGCTGGAGGTTCCACGGCACGGTTTCGAGGGCGGCCCGGAAGTCGGCCGGCTCCTCGCCGCCGTTCTCCACCAGCGCGTGGAGCATCGACCGCTCGTAGCCGAGGTGGCCGGGCATCGCATCGAGGGCAGTCTGCCAGTCCGGGTCGGCGCTCGCCGCCACGTCGTCCACCGTCGCTCGCGCCTGCTGGGTCCGCTCCGGCTCCGATTCGGCGGGGTTGCCGGCGTAGGTCAGCACCGCCTCGCGCCACTCCTCGCGGACGACGTGGAGGCCCACCTCGTGCGTGACGGGCCGGCGACTGCCGAAGCGCTGGTGGCCGAAGACGTTGGGGACGGCCACGTGGCCGCCCCCGAAGTCGGTCAGGGTGTCGGTGATGGCGTCCACCGCGTCGGGGCGCTCGGGATCGCTGATTCGAATCTCGAAGGCGTTGCCGGCGAGGTCACCGAACTCCAGATTCCGCCCGACGCGACCCAGCGGCTCGATGTCAGCACCCGAGAGGTCGGGGAGGTCGTCGGGGTCCACCTCCCGAATCGAGAATAGCTGTGTCGTGACCGCGCGTTTGTCCTTGGTGCCGGCCCACGACACGCGTTCCCGGCTGATCCCGAGGGCGTCCGACAGCGCGCCGGCGAAGTCGTTGGTGTCCCAGTCGGTGAGGGTAGCACGGACGAGCAGGTGGGGGTACGCGCCGGGATCGGCGTCGAGCGGTTCCGGCTCCACGGCCTCGATTTCCCGCACCCGGAAGTCGGCGGGGGCGGCGCGGAGGCGCCCGCCGACGCCGGGGGCGTCGCTCACGTAGTAGTCGATGCCGACCTGCCGTTCCAGTGGGTGTGCCTCGCGCATTCGGGTTGGTGCGGCGTTCGCGACGCCGGCGGGTGAGGATGTCGATTCTGGTCAGCCGACGACGCCGGCCACCTCGGCCAGCAACAGGAGGCCGACGGCGATGCCGACGACGCCCGCCGCTCCGCGGAGATACCGCCGTGCGCCGGTGTCGAGGGTGCGCTCCCACAGCGCCGACGCGGCCGCCATCGTCGACACCGACGCGACGGCGAAGGCGCCGAGAAAGGAGGCGCCGGTCGGCAGGTCCGGCGCCGCGGCGACGAGGGCGACGACGAGGGCGCCGCTCCCCGCGACGCCGTGGAGGGCGCCGACGAGGAGGGAGTCGCCGTGCAGGTGGGCGTGGCCGCCGCCGAGCGACACGCGGCCGATTCGGAGGTGGGTGTGGAACGGGTTCGTGCCGTGGCCGTGTTCGCGACGGCCGACGGCGACGGCGAGCATCCGTGCGCCGAGGTAGACGAGGACGAGGCCGACGACACCCTCGACCAGCGCGGTGACGGACGGCGGGAGGCGAACGCCGAGCGCGAGGAAGCCGAGACCGAGCGCGGCGATAGGGAGCGAGTGGCCAACGCCCCACGACGCGCCGACGAGACCGGGTCGGGACGCGTCGTCAGTAACGAGCGTCGCCACCGCCGCGAGGTGGTCGGTTTCGAGCGCGTGGCGGGCGCCGAGGGCACCGCCCGCGACGGCCGCAGCGACGAGTGACATAGTCGCCGGTCGTCGACGCCGCACTTAGGGATTGTCGTCCCCGTTCAGTACAGCGAGAGGTCGCCAGTCACGCGGTCGACTTCCTCGTCTTCGCCGGGACCGACGGCCAGCGCCGTCACCGTCCCCGGCTCCAACTGCGTGTGGCCGGCGTCGCGGATGATGGCGTTCGGGAGCCCCGCACGCTCGGCGGCGTCGGCCAGTTCGAACAGTTCGGACTCGCCGCTCGCCTTCAGGACGACTTTCTTCTGTCCCTCGCCTTTCCACGCTCGGCGGGTACGCTCGTCGGCGTCCTCGTACGCCGAGAGGGAGGCGTGGGCGACCTGTGCGGCGAGTTTCCCCCGCCCCATGCCGAGGTCGGTCCGCGCGACGATGGCCTGTTTCATACCGCATCGCTAACGCGGGCGGGTAAAAGCGTCGTCGATCAGTACGCGTCGGCGTCGACGAGTCGCTGGGCGATGCGCTGGGCGCCGACGGCCGCCGAGATGGACGGTTCCTCGGGTGCCACCGCCTCCACCTCGCGCTGGAGTTCCTCGCTCAGGCGCTCCTCGAACTCCTCGACGATGCCCGGGATGCAGGCCATCCCTCCCGTGAGGACGATGGGGCGGTCGAGCGCTAGCTGGTAGACCTTGATGTAGTCGTTGGCGAGTTCGGGCAGGAAGGCGTTGGCGATCTCCTCGACCGCGTCGTCGACGTACTCGTCGACGGCGTCCATAACGCTGCGCTCGATGGTGAACTCGTGGGAGCCGCCGCCGGGCTGCTGGATCACGTCCGTGAACGGCTCGAAGTCGACGAAGTCGGCGTGTGCCTCCTTGTACTCCCGGGCGGTCGTGTTGTCGATGTTCACCCGGCCCTGCGTCTCCTCCTCGACGTAGTTGGCGATCATGCGGTCCACCTCGTTGCCGGTGACGGCGCCGGTGGTGAAGGGAACGAGCTGTTCGCCGCGGCGGTAGGCGGAGGCTTCGAGGTTCGTCGATCCCAGATTCACCGTGACGAAGATGTCGTCGACGGCCTCCAGATCGTCGCCGGTCGCGGGCACCGCACCACACAGCGACTCCGGATAGCTCCGGATCAGCGTCTCGCCGATGCTACTCCCCTCGATGACCGACTCGAGGTTCGCCAGCCCTCGCTCGTTGTCGATGGTCGGGATGGCGTAGACGACGGCGCTGTCCTCGGGCACGTCGTTCGCGTCGATCACTTCCTCGAAGAACGTCTCGGTCAGCTCCGCCCGCGACTCGTCTTCCGGCAGTCCCGACCGGAGCGTGTACTGCACCCGGTCGGGGTACTCCGTCGCTGCCTCCTCGCCGTAGAGAACCTTCTCCTCGCCCGTGATCACGTCCTCGTAGGTGGCGAGGCAGGTCAGCGTCTTGACCGTCCGGAGGCCGTCGCCCTCGGGAATGGCGATGACCGTCCGCGTACTCCCGAGTTTGACGCCGATGGGTGTCGGATCACCACCACCTCCCGTACTGGACGATTCTTCCGGTTCCGCGTCCGCTTCCGTCTCTTCCTCCTCGATCTCCTCGGCTTCGCTCATACGGCCGCGGCTACACGGGGGGATGGTAAATAATCACGCCCGTGATTCTCAGCCTTGCGAAAGAGAGGCTAGCCGCGCGATGTAGTGGAGGCTCACCCGGTGATCGTCGGGATCGAGGTCGTTCCCTGCGTTGGCTCGCGGGTCGTCGATTCCCGACAGATACCGTTCGAGCGCCTCGGCGGCGTCGGCGCCGAGCCAGCCCACTCGCTCGTAAAATTCCAGTGCGTCGGCCACCGACTCGCGGCCCGCCTGCAGGAAGAGGAACTCCAGCCACTCGAAGATCAGCGCCTCGGCCACTAGCGACGCCGGGAGCGCGGACAGGTACGGCCTCGCCAGATCCTCGGCGCCCCGATCGAGCGCCGCGAGGTCGCGAGCGATCGACGTTTCGAACGCGACGGCGGCGGCCGGGCGGCCCGTCTCGGCCGTCCCGGTCTCGGCGTCGGCCACCTTCTCGTCCGCGTCCCACTCCCCCGGCCACTCGTCGCGCCCACCCAGCGACGGCTTGCCGACGCTGGCGGCCCGGAGTTCGTCGAGGTCGTAGTTTCGCGGGTCGATGGCCATTCGAACGCCGAGGGCTACGGTCTCTGTCGGATTAAAATTTCCCGTCGAATCGGCGCGTACACCCACGCAACGCTTATACTGTCGTCTCCGCGGCAGACGCCAGTCGGACGCGTACGGCCGTCCCGGCGTGCGGGTTCGTCCGCCGATCCGTCTCAGGCGTCGATCCCGGCCACCCGATTGACGACGAGCGAGGTAGCGAGGACGGCGAGCAGCGTCCCGACGAGGCCGTAGGCGGCGAGCCAGCCCACCTGTCCGGCGAGCGTCCCCGTCACGCCGCTGCCGAGCGAACTGACGAGCAACACCACCGTCCGCACGAGGCCGAACCCGGTCCCCCGCTCGTCGGCCGCGAGGTAGTCCATGAAGCGGGAGTTGAGGACGCCCGGCCACGAGAGACCGAGGCCGACGAGCCCCGTCCCCGCGATGACCGCGGCGAGGCCGCCGCCGCCGAACAGGAACAGGACGTACCCGACGACACCGGAGACGAACGAGGCGCCGAGGGTGCGGTCCCGACCGACTCGATCCGACACCCACCCCAGCGACGGCGCCGCGACGAGCGTGATGGCGAACACCACACCGAAGATCAGGCTCGCCCGCCCGGTGTCGAGACCGACGTACTCGACGAGGAAGGTGGGGAAGAAGGAGGCGAAGGACTGCCACGTGAAAAAGGAGATCATGGCGAGCAGGGTGGTGAAGGCGATACCGGGGCGGACGAGGAGGGCGAACAGTTCGTGGGGGTCGACGCCCCAGCCCGCCTCTTCGTTCGTCGGCGGCGTCTCGGGGACCCGCCACGCGAACAGGACGAGCGCGATGGGGGCGACGACGGCGGGGACGAGCAGACCCGCCCGCCAGCCGAAGCGGGTGGCGACGGCGGCGCTGGCGACGGGCGCGACCAGCCCCGCGCCCGACGCGCCGATTTCGTGGATGCCGAGCGCTCGCCCCGTGTTCTCGAACTGGTCGGCGAGAAAGGAGGTGCCGGCGGTGAAGTAGAGGCCGGCGCTCGAACCGAGAGTGACGGCGGCGACGGCGAAGACGAGGATGTTGGGTGAACTCGACAGCAGGAGGCTCGTGACGGTGATGCCGGTCATCGCGAGCAGGATGACGCGCCGCTGGCCGATCCGGTCGGCGATGACGCCACCGGGAAACTGGAAGAGGGCGTAGGCGGCCCACATCCCCGAGAGCGCGAGGCCGACCGTCCCGGTCGAGACGCCGAAGGTGTCGATGATGTCGGGAACGAGCGGACTCGGCACCAGTCGGGCGACCATCGTCACGAAGAAGGCGCCGGTCGTTACGCCGAGCAGGTCCCAGCCGCCACGTCGCTCCATCGGTGGCCCGTCCGTGCCCAGGCGCTTCGTTCTTGCGTTTGCGGTTTTCGTCGCCCCTGCTGGCGCAGGGGGTTTTTATTTTCTCGGCGGCACGAGTAGAGGTATGGACCCTGCGGACGTGGAGTACGAGCCGGTAAGCGTGAAGGCCGTCCTCGCGGAGATGAAGGATACGGCCGAACTCCTCATCGACCTCTCGTACTCGGCGGTGCTCCACGGGAGCGACGAGGTGGCGGCGGAGGTGCTCGAACTCGAAGAGCGGATGGACGTGTTGCAGATGCAGGCGCGGATGAGTCTCCTGATGGCGGCCCGGAGTCCCGAAGATGCGGAGGCGCTGGCTCCCGTCCTCGGCGTCGTCGGCGCCGCCGAGAAGATCAGCGACGCCGCGGGCGACATCGCCAAGGTCGTACTGGAGGATATCGGCGTCCCCGAGGCGATGCGGGCGGCGATTCCCGAGGCGGTCGAGACGGTCGTCCGCGCGCAGGTCGTCGTCGGGTCGGACTACGCTGGCGAGACGCTCGGCGACCTCAACCTCGAAACCGAGACCGGGGTCCGCGTCATCGCCATCCGCCGGGCGGGCGAGTGGGTCGTCAACCCCGACCGCAATACGACGCTCGAAGCCGACGACGTGGTCCTCCTCCGGGGGACCGAGACGGCGCTGTCGACGGTGTACGAGACGGCCACCGGCGACACCTACGACCCGCCGGAACCCGTCGACTCCTCCATCGACGACCTGGATCGTGCCGTCGACTCCATCGTCTTGATGAAGAACATGAGCGAACTCGCAGTGGATCTGGCCTACGGCTCCGTCCTCTTCGACAGCGAGGGCGTGGCCGAGGAGGTGGTCGAACTCGAAGCCGAGGTGGACGCCCTGAAATCCCGGTTCGAGGCGTGGGTGTTGCGGGCCGCCGCGCGGGTCGACGACCCCATCTCGCTCCGGGGGCTGGTCCACCTGGCGAGCGCGACGGAGGTGATCAGCGACGCGGCCTTGGAGATCAGCGAGGGCGTCCTCCGCGGGCTTGACACCCACCCCGTCGTCGCCGCCGCCGTCGAGGAGTCGGACGAGGTGATCGTCCGCGTCACCGTCACCGCCGACAGTCGCCTCGCGGACGCCTCGCTGGGCGATCTGAAGGTCAAGACCGAAACGGGGATGCGCGTCATCGCGGTGCGCCGCGGCGATGGCGACTGGGTCATCTCGCCCGGCCCCGAGACGACCGTCCACGGCGACGACGTGCTCATCGCGAAGGGGACGCGCGCAGGGGCGAGTCGGCTCACCGAACTCGCGGGTGGCGAAGCGGGCGATTCATAGCTCCCGGGTGAGCCGATACGCTGTCGCCGCCGTCAACAGCGTCGTCACGAGGAGCGCCGTCGCCGACGCGAGGACGAATCCGAGGACGAGAAACCAGCCTTCGGGGCCGACGATCGGATACCGCTGGGTTCCGCCCACCGGCCCGATCAGTTCGAACACGCGCACGAGGTAGACGAGGACGGCGAGGGCGACGCCGGCGACGACGCCGATGGTCGCGTTGCGCCGCACCTGCAGGGCCTCGACGAGGCCGGCCGACGGCGGGCGTGCGGGGGTCTCGTCGCTCACGGGCCACGGTTCGGCGCCCACGATCAAAGCCTCGTCGTTCGCGGATCACCCGCACGCGGCGGTGTCGCCGGCGATGATCGAATCGCTCAAAGGGGATGAGTCCGTGGGTCGAACAATGACTTCGGTGGGAAGCGCGGACGCGTCACCCGGGACGGTCGACACCGGCCGACTCGAGGTGGGCGAGACCCGCGACGGCAGTACGTTCGGACTCCCCGTCGCCGTCGTCGAGGGCGCCCGAGACGGCAAGACGCTCTACATTCAGGCAGCCAGCGACGGCGACGAACTCAACGGCGTCGGCGTGGTTCAGCGCGTCGTCCCGCAACTCGACCCGGAGGAACTCGCGGGGACGGTGATCGTCGTCGGTATCGTCAACTACCACGCGTTCCAGGTGGCCGAACACCGCAATCCCATCGACGACACGAAGATGAACCGGACCTACCCCGGTGACGAGAACGGCACGTCGAGCGAGCGCATCGCCGCCGCTACCTACGACGTGGCCCGCGGCGCCGACCTCATTCTCGACCTCCATCAGGGTTCGACCAGCCGGATGATCGACGAGGTGCGGGTCCGGTGTGGCCGCCGCCATCGCCTCCATTCGCAGTGTCTCGACCTCGCGAAGACGTTCGGCTGTGGCTACATCCTCGACCAGAAGGGACCGGACGGCCAACTCGCTCGCGTCGCCCCCTCGGACGGCATCCCCGCGGTCGACCCCGAACTCGGCGGCGCCGTCGGCTGGGACGAGTCGAGCATCGCCAAAGGTGTCGAGGGCGTGTTCAACGTCCTCCGCGGCTACGACTTCCTCGCCGGCGATCCGGGGATCGAAGCGCAGACGCGCGCGAAGGCGTTCGATCAGTACGGCTCGCCGGTCGGTGGCCTCGTCCGGTTCGAACACGACCTCGGCGACCGCGTCGTCGCCGACGAAACGCTGTTCGAGGTGACCGACCCCTTCGGCAGCCTGAAAGCCCGCATCACCGCCGACAACGACGGCATCTTCTGGCGGAGTCGCCGCCTCCCGCAGGTCGCCACCGGCGAGTACGTCTGTTCGGTGGGGAAGAACGTCGACTCCTACTAGCCGTGTCCCCCGGTCTCGTCTGCCCCGCCTGCGACCGAACCTACGCCGACCGCTGGCGCTGTACCTGCGGCGAACCCCTCGACTTCCAGTCGACGCCCCGTCCCGACGGCCCGGCCCCCTCCTTCTCCGCGTTCGACTCGCGGCGCGGTCTGTGGGCGTTCGACGACTTCCTGCCCGTCACGGACCGAGTCACGCTGGGCGAGGGGTTCACCCCACTCGTCGACGCTCCCGACCGGAACGCGTCGTTCAAACTGGAGTACGTCTCCCCGACGGGGAGTTTCAAGGACCGCGGCGCGGCGACCGTGATTTCGCGGGCGGTCGACCTCGGCGTCGACCGGGTGATCGAGGATTCGTCGGGTAACGCGGGTGCGGCCATCGCCGCCTACGCCGCCCGCGCGGGACTCGACGCCGACATCTACGTCCCGGCGTCGGTTGCGGACGCGAAACGCCGGGCTATCGAGGCGGTCGGGGCGCGGGTGGTCGACATCGAGGGTGATCGGGAGGCAGTCGCCGCGGCGTGTTGGGAGGCCGTCGAGGACGGGGGCTGGTACGCCAGCCACGCCTGGAACCCCGCCTTCTTCGCCGGGACCGCCACGTTCGGCCTCGAACTCGCCGCGCAGCGCGACTGGTCGGTCCCCGACGCGGTGGTCGTCCCCCTCGGCCACGGGACGATGCTCCTCGGCGCCTACCGGGGGTTCCGGGCGCTCGTCGAGGCGGGGTGGACCGACACGATGCCGCGTCTCCTCGCGGTGCAGGCGGCCGGCTACGCCCCAATCGCGGGCGACACGGGACCGGCGACGAACGACCTCGCGGACGGGATTCAGGTGCGGGAGCCGGTGCGTCGGGGGTCGATCGTCGACGCCATCGAGACGACCGACGGCGACGCCATCGCGGTGTCGGCAGACGCCGTTCGACGGGCACACGCGGCGCTCCGAGCGGGCGGCTTCGACGTGGAACCAACCGCCGCGGCGGCGGTCGCAGGGCTCCGACAGTACCGCGAGCGAGGCGTCCTCGACGCGGACGCCGATGTCGTCGTGCCGCTCACCGGGCGGGGCAAGTGAGAATTACTGGATCTCGTCGATAGCGACGAAGGAGTCGTCCTTGGCCGTGATCCACGCCGTGAGTTCGCTCTCCTCGTCGACGTTCGACGGGTATATCGTACACTGCTCCCCGTCGCTGCCGACGGCCTCGATGGTGTGGTCGAGCGGGTACGTCGGCCAGCGGTCGAGCGCGGGGCTGTCGAGCGCCGCCGGCGGCTCGCCTTCATCGGCCGAACTCATCGCGTCCCCCTCCTGGGCCGTGCGGGTCGATCACACATCACGTTCGACGTGAGAACCCCTTCCGGCTTGGCTATTCACCGATTATGGTGGCTTAACGACCCATTGAACGGCGGAAATACCGGAATACCGGCGGTCTCGGTTCACCGTTCGGGATGAATCGGTGCGTCGAATCCGCCCCGCACCAGCGGTTTGGCGATATGCCGACGGGCACGGGGCGGCACCTCGTACCACCCCGGGTCGAGCGTCCGGTCGAGCGGTCGCTCGACGCGCCCGGGGGCGGTCGTCCCGCAGTCCCGACACCGGTAGCCCTGATTCCGGCCGGCACTCTCCATCGACCGCTCGCACTCGGGACAGGTGGGGACGACCCGTTCCGTCGTCACCCGCTCCCTGAGCGCGAACTTCTCCAGTTTGAGCGTCCCCTCGCTCACTTCGCCACAGACCGTCACGCGGTCGCCGGGCCGGAGGTGTCGCACCCGGTCACGGAACCGTTTCGTCGGCTCGAACGCCACGCAGGCCAGGGTCGCGTCGCCGTCGCGGAGCGTCAGGTGGACGTGCCCGCCCGCCCGCGTCTCGGGCGCATCGTCGACGACGCCGTCGACCCGGTAGGCTCGGTCCTCCCGGACCGTCCCGACCGTTCCGTCCCGCAGGTGGGCGTCCGTCCCCTGGTTGGTGCGGTAGGTGACCGCGCGGGCGACGGGTTCGCTCTCGATGTCTGCCGCCACCTCGCGGACCGTCTCGGGGTCGTCCCCCCGGATGCCGTAGAGAATCGGCCCCGGTGCGGCGGGGACGCAGACGAGTTCGCCCGCTTCGCGGTCCACGGTATCCCACACGTCGGGATACCCCGCGTCGGCCGCCGCGAAGACGCTCGCGCGGTCCACCTCGCGGGGCGTCCCACAGCGCGCCAGTTCCCGATACGCGATGTGTTCGTAGGTCCAGTCGTCGACGGCGCGGCCCGCGCCGACGGCCGCGAGGGCGCCGATCCGTCCCCGACCGCCGCCGTGGCGATAGCTTAGGCGATCCAGCAGGGCGACGGTTTCGTCTTCCGCGAGTCGTTCGCGGAGGGCGCGACGGGAGAAGTCGGCGACGGCGTCGGGCACCGTCTCGGCCGTCGCGTCGGCGACGACGACGCCCGGGTCCGTCCGCGGATCGGCCACTTCGGCCAGGTCGTCGATAGCATCGACGGCGAGGTCGAACGCCCGCGCCGGATCGAGGTCGGTTTCGAGACAGAGCGCGGCGTTCCCGCGGGTCTTGAACTCGATCGCGGGGTTGAGTCGGATCAGCAGGCGGCGGTCAACCGATCCGCCGGCGGCCTCGATCGCCTCGGCTACGCGGGCCGCCACGTACGTCGTACACATCCCGCGCTCGCGGGAGTCGGTGTCGTCGAGGCCGACGAGCGTCACGGGCCGGGGTAGGCGGGCCGGCGGTGATAAGGATAGCTGTAACTGTTTCCCGGCGGGTCGTCGCGACCGTCCGGTGACGACTTACAGCTATCCTTACGAACGCGGTTTCGCGTCGACGTGGCCCAATCGCCGGACGTGGGCCGGATGCCCGACACAACTTATATATGTCGCGGAGCGCTTACCTCCCGCTATGTCACGGTCAGCACTGGTCGGAAACATCACTGCGATGCTGCAGGACGCGGGATTCGTGGTGAGCGACCGGTGTTCGATCCGCCCGAAGAGCTTCGACCTGGCGGCGCGGCGCGGTGAGGACCTGTTGCTGGTGAAGATTCTCGCCAACGTGGACAGCCTCGACGCCGAGACGGGCGTCGAGATGCGTCGGCTCGGCTCCTACCTGTCCGCGACGCCGCTGGTCATCGGGCTACGGACCCGCGACGAGGACCTGAAACCCGAGGTGGTGTACTTCCGCCACGGCATCCCGGTCATCAACCCCGACACCGCGTTCGACCTGTTCGTCGAGAGCGTCCCGCCGCTCATCTACGCGGCGCCCGGCGGCCTCTACGTCAACATCGACGGCGACCTGCTCGAGGACGAACGCGAGGAGCGCGGCTGGAGCCTCGGCCGGCTGGCGACCGAACTCGGCGTCTCCCGGCGCACCGTCTCGAAGTACGAGGACGGCATGAACGCCAGCATCGACGTGGCGATCAAACTGGAGGAACTGTTCGACCAGCCGTTCAGCGACCCCGTGAACGTCCTCGGCGGCGCCGAGGAGGTGCGGGACGCCGACCCGACCCCGCAGGACCCCGCCGTCGACCCCGACGCGGATCACGTCCTCGCCGTCCTCGCCCGCGTCGGCTTCACCGTCCACCCGACGAACCGCGCACCCTTCACCGCCGTCAGCGAGGACGGGGAGCACGAGATCGAGAACCTGCTCACCGGTCACTCGGCGTTCACCCGGAGCGCGGAGAAACGCGCCCGGATCATGTCCTCGCTCGGCGAGGTGACCCGGACCCGGTCGGTGTACGTCACCGAGGAACGCGAGAAGCGCGACTCCATCGAGGGAACCGCGCTGGTGAGTCAGGAGGAACTCGCAGCGCTTCGGGACGCCGACGACCTGCGCGACCTCATCCTCGAACGGGCGCGGTCGCCGGCCGAGAGCTAAGATGGACGCGGAACCGCTGTCACGTCTCACCCCGGAGCGACCGCTCGTCCGCGGTCTCACCGCCCTCGCGCTCTTCGCGACCGGCGTGGTAGCGACGCTTCTCGTCCTCCGGCGCGGGACGACGAGCGTGCTCGCGCCGGTTCTCGGGGCCGCCGTCGGCACGCCGGTCACACCACTGCTCCTCCTCGTCTCGCAACTGACCGCGGCGCTCGTCGTCGGGGGCGTGCTCGCCGTGGCGACCGTCCGGGTGCTCTGACTGCCTCTCTCCTTCCTGCCGGTCGACTGAACTATCCTCCCTCATCACGTGCTGTCGACCATGACCAACGGGTTCAGCATCGTCGCCCCCGACGACGTGCCGACCGAACAGTTCCAGACGTGTGAGACGGCCGTCCGGAAACTGACGGAGCCGCTCGGCTGTACCGAACTACGACTGAATCAGGTGCTCGTCGAGCCCGGCGAGGTGACGACACCCCACACTCACGAGGGACAGGAGGAGGTGTTCGTCTCGATGACTGGGGGACAAATTTCGCTCGCGGGCGAGGTGCACGACGTGTCCGCCGGGGGAATCGTCCGCGTCGCCCCCGAGATGGTCCGGAACCTGTGTAACCACACCGACGAGACACACGTTTGGCTCGCGTTCGGGGCGCCGCCGGTCGGCACCGTCGACGACTTCGGATCGTACGTCGTCGAAGAGGATTAGTTCTCGGCGCGCGCGCCGTAGGTCCGCTCCAGATACGCGACGATATCGTCGCTCTCGGGCATCCCCTCGATATCGTGGTCGGGGTCGACCAGAACCGGCACGCCAGTCTGCCCGCTCACTTCCTCGACTTCGGTCCGCTCGGAGTGGGAGCGGGGCACCTCGTGGGAGACGTAGTCGAGGCCGAGTTCGTCCAGCTTGTTCTTCACCTTCGCGCAGTAGGGACAGCCGGGGAGTTCGTAGAGTTCCAGCGATGGCATCGGCAGCAATTGTGGCTCGGGTAACTTGAGCCCCGCGGGTGTGTGCGCCCCGGGCGCGACACTGCGGCGCCTACGCCGCCAGCGTGTTCGTCCGCACCACGTAGTAGACGACGAACGCGCCCGCGAGCACCCAGTGGCCGGGGCGGATGTCGCTCCACTCGCCGCGCGCGGCCTTCACGATGGGGTAGGTGACGATGCCGGCCGCGATACCCGTCGCGATGGAGTAGGTGAGGGGCATGACGAGAATGGTCATGCCCGCGGGAATGGCGTAGGAGAGGTCGTCCCACGCGATGTCGACGACGTTGCCGAGCATGACGACCCCGATGACGACGAGGGCGATGTGGGAGGCGTAAAGCGGGATGGCGGCTGCGAGGGGGACGACAGCAAGCGACGCGAGAAAGAGGAGGGCGACGACGAGTGCGGTCATCCCCGTCCGGCCGCCCTCCTCGACGCCCGACGCCGACTCGATGTAGGTGGTGACCGTCGAGGTGCCGAGCATCCCGCCGACGGTGGTGCCCACCGCGTCCGCCATCAGCGGCTTGTCGATGTCGGGCAGGTTGCCGTCCTCGTCGAGAAAGCCCGCAATCTGTGCGACGCCGGTGAGCGTGCCCGCCGTGTCGAAGAAGTCGACGAAGAAGAAGGTGAAGACCACGAGGGCGAAGGTGAACGCCTCGATATCCGCGAGGCCGGTGGTGAAGGCGCCCGCGAGAGGCGTGATGTCGTAGGTGGCGCCGGGGGCGCCGGCGACGAGACTGTCCGCCGCCTCGCCACCGACCAGTCCCGCGTTGGCGACGATCCAGCCGAGCGCCGCCGTCGCCAGGATGCCGATGATGATCGACCCACGAATCCCGCGGGCGTAGAGTGCGAAGGTGAGAAAGAGGCCGACGACGGAGACGATGGCGACCGGATCGGTGGCGACGGGACCGAGCGTGACCAGCGTGTTGGCGTTCACCACGATGTTCATCGCCTGTAAGCCGATGAAGGCGAGGAACAGCCCGATACCCGTACCGACGGCGAACTTGACTGGCTCCGGAAACGCCCGGATGACGTACTCGCGCGCGCCGATGGCGGTGAGCGCGATGAAGATGATGCCCTCGACGACGACGGCAGCGAGCGCCGTCTGCCAAGAGATGCCGAGCGCACCGACGACGGTGAACGCGAAGAAGGCGTTCAGGCCGAGTCCCGGCGCCTGTCCGAACGGGCGGTTCGCGTACAGCGCCATGATCAGCGTCGCCACCGCCGCCGCGATGATGGTGACGACGGCGAGCATCGACTGCACCTCACCGACGCTGTATCCCTGTACGACGATGCCGGGTTTCTCGCCCGGAATTCCGGCGAGAATGCTCGGATTCACCACGACGATGTAGGACATCGTGAGGAAGGTGGTGAGCCCCGCGAGCACTTCCGTCCGGAGGGTCGTTCCGTGTTCTTCGAAGCCGAAGTAATTCGCCAGCGAGTCACTCAACGCCATATACGGTGCGTATCCGGGATGCAGAACTTAACGGTTGGCATGCTGGCCGGCGCTCGCGTGTCGATCCGTCAGAAAATCCGTTCGTGCCGACACGTGCGGGACAACTTCTTTCGTCTCGCCGCGCGTGGGCCGTCCATGGACGAATTCGAGGGCTACCGCCGGCCGGACGGTACGGTCGGCGTCAGAAATCACGTCGCCGTCATCCCCGTCTCGGTGACGGCGAGCAGCCTCGCAGAGCGTATCGCCGCCGACGCGGGCGACGGCGTCGTGGCGACGCCACACAGCATGGGGGCGAACCAACCGACGCCGGCCCGCGAGCAGACCCGTCGCGTCCTCCGCGGCGTCGGCCGCAACCCGAACGTCGGCGCGGCGCTGGTCGTCGCGCTGGGGACGGAGGCCATCGACGCCGACGACGTGGCTGACGCCGTCGCCGACGCGGGGCGGCCGGTCGAGACGCTTCGCATCCGCGAGGTCGGCGGCACGGCCGCCGCCATCGAACGCGGGGCCGATCTGGCCGACTCGCTTCGCGCCGACGCCGACGACGTGCGCCGCGAATCCGCCGACGCCGCCGAACTGATCTTCGGCGTCGAGTGCGGCGGGAGCGACGCCACCAGCGGCATCGCGGCCAACCCCGCCGTCGGCGCCGCCTGCGACCGCCTCGTCGAGGCGGGCGGCACCGTCTCGTTCAGCGAGACGCCGGAGTTCATCGGCGCCGAACACATCCTCGCGGAGCGCTGTGTCGACGAGGAGACCCGCGAACGCCTCCTCGACCGGGTGGACGCGCGGGAAGATATGGCGCGACAGATGGGCGTCGACCTCCGCGGTGCCCAGCCGACGCCCGGCAATCAGGAGGGTGGCCTGACCACCATCGAGGAGAAGAGCCTCGGCGCCATCGCCAAGGGCGGCACGACGCCGGTCGAGGGGATGGTCGACTACGCCGAACCCCTTCCCCGGGGCGGCGGCCTCGTTCTCATGGACACCCCCGGCTACGACGTGGAGAGCGTCGTCGGCAAAGTGGCCGGCGGCGCACAGATCGTCGCCTTCACGACCGGTCGCGGGAGCACGACCGGTAACCCCGTCGCGCCCGTCATCAAGGTCACCGGCAACCCGAAGACGTGGGATCGGATGGCGAACAACATCGACGTGAACGCGAGCACGGTCATGGAGGGCGAGTCGCTGTCGGCCATCGGCGAGCGCATCTACGGGACGCTTCTCGCCGTAGCTGACGGGCAGCGGACCGAGGCCGAACGCCGCGGGCTGACGGAGTTCGCGATCAACGAGATTCAGCCCCGGACGGGAGGTGAGCGGGCATGAAAGGAACCGTCGTCGGTGACGTGGCGCTGGTGATGGACGCCGACGATGCGGTGGCGACGGCGCTCGACGATCTGGCGGCCGGGACGACGTTGCCCCCGACGGAGAGGACACCGGTCGAGTCCCCCATCGAATGCCGTGAGGACGTTCCGTTCGGCCACAAGATCGCCCTCCGTCGGCTCGACGCCGGCGACGAGATTCGGAAGTACGGCGAGGTGATCGGGCGGGCGACCGTCGCCATCGAGCCCGGGGAGTGGGTACACACGCACAACTGCGAGAGTACGCGCGGCCGCGGTGATCTGGCGGCCGCGGGAGGTGAGCACGCGTGACGCCGCCGACCACGGCGGAGACCGACGCGGATGCGGACGCGGACCCGGTCGACGCGGCCGACGCGTGGCCCGCCGCGGCCTACGCGCGCGCCGACGGCGTCGGTGCCCGGAATCGGTTGCTGGTGCTTCCCTCCGTCATCTGCTCGCGGCTGGTGGCCGACCGCATCGCGGACGCGGTGCCGGGTGCGGTGAGCGCCGGTCACGACCACGGCTGCGCCCAACTCGGTGCCGACGAGGAACAGACCGAGCGCACGCTACAGAGCGTCGCGGCGAACCCCAACGTCGCCGGCGCCGTCGTCGTCGGCCTCGGCTGTGAAGGCGTCCAGAGCGACCGCCTCGCGGAGACGCTCGCGGACCGCGGCGTGCCCGTCCGTGAACTCTCGATTCAGGGCGTCGGTGGCTCCGACGAGGCCGTCGAGGGCGGCATCGAGGCCGCCACCGAACTGGCCGCGAACGCGTCCCGGACGACGACGGCCGACCTCGGTGACCTGACCATCGGCGTCGTGAGCAGCGACCTGCAGGAGAGCACTGTCGACCGCGCCGACCCACTGATCGGCGGGTTCGTCGACCGCGTCGTCGACGCCGGCGGCCGCGTCGTCGTCGCCGGAACGGAGCGCCTGCACCCCCACGGCGACGCCGCACGCGAGACGATGGCCGACGAGGTTGCCGCCCGCTACGCCGAGGTGGTCGAGTCGTCGCCGCCGCGGACGGCCGGCCTCACCCGCCGGGCGGCCGACCGTTCGTTCGACGACCTCGCCCGCCTCTGGGGTGGCCGGCCCATCCGCGACGTGCTCCCCTACGGCGCCCCCGCGACCCACGACTCGGGCGTCGCACTCGTGAGCGCCCCGACGGACTTCGCGGAGGCGTCGACCGCTCTCGCCGCCGCCGGTGCCCACGTTATCATCCACGCCACCGCCGACGGCATCCCGACCGGCCACCCGATCGTCCCCGTCTGCAAGGTGACGGGGGACGCCGAGACGTACGCGGCGCTGGCGGGGGATATGGACGTGGACGCCCGGACCGCCGACGTGGACGACCTCTCGGCGCTGGTCGGGCGCGTCGTCGGTGGCGAGCGCACCCGTGCCGAGGCCCACGGTCTCACCGCCTTTGCCATCTCGCGTGCCGGGCCGTCGATGTGAGCAGGGGCTGTCGAGACGCCCCGACGACGGCGGGGTTTCGGTTTCGGTGAACGCGGAGGCGGGCGTTAGAGATCGTATAATAAAGTGACGGCGACGCCACGTCGCTCTATGAGCGCGGAGACGAATCACACGAGACGGAACGCGCTTCGGACCCTCGGGAGTGCCGTGGCCGCCGGTCTGGCTGGCTGTAGTTCGTCCCAGGAACAGACGACTGCCGGACCACCCGAATCCGCCGACTTCGTCCAGAACCCGGCGGAAATCCATCCGACGCTGGTCGAGGAAACGTCGGTCGCGTCGGACGAGATTCTGATCGGATTGCGCCTCGAAGACTCGTCGCTCCCGTTTACGACCGAGGTGTATCACGCGCCGCCGGACGCCTCCGTTCACGCCACGCGGACCTACGACACACAGGATCTCTCCCAGGTGGAACTGGTACCCGAGTCGAAACGGACCCTCGACACCGTCGACACCGACCGCGAAGATATCCACTACGGGACGACGATGGTCGGTGAACCGCTGACGGTGACGCTCGTCGCGCGCCACGACGGCGAGGCCTTCGACTGGAGCTCTTGGGACCGCACCGGGTATCCCTACGACGGTCACGACGAGGAGAATCCCGCGCTGAAAGTCGCGTGTTACTGCGGCGGGATGATCTACACGGCCCCGAGCGGTGGCACCTGGGCACGGGTCATTCAGGTGACGCCCACCGAGCGCGTCGATCCCGGCACGAACATCCTGCTCAACTGGACTTCGAGCCGACTCCGAAAATAGCCGACTCCCTACTCGTCCGCCAGCAGGTCGCTCGCGGTCAGGAGGGATTCGAGTTCGATGTCGTGGTCGGCCAGCAACTCGCTCGCACCCTCCTCGCGGTCGACGACGACGATGACGCGGTCGACGACGGCGCCCGCCTCGCGCAGGGCTTCGACGGCGTCGAGCGCGCTCTTGCCCGTCGTGGCGATGTCCTCCAACACGACCACGTGCTCGCCCTCCGACAGTCGCCCTTCGATCCGGTTGCCCGTGCCGTACTCCTTGGCCTGCTTGCGCGCGATGACGTAGGGACGGCCGGTCTCGGCGCTCGTCACGGCGACGAGCGGAACGGCACCGAGCGCGACGCCCGCGAGTGTCTCGTCGTCGCCGAGGCGTTCCGCGAAGGCCGTAGCGATCAGCGAGAGACACTCCGGATCGGTCTCGAAGAGGTACTTGTCCACGTAGTAGTCGCTCGTGCCGCCGTGAGAGAGTTCGAACTCGCCGAACTTCACCGCGTCCGCGGCGCGGAGCGCGTCGATGAGGTCCTGGTTCGTCATTGGCGTGTTCGGGGCCGCGAACCGACATAAACGGGGCGGTTCGGGGCCGCCTCCCCCGCTACGCTACCACGGCTCCGCCTTCAACCCCAGCAGGTATGCGCCCGCATTCGTCGTCACGTGCAACAGGGGCGTCGCGATCAGGACGACGGCCAGCCGCGGGAGCGAGAACGTCGCCACGGTCCAGGCGGGCGCGAGGAGAACCGCGAGGCCGAGGGCGCCGACGACGAAATCGAGCTGATCGAGGCCGGGGACGGCCGCGCCGCGCTGGCGGCCGAGGCGGCGTTTCACCAGCGAGGCCCCGATGTCTCCGAGCATCGCGCCGAACGCGAGGGCGAACGCCGCGTGCAGGGGGAAGGTCGGCAGGTCGCTCCCCAGTGTGGCGGCGACGGCCGGATGGACGGCGTTGAGTCCGAGCGCCAGCGCGACGCCTGCGACCGTTCCCGCGGCCGTGCCCCGCCACGTCTTGCCGTCACCGAGCAGTCGGCGGCCGCCGAGGGTTCGCCCGCCGTCGATGGGGCGACCACCGCCTGCCAGGACGGCTACGTTGTTCGGAACGTACGCCGGCAACATCGCCCAGAGCGCACCCGCGACGAGCGAGACGATCATGCGCCGAGTAGTTCCCGCCCCGTGTTAATAGGGGTGTTTGTCTTCCGGGCTGCCCGTTGGAACACGCTGAAGGCCCCCGGCATCTACCATCCGGTAATGTCCTCGTGGAGACGCGACGTGGCCAGTGGTCTCGTGGTCCTCGTGCCGATTCTGGTCATCCTGTTCGTCCTCAACTGGCTGTACTCGCAGGTGGCGGACCTCCCCATCGTCGACACGCTCCCGCCGTACTACGGCGTCCCCGTGGCGCTCGTGGTCTTCGCCATGCTGGTGCTGTCGGTCGGCTACCTGATGCGGACGACGGTCGGCCGACTGTTCGAAACCGGCCTCGACAGCGCGATGAATCGTGTGCCCCTCATCCGCATCCTCTACAACGCCTCGAAACTCGCCGTCGAGACGGCGCTGACGGGAACGGAGGACCTCCAGAAACCCGTCCGTCTGGAGACGTGGCCGGGCATCCGCATGACGGCGTTCAAGACGGGGCAGACCACGGCCGACGGACAGGAAGTGCTGTTCATGCCCACCGCGCCGAACATCACGACCGGGTTCGTCATCGAGGTCGACCCCGACCGGATCGAGGAGACCGGCGAGAGCGTCGAGGAGGCGCTGACGCGCATCCTCAGCGCCGGGTTCGCGGAGGACGAGCGCGGCATCGAAATCGCCGTCGAGGAGATGGGCGACGGCGGGAGCGACGGAAACGAATCGGGGTCGGACTGACTCGCCCTACACCTCGACGTACTCGAACCACTCCTCGTGGTCGTCGGTCCGACGTTCCACCAGATCGAAGAAGGCCTGCTGAACGTCGGTCGTCACCGGGCCGCGCGTCCCTTCACCGACGACGACGTTGTCGACCTTGCGGATCGGCGTCACCTCGGCCGCGGTGCCGGAGAAGAACAGTTCGTCCGAGGTGTTGAGTTCGCCGCGGCTGATCGTCGCGTCGTCGTGGACGGTGTAGCCCAGTTCGCGTGCGAGCGTGATCACGGTGTTGCGGGTGATGCCGTCGAGGATGCCCTCCGCGAGGCCGGGCGTGTAGATTTCGCCGTCGCGGACGAGAAACAGGTTCTCGCCCGGGCCTTCCGCGATGTTGCCCTCCTCGTTCAGAAGGAGCGCCTCGGTGTACCCCTCGCGTTTCGCTTCCAGACTCGCGAGCACGCTGTTGACGTACGGTCCCGTCGTCTTGGCGTTGGTCGGAATCTGCGAAGAGGCGTACTTGCGCCACGAGGAGACGGTGACTTCGACGCCCTCCTCCAGCGCTTCCTCACCCAGATAGGCGCCCCACGGCCAGACGGCGATGGCGACCTGCTCCGGACAGCTCTCGGGGTTCAGGCCGAGCATGTCGTAGCCGTAGTAGGCGACGGGGCGGATGTACCCCGACTCCAGCCCCTGCCGGCGGATGAGTTCCTTCGTCGCCTCGGTCAGTTCCTCGCGGTCGAAGGGAATGTCGAGGTTGTACGGCTTTCCGGAGGCGTAGAAGCGGTCGAGGTGCTCCTCCCACCGGAAGATTGCGGGGCCTTCCTCGGTGTCGTAACACCGGACGCCCTCGAAGATGCCCGTGCCGTAGTGGAGGCCGTGGGTGAGGACGTGAATCTGGGCGTCGTCCCAGTCGACGAACTCGCCGTCGAGCCAGATGGTGTCGACATCGCCTGCCTCCCGCATCTCGTCGAAGCCCATCTCACGCACCCTCCGAAGCACGTCGGTCGCTTCTCGTCCGCGTCGCGTCGGTAGAAGTCATCGTATCGAGCGACATGAGTTGCTTCTGTTTTGGCCCAATCCGGTCTTAACAGTTTCCGTGCGGGGCAATGCTCGCGTCCGTGCCGTACCGCCACCCTCGGCAGCCGGTGTCGTTCCGTCGACCCCCCGGGGGTAGACAGGGGATTGCGGGTCCACGGAAAGGGTGAAGTGCGAACGGGTATCTAGTGGGTGTGAGGCCGGTGATTCGGCCATGGTTTCAGATGGACCCTTGTGGGGTTGAAGCGTGCCGTCGATATGGCAACGTACCGCGTGACACCACTAGTTTCAGATGGACCCTTGTGGGGTTGAAGCCTCTGTCGAGTACGTGAACAACCAAGCGATCTCGGGTTTCAGATGGACCCTTGTGGGGTTGAAGCGGCCGCAGGGACATAGCCTCAAACCGATTCAGCGTTGTTTCAGACGGACCCTTGCGGGAGTGAAGTGGCATCGGTAGCGCGACCGAACCAGCGTCGACGAGTTACAGACGCGCTCTCATGAGGATACGCAGTAGCCTAACTTACGCCAGCGCCCGAATCAACGCCGCGCCCTCGACAAAGGGCAGGTCGTGCTGGCGGGCGTACGCCCGCGCGTCGGCCGTCGAGAGCGCGCCGCCGGTGTCGTCGTCGAGCATCTCACATCCCGCGACGGCGGGGCCGACGCCCGCCTCGTGGGCCAGCGCCAATCCGAGTTCGGTGTGGCCGCGTCGGTCAGTAAGCAGACCGGGCGCGGCCCGCAGGAGGTGGACGTGACCGGGCGTCCGGAACTCCTCCGCGAAGGCGTCGACGCCGTACGAGTCGTCCGCGCTCACCTCGCCCAGCCGGCGGATGGTCAGCGCCCGGTCGTCGTCGGTGACGCCGGTGAAACCGTCGCGGTGGTTGACCGTCAGCGAGAACGACGGGTGGGCGTCGTACCCCAGGTCGCTGTGGTCGTTCGCCGGGTGGTCGAGCGTCTCGTGGAGGAAAGGGAGGTCGAACCGGTCGGCGACGGCGTCGGTGAACGCGACGAAGATGAGGCCGCCGCCGTCGTTGCGCATCCGAGCGACGGCGTCGGGCGTCACCGCGCTCGCGGGGTAGAGCAGGTCGGTCTCGCCCTCCCGGTCGTCGGCGTCGTGGACGAGCACCGGGTCGCCGGCGCGGAAGGCCGTGAGCGCCGACTCCAGCGCGCCCGTCGACTCGCCCTGCATCACGCTTCCCCCACGGAGACGGTGAGCCGTTCGCCGTCGTCGAGGCCGAGCGCATCCCGCAGTTTCACGGGCGCGATGAGTTCGAGTTGCGTGGCGTCGTGATGAGTGCGCTCGGGGACGATGATGTGTGCGCCGTCGTAGGTGCCCGCCTCACTCTCGACGCGGGCGGCGTAACACGTCGCCGGGCCGAACGTGCGGTCGCCGTCCTCCCAGCCGTCGATGGGTGTCGACTCCCCCGCCAGCGCCTCCAGTTCGCCCCGCGCCCGCGCGCTCTCGGCCGTGAGTTCGACGTTGAGCGTGCCCGGGAACGGCTCGTAGCCGAGACGGTCGCGGAACTGCTCCATGTAGCCCGACAGGGAAATGTAATGTCGCCCCTCGCCCATGCCGCTGGTCACCGTCCCGTCGAGCGACAGCGTCGCGTCGTCCTCGAACAGCCGCCGGTAGTCGGCGTACTCGCGCCGGAGGAGCGTCACCCCCGAATCGGTGACGGCGACGCGCTGGCCGTCGGCGAACACGTCCCGGTCCACCAGTCCGGCGTCGTCGAGTCGCTGCAGCCGCCGTGACGCCGTCTGCGCCGACGCGTCGAGTTGGTCGGCCAGCCCGGAACACGAGAGCTTCGCCCGGCCGTCGAGGCCGCCGTCCAGCGCGACTCGCTTCAGGGCGGCGAGTTCGTCGGGACCGACCGTCGACGCCGTTGCGGTCTCTGCCATAGCCGGAGTTGCGGCTGGTCGCCCATAAGCATACCGAATACGATACGCATAACGGAATCGTGATAGTGGCCGGAGGTGGTCGGTGCGTGGTGACTCCTAGCGCGCCGAGCGCCCCGTACGCGTCGGTCGGTGCGTTCCGGGTCGGTGGCCGGTGTCGTAGTGCGTCGCTACGCCGGCAGGACGACGCCGGCGATCAGCGAACCGCCGACCGCCGACACCGCGAACGCCCCGAGACCGAGTGCGAGCACCAGAAACACCAGTATCCACCAGAGCGGAACCGCGTTCGACTCTGCCATACCCGCCCGTCGTCGTGGGGGCCCCAAAGAACTTCCCGTTCACCGCAGGAGCCAGCGCAGGAATCCCGTGCGCTCGTCCTCGTCGCCCCCACCGGCATCACGCTCGCCCTCGACCTCCTCGTCGGTCTCCGTTTCACTCTCGCCATCCGGTGAGAGCGACTCGTCTCCGGTCAGATCGGCCGCGAGTTGTCGGTACGCGTCGGTCGCCGGCGCGTCCGGCGCGTCAACCACGAGCGGTTCGCCGGCCTCGGCCGCGGCCGACACCGCTGGATCGTCGGGGATCGTCCCCCGGACTGGGACGCCGAGACGGTCCGCGACCGTGTTCACGTCCGTCTCCGCCGTGACGCGCGTCACCACGACGCCGGCCACGGGCGTGCCGAACCGCCCGGCAACGTCGCGGGTCTTGGCGGTGTCGCCCAGTGCGCCCCGTTCGGGCGTCGACACCAGCACCACCTCGTCCGCGATTCGGAGTGGTTCGACGCTGTCGTGACTCAGTCCGGCGGAGGTGTCGACGAGCACCGTGTCGGTGTCGAGGTCGTCGAGCAGGGCCGCCAGTTGTGACGGATCGGCGTCCCCGAAGTCGTCGAGGTCGTCGGAGGCCGGGAGCACCGAGAGGCCGACCGGCCCCTCGCGGATCGCGTCGGCGGTCGTCGCCCGCCCCGCGAGTACGTCGTGGACGGTCGGTCCGTCGTCGGGGTCGACGCCGAGGACGCCGGCGAGGTTCCCCATCCCGAGGTCGGCGTCGACGACGACCGTCTCGTGGCCGCCCGCGGCGAGCGCCGCACCGAGGTTCGCCACCGTCGTAGTCTTGCCGACGCCGCCTTTCCCGCTGGCGACCGCGTACACTCGCATGGGTCGTCAGAAACCTCCGCCGACGAATATATAAGTGTACTCCCCGCCCGGGGGCGTTATCGCCGCACCTGCATCGGCCGTTCGGCCCGGATGAACGGCTCCTCGCCGTCGCTCCCGGCGAACGCGAGCCCGCCGTTCGTCGGCCGGGTGACAGCCCATATCGGCAGTTCGGGAATGTCGTCGTCCGCTGGCTCACAGTAGCTGGTCGCTACGGTCCACGTTCGGGCCCGCATGGAGGCTTGCCCCGGAATCTAAAAACAGGCGTCGTGCCGCTCAACCACCAGTCAAAGGTTACTTGACCGCGGCCGGCGCTAGACACACCAATGAGTACCGACACGCAGGAAGCCGACGACGACCGTCGGAAATACGAGTTCCGGAAGGTCATCGAGGACCTGAAGGAGTACGAGGGCTCCGGCACCCAACTCGTCACTATCTACATCCCGCCGGACAAGCAGATATCGGACGTCGTCGCCCACGTCACGCAGGAACACTCGGAGGCGAGTAACATCAAGTCCAAGCAGACCCGGACGAACGTGCAGGACGCGCTGACGAGCATCAAGGACCGCCTCCGCTACTACGACACCTTCCCCCCCGACAACGGCCTGGTCATCTTCAGCGGCGCCGTCGATTCCGGCGGCGGACAGACGGATATGGTGACCAAGGTGCTGGAGAGCCCCCCGGACCCTATCCAGTCGTTCCGCTACCACTGCGACTCCGACTTCCTCACCGAGCCGCTGGAGGAGATGCTGACCGACAAGGGCCTGTTCGGCCTGATCGTCCTCGACCGCCGCGAGGCGAACGTCGGCTGGCTCAAAGGCAAGCGCGTCGAACCCGTCAAGTCCGCCTCCTCGCTCGTCCCCGGCAAGCAGCGGAAAGGTGGTCAGTCCGCCCAGCGGTTCGCCCGCCTCCGACTCGAAGCCATCGACAACTTCTATCAGGAGGTTGCGGAGATGGCCAACGACCTGTTCGTCGCCGAGCGCCACGACCTGGACGGCATCCTCGTCGGCGGCCCCTCGCCGACCAAAGACGAATTCCTCGACGGCGACTACCTCCACCACGAACTCCAGGACAAGGTCGTCGGTAAGTTCGACGTCTCCTACACCGACGAGTCCGGGCTCTACGACTTGGTCGACGCCGCACAGGACGTCCTCGCCGACCAGGAGATAATGAAGGACAAGGTGGAGATGGAGGAGTTCTTCGAGAACCTCCACACCGGTGACCTCGCCACCTACGGGTTCGAGCAGACGCGTCGGAACCTCGTCATGGGCTCCGTCGACCGTCTGCTCATCAGCGAGGACCTCCGCAAGGACGTGGTGGTCTACGACTGCGAGGGGGGAGAGGAGTTCGAGGTGGTCGACCGCCGCCACGCCACACCCGACCACCGGTGTTCCGACGGAAGTGAGGCCGAAGTGAAAGAGCGCGAGGACGTGATCGAACACCTCATGACCATCGCGGAACAGCGCGGCACCGAGACGAAGTTCATCAGCACCGACTTCGAGAAGGGCGAGCAACTGTACGACGCCTTCGGCGGCGTCGCCGGCATTCTGCGGTACTCGACCGGCATCTAATTCAGCTACTTTTTTCGTTTCCGCCGCCGGACACGGGATATGTCCCTCCTGCGTCAGCTTCTCGCCCTCCGCGACGAGCGACCCTACTTCGTCGCCGTCTCCCTGATCGCACTGGTTGCCCTCGGGACGTACCCCGCCGTCGACTGGTATCTCCGCGCGCTCGATATCGCCCCCCGATTCGGCTTCTGGGATTTCGGCGCCTACTCCTCCGCCATGGAGCGCTGGACCGCCGGCGAGTCCCTGTACGTCCAGAACGACGACGGCGGCTACCACGGCAGCTACCTCTACCCACCGGTCGCGTTGCTCGCCTTTGCCCCCTTCCTCCTCACGCTCCCGTTCCGCCCCGCCGTCCTCCTGTGGACCGCCGTCACCGTCGGACTTCTCTGGCTCGCGATCCAGCGACTCGTCACCGCCCTCGGCGGCTCCTTTCATCCCACGGAACGCCTCGCGCTTCTCCTCCTCGTCGTCGGCTTCCACCCCCTCCTCCTCTCGGTGAAACTCGGCCAGACGGCGGGGGCGCTCGGTGCCCTCCTCACCTTCGCGGCGTCGGCGTCGCTCCGCGGCCGGGGCTACCTGAGCGGCGCCCTCACCGCCTGCTGTGGCGTGATCAAACTCCCGTACGCGCCCGCCGGCGCCCACCTCCTCGACAGTCGTGATCGCTTCCTCGGCGCCGTCACCGGTGGTTTCGGCCTCCTCCTGCTCTCCGTCCTCGTCTTCGGCGTCGACGCCCACCGCACCTTCGTCGAGGTGCTCACGTGGGGGATCAACGAGGGGAGCAACGCCCGGTCGCCGACCATCTGGCTCCCACCCTACTACCGGCCGCTGTACAACGTGCCGTACTCGCTGGCTATCCGAATCCTCGCCAGCCTCGCCATCGTCGTCGGCGTCCTGCGAGCCAAGGGGACCGTTCGCGAGGTGACCGCGCTCGGCTTCGCGGCCGTGCCCCTGCTCGCGCCGCTCACCTACGCCTACTACTTCGTCGCTGCCCTGCCGGCGGTCGTCCTCCTGATCGCGGCGGAACTCGACCGGCCCGGCGGCCGGCCGGTCGTTCCGGTCGTCGGCCTCCTCCTCCTGCAGTTCCACTCGTACGGGCTCCGGGGACTCGGCGCCACTGCACCCGAGTGGATTCCGGCCGTCCTCCTCCAGCCCGGCCTCTACGGCAACCTCCTCATCGTCGGCCTCGCGGGCGCCCGCGTCGCCGCCGCGGGCGGCCCGCTCACCGTCCGCTCGCTCACGTCGGCCGCCGGCCGCCGCGGCGACTAGCGAAGCATCTCCGCTAACTGATGTCGGCGTCGTTCGATATCGAAGTGTGAGTCGAGACTGTCCGCGCCAGCCAACCGATCCAGCGTCAGCAACACGTCCGCGCCCGCGCGTTCGGCGTACGAGCAGCAGTCGTCGATGGCGTCGCGGCGGAGCGCCAGCGAGTCGAGGAGACCGAGTGCAAGCGCGAACGCCGCGCCCGCCTCACCGCTCGGGAACGATTCGTGGACGGCCTCGAACGTCGGCTCGGCCGGGGCGTCGCTGACGGCGTGGGTGCGAAGACAGGTAGAACAGATTGCGGCGTGCGCGCTCGATTCGGGCGCGTACTCGCGTAGGTCGGCCGGGACGGCGAACGCGACCGTGTCTCCGCCGCAGGCCTCGCAGACCATCTAGTCGTCGGCCGTGACGACTTCGGGCGTGTCGGCTTCCGCTTCCGCTTCTGCCTTCTCCTCTTCTTCTTTTTTCGCTTTGATCTTCTTCAGGCGGAAGATCTCCTCGCGCTCCTGCTCCTCCAGTTTCTGCTCGATGTACTCCTTGTTCTCGTGGAGGTCGGGCAGGAGTTTGAACTCGAGGGCGTTGACGCGGCGCTTGGTCGTCTCGATCTCGGTCAGCATCTTCTTCATCGCCGTCTCCACCTCGGCGGCGAGGATGATAGACTCCAGAAGCTCTTCGTAGGCGTCGGCGGTCTCGTCGATGCGGCCGGAGGAGCCGAGCAGGCCGTAGCCACGCTGATCGAGGCTCTTCCTGACCCGCGAGGACTCGATCTGCGGGACGACCACGCCCATGATGTTCTTCGACTGAGTCGTGATCTCGGGGTGCTCTTTGAGCGCGGCGGCCGCGCCGCGGACGGCCACGTCGCCTTCCATCGCCCGCGCCATGTTGATCTTGCGCTGGGCGATCTGGTAGTTCTCGTCGAGGTCGGCGCGGATGTCCTGGGCCTGATCCAGAATGTCCATGAACTCCATGATGAGGCCGTCTCGCTTCTGTTCGAGCGTGTCGTGGCCCCGCTCGGAGAGTTCGATCCGATCCTCTATCGCCATGAGGTTCTTGCGCGTGGGTTTGACGTCCTCGGCCATTGGCGGAGGGTTGTGGGCCGAGCCTGTTAACCTTTTACTGTTTACCCCAGTCCTGCGCCCTCCGCCCGGTCCATCCACGTCACCACCGCGACGTGTGGCAGGGTCAACACGGCGATGAAGACCAGATACAGCGCCGCCAGCACCCGCGGATCGGTGTCGACGCCGGCGGCGACGCCCACCCCGACCAGCAGGATGATCGAGACGGCGGTCAGGGGTGCGGCGTCCCGTCCCGTCCGCAGGAGGGCCGCGACCGTCCCTCGCCGCGCGAACGCCGTCCGGGCGCCGTCGTCGACCCCCATCAACCGTCCGACGTGCCGGAGCGAGTGCCACACGCAGAAGTAGACGCCCACCGCGATCAGCGGCGGGACGACGAGGAAGTACGCCCACAGCAACCACGTCTCGGCGGCATCTCGGCGCCAGCCCCGGTCGTCGGCCCGATACCCCGCCGCGAGCGTTCCGACGGACAGCGCCGCGAACGCCAGCCCAACAGCGAGACGCGTGTCGGGGGTGAACAGCCACGCCGCGTGCAGTTCCCGGCCGAACAGCGCCACCCACGCGTCCACCACGGCCCGGTACCGCTCCGGGTACCGCAGGAGGGGGACGAGCATCGGCAGACCGCCGCGCACCAGCACTGTCCCCGCGCGCACGCCCGTGCTATCGAGATGCGAACTCCCCAGCGCGTCCAGTGCGTAGAGGTCACCTTGGCCCCAGTGGAGCCACGTCAGCGCCACGAACAGCGCCGCCGAGGCGATGGGGGCGACGACCCACAGCGCCGCGTACGCCCCGCCGAGCAGGAGATAGAGGGTGCCGACGACGCCGAGCCAGCGGACCGTGATCGGCTCTCCGGCGGCGCGCGCGGGGGCGAGGTGATCCACCGCACCGTGGGGCAGGCCGAAGAGAACGAGACTCGCTGCGAGCGGGAGATACCGGAGCCACAGCGGCAGGGCGAGGTCGAGACCGCTCGCCGTCATGGCGACCGACCCCAGCGCGACGAGGGTGAGGGTGAGCCACGCGGGCCGACAGCCCACCGCGTGCATCAGCGCCGCCAGTTCCGGGTCGCGTTTCCGCGGCACGCCGACCGAGACGCGGTCGCGTTCGTGCATCTACGTCGAGTCCACGTCGGTCGCCCTCGTCGGTGTCGAGCGGTCCGTCCCGTGTCCCACGCCCCGCCAGTCGAGCACCCACCGGTAGAGCACCAGTCCCTGCACGACGAAGAGGTTCGTCACGAGGAAGAACGTCGCCTCCTCGACGGGCAGGCCGGCGACGGTGACCCCCGTCGTGTACCGCTCCGAGAGTATCCAGATGCCGTACTCGATGGCGATGCGATCGGCGACACAGAGGTACGTGGTGGGCACGAGCGTCCCGAGAGCGACGAGGCGCCGACGCGCCCATAGCTGCGGCGCGCCGACCGCCCACTGGAGCGCCAGCACCGGCGCCGCCCACGCCAGAATCGCCCCGAGGTAGAACGTGGCGGCGGTCCCCAGCAGTCGCCACCCGACGACGCCGAGGGCGACGGCGAGGGCCGCCGCAACGACCCGCGAGCCGAGCGGCCGCGAGGGCGTCGTCCACCCGCGCGGGAGCGAGAGATGGGTGAGCCAGAGTGCCGTCAGCCACGGCTGGACGAGGATGAAGGCGTACTCTTCGACGGGCGCGTATCCGAGGGTCGCGAGCGTGCTCCCCTCGCCGTACGACCAGACGCCCGTCGCGATGAGGTAGTTGTCCCACGGCGTCGTGTACACGAGGGCGACGACGGTGATGATGGCGACGCCCACCCAGTACGTTCGGCCGGCGCCGAGATGCCAGCGCCCGATCGCCCGGAGCCGCGCCCGGCTCACGAACGCCGTCGCGATCATGAGCATCAGCGCGGGGAGGAGAAAGGCGAGGTGGAACTGCAGGTAGGTTGGGCCAGTCATGGATACACGTTCGCCACTGCTGTGGCGCGAGGTTTCACGGTCGCCGGTATAGCTTCTGGGGTTGCACTATCACGAGCGGGAACGCCAGCGGGGGCGCCCGCGGTCAGTCGGCTGGCTGGGCGGCCGGCGACTCCGCCGCGTCGAGCACGTCGCGACTCGACAGCAGGATGATGCCGAACCCGACCTTCGCGACCAGGTCGAGCACCATGAAGCCGGCCGTCTCGATGTACAGCGAGATCATCCCCAGCCCTTCGGTGCCGACGACCCACCACACGGGGTAGATCAGCCAGACGACGACGATCAGCGTCCGGAGCGTGCTGAACGTCGACGCGGCGTCACCCGAGAGCCGGCTGGCCTTTTCGTCGAGCGACCCGTACAGCATGTACAGGAGGACGAGCAGGAAGCCGGTGGAGACGCCCCACCAGACCAGCCGCCGCGCTCCCTCGGTGAGGACGCCGGGGCCGGCCGAGAGCGTCGCCACGACGCCAGTACCGATCATCAGCATGTCCAGACCGACGAGCGACGACAGTTCGTTCCGACTCGCCCCGACGAGTAAACCGAGGTCGATCAACAGCAACGGCGTGGTGAAAAACCAGTCCGTGTACCGGGCCCAGTAGATCGGTAGCTCCTCGCCACCGACCGTCACCATCGTCAACCCGAACCCGAGCGCCATCGCGAGATAGTTCACGAACGCGATGGCGGTGATGAATATGGTAACGATGTAGAACTCCTGGCGCCGTTCGTCCGTTTCGCCCCAGCCCCTGGCGATGAAGTACAGCATCCCCAAGAACATACCGAGCGTGCCGATCCACAGCCAGATTCCTTCGCTACCGGGTTGTGGCATAATGCAGGTACGACTCGGGTGGCTATCGTTCTAAGCGGCGTCCACAACTAGTTGGGTCACGCGTCCAGCACCGCGCCGACGAGTTTCCGCTGGGCCGCCCGCAGATGTTCGTGGAACGTCGATCGGCAGACGCCCATCGCGTCGGCGAGTTCGTCGCCCGTCGTCTCGTGGGGCCACTCGAAGAAGCCGCCGCTGTACGCCCGCACTAGCGCCGCGTGCTGGCGGTCAGTCAGTTCCTCGTGCAGCCGGGTGACGAACTCCTCGCGGGTCTCCTCGCGGCGCTCGCACTGACGGTAGCCGACCAGATCCGCCCCGTCGAACCGCTCGATCACCGCGTCGGTGAGCGACCGCGCGAGCGACTCCCGGGCCACCTCGACGGTCACCCGCGCGACGCCGTCCGCGACCGTCACGTCGCGGAGTTGGGCGCCATGGTCGGCGAGGAGTGCCCGGAGTTGCTCGTCCTCCACGGACAGTTCGACGAGGCACGCCTGCCGCTCGTCGACGAGGATGCCGTGCACTTCGACGGCCGTCGACGCGGCCGCGTCCCGCACGGCCTCACCCGTCGCGTCCGAGAGTTCGAACAGGCTCGTCGGACGGTCTCGATCCGCGACACTTCCCGCGTACGCCAGTCGACAGCCGAGCGATTCGGCCAGCGTGACCAGCGGGTGGTTCATGACCGTGAACTGCAGTTCGACCACCTCGGCCCCCCGGAGCGTCCGCTGGCTCTCCAGCGTGTTGATACCAGTCGCGACCGTCCGGCCCAGCGCCGTCAGCACCGCGCGTTCGTGGTCGTCGAACTCGCTGTTGCTCCGGGCGTACACACAGACGGCGCCGTACGTCGCGTCGCCGTAGTGGAGCGGAATCGCGGCCACGGCCGTCGCCGGCACGGTCCCGTCGGCGAGCGCCCGGATCGTCACCCGGCCATCGGCGACCGCCCGCGAGACGGCCGCTCCGACCGTGTCGTCGTCACCGACCCCGATCCGCTCGCGGTCGTCCGGCGTCCATCCCGCGTCCGCTCGTCGGTGCATCGTCTCGTCGGCGGGTTCGTAACTCCCCAGCCACGCGCCGGTGTACGTCGCCGCCAGCCCCTCGACGACACCTTCTTCGAGGTCGTCCCGGGACCGGGCCTCCGCGACGGCCGCCGTCGCGTCCGCGACGACGCCGTCTAGCCGCTCCAGTAGGAGTTCCTGTGCCGCCCGTTCCCGCTCGATTCCGGCGGCGCGCCGGGCCGCCGCCCGCTCCGCACGCTTCCGGCGGGTCACGTCCTGCTGGAACCCCACGTAGTAGGCGACCCGCCCTTCGCCGTCCCGGAGCGGAGCGATGGTCACCTCGTTCCAGAACTGCTCGCCGTCCCGTCGGTAGTTCCGGAGTTCGACCGTCGTCGCTTCCCCTTCCTCGATGGCGTCGCGCATCCGCGCGACCGGTTCGTCCCGCGTCTGCTCCCCCTGCAGGAACCGGCAGTTGCGCCCGACCGCGTACGCCGGCGGATACCCCGTGATCCGCTCGAACGCGGCGTTGGCGTACACGAGGGGCAGATCCGGTTCCGTCGCGTCCGCGATGGTGATCCCGACCGGTGCCTCGTCCATCGTCCGCGTCTTCAGCGACTCGTCGACGGCGTCGGTACTCACCGCCGTTACCCCATCCCTGTCGCCCGGTTGCGGCACCGCTTCCGCCCCACTCCCGTCCTCCTCGGGCCTCCCTGACATGTTCTGCCACAGGAAGCGCCGCGAAAATGGGTTTGGACGGCCCCAGACGTGATGTTGGAACGTAAACAAAAAAGCGCGCGTTTCCGACGAATCGGAAGCTAACCGGTCAGTCGGCGGTCGCTTCTTCCTCGACGGCCTCTTCGCGGTAGTACTTCGCGATGAGTTCCTCGTCGATGCGGTTGAGCTCCTCTTTCGGGAGGGCCGAGAGGAGGTCCCAGCCGATGTCGAGCGTCTCGCCGATGTCGCGGTTGGTGTCGAAGCCCTGGTCGACGAACTCGCTTTCGAACTCGTCGGCGAAGTCGAGGTACTTGTTGTCCCGATCGCTCAGGGCTTCGCGGCCGACGATGTTCACCAGGTCACGCAGGTCCTCACCCTCCGCGTACGCGGCGTACATCTGGTCGGACACGTCGGCGTGGTCCTCGCGGGTGAGGCCCTCGCCGATCCCGTCGTCCATGAGTCGGGAGAGGGAGGGCAACACGTTGACCGGGGGCTGGACGCCCTGACTGTTGAGGTCGCGGTCGACGTAGATCTGCCCTTCCGTGATGTAGCCCGTCAGGTCGGGGATCGGGTGCGTGTCGTCGTCGCCGGGCATCGTCAGGATCGGGATCTGGGTCACCGATCCGTCGCGACCCTGGATCCGACCGGCGCGTTCGTACAGCTGGGCCAGGTCGGTGTACATGTAGCCGGGGTAGCCACGGCGACCCGGCACTTCCTCGCGGGCGGCACCGATCTCACGGAGCGCCTCACAGTAGTTGGTCATGTCCGTCAGGATCACCAGCACGTGGTAATCCTTCTCGAAGGCGAGGTATTCGGCAGTCGTCAGGGCCATCCGCGGCGTGACCGTCCGCTCGACGGCGGGGTCGTCCGCGAGGTTCATGAAGACGACCGAGCGCTCCAGCGCGCCGGTGCGCTCGAAGTCGTCCATGAACTCGTTGGCCTCTTCGGCCGTGATACCCATCGCGCCGAAGATGACGGCGAACTCGGAGCCTTCGCCTTCCTCTTCCTCTTCGGGCACGCTCGCCTGTCGCGCGATCTGGAGCGCGAGTTCGTTGTGCGGCAGGCCCGATCCGGAGAAGATCGGGAGCTTCTGGCCGCGAACGAGCGTGTTCATGCCGTCGATGGCCGACACGCCCGTCTGGATGAACTCCTCGGGGTACTCGCGGGAGTAGGGGTTGATCGCGGCGCCGACGATGTCCTCGCGCTTCTCGGGTTCGATGGCCGGCCCGTCGTCGATGGGTTCGCCCGATCCCGAGAGGACGCGACCGAGGAGGTCCTCGGTCAGCTTCATCTTCAGCGTCTCGCCCTGGAAGCGGACGAACGCGTTCTTGTCGATGCCCGAGGTTCCCTCGAACACCTGGATGGCGACGAGGCCGTCTTCGGATTCGAGCACCTGTCCCCGGCGAATCTCGCCGTCGGCGGTCTCGATCTCGACCATCTCGTCGTAGCCGATGGGTTTGTCGACCTCGGCGAACACCAGCGGACCACTGATCTCGGTGATCGTCTTGTACTCTTTCATCTCAGTACAGCTCCCGGACCTGTTCCGTGATGTCGTCTTTCAGTTCGTCCATGTACGCCTCGTACTCCTCCTGCACGCCGATACGGTTGATGCGCGGCAACGCCTCGATGTCCGTGATCTCCTCGACGGGGACGCCCGCCTCGAGGGCGTCGAACGCCTCGTCGTTGAACGTCTTGATCGTCGTGAGGATGAGGTACGTCTTGTCGGGTTCGCAGTAGGTGTCGACGTCGTGGAACGCGTTCTGCTGGAGCCACGCCTCGCGGATGTACCGCGCGACTTCGAGCGTGAGCTGCTGGTCCTCCGGCAGGGCGTCCTTGCCGACGAGCTGAACGATTTCCTGGAGTTCGCCCTCCTCGTCGAGTACGTCGACCGCCCACTGGCGGACTTCCGGCCAGTCCTCCGCGACGTTCTCCACGAACCACGGATCGAGCTGTTCCCGGTAGAGGGAGTAGGACTCGTTCCAGTTGATCGAGGGGAAGTGCCGGCGCTCGGCCAGGTCGGCGTCGAGCGCCCAGAAGCACTTCACGATGCGGAGCGTGTTCTGGGTGACCGGCTCGGAGAAGTCGCCACCAGGGGGGCTCACTGCCCCGACGACCGAAATCGAGCCCTCGGTGCCGTTGATGTTCTGGAAATAGCCCGCGCGCTCGTAGAACTGGGAGAGCCGCGCCGCGAGGTAGGCGGGGTAGCCCTCCTCGCCGGGCATCTCCTCCAGCCGCGAACTGATCTCGCGCATGGCCTCCGCCCACCGCGAGGTGGAGTCGGCCATCAGCGCCACGTCGTACCCCATGTCGCGGTAGTACTCCGCGATGGTGATCCCCGTGTACACGCAGGATTCGCGCGCCGCGACGGGCATGTTCGACGTGTTGGCAATGAGCGTCGTCCGGGCCATCAGCGGGTTCCCCGTCTGCGGGTCGGGCAGTTCGGGGAAGTCCTCGATGACCTCGGTCATCTCGTTCCCGCGCTCGCCACAGCCGATGTAGACGACGATGTCCGCGTCGGACCACTTGGCCAGCTGCTGCTGGGTGACGGTCTTCCCGGAGCCGAACGGCCCCGGAATCGCGGCCGTCCCGCCCTTGGCGATGGGGAACAGGCCGTCCTGCACCCGCTGCCCGGTCAGGAGCGGCTCCGTCGGCGTCTGCTTGTCGCCGGCGGGGCGCGCCTCGCGCACCGGCCACTCCTGGCGCATCCGGATCTCCTCGCCGTTGTCGAGTTCGGCCACCGTCTCGTTGACGTTGAACTCGCCGGACTCGACGGCGACGATTTCGGCCGTCTCGCCCTCGTCGAGGGCGCCCGGCGGGACGAGCACCTTGTGCTCGATGGTCACCGTCTCGGGGACGGTGCCGATGATGTCGCCGCGGCCGACCTCGTCGCCCTCTTCGACCTCGGGAGTGAACTCCCACTCCTTCTCCAGGTCGATGCCGGGGGCGTCGACCCCGCGGTCGAGGTACGGGCTGTTCATCTTCTCCTCGAGCACGTCGAGCGGGCGCTGGACGCCGTCGTAGATGGTGTCCAGCAGTCCCGGCCCGAGGTCGACGGTCAGCGGGTCGCCCGTGTTCTCGACGGGTTCGCCCGGACCGACGCCCGAGGTCTCTTCGTACACCTGAATGGTCGTGATATCGCCCTCGATCTCGATGACTTCGCCCATCAGCCCTTCGTCGCCCACGTAGACGACGTCGTTCATTCGGGCGTCGAGATCGACGGCGGTCACGACCGGACCACTCACGCTGTTGATGATGCCGTCCTCTCGGACGGTCGTGTCTGCCTGACTCATGTTAGTCTTCCTCCATCAGGTCGATACCGATGGCTCGCTTGATCTGCTCGCGCAGGCCGCCGCTGCCGGCGCCGCCACCGAGGGTGACGAGCACCGGCTCGATGCTCCCCTCGACGGCTTCCCGAGCGTTCCGGGAGAGATGCGCCATGTCATCGTCGTGCATCACGACGATGCCGACGTCGTCGTCGTCGAGCGTCCGCATGACGGCGTCGTCGAGCTCCTCGTCTTTCTGTTCGTTCGGTACGTTCTCGAACTTCCGTACGCCCGCGAGTCGGAAGCCCGTCGTGAAGTCGGGGCTCCCGATGACGGCGATTTCCTGGCTCATAGGATCACCAGTTCCTCCTCGATTTCCTCGTCGGATAGGCCGGCTTCACGGCCCCGGGCGATGGCGCGGATGTTGTCCACCTCGCGCTCCTTGGCGAGGATGTAGGAGATGACCGGCGCCACCGACAGCGGGTGGACGAAGCCGAGCTGCTCCGAGTATTCGAGCAGTGCCGCGTCGAGCGCCCGCTCGAACGAGATGAGGCTGTCCGCCTCCTCGAACTCGTCGAGCGCGTCGGAGAGCTTGTCACCGTACGTGCTCTCACGGATCGTCGCGACGAGTTCGTCGACGTTCGACGCCAGCGCGTTCAGCTCGCTCGCGGAGAAGAGCCGACCGCCCTCGATGAAGTACTCCGAGGGGTCGACGTCGGCGCCGCTCCGGGCCAGCCGAAGTGCGTTCCGCGCGTTCCGGAAGTCGATTTCGGCCTGCAGAAATTCGCGGTACGTCTCGGTCGCTTCCCCGACCTGCAGCTCCGACAGCAACTGCTCGTAGAAGGCGCGGTCGACCGCGTTCTCGAGCGGCACGAGCACGCCGCCTTCCTCGTAGTCGTCGAACGCGTCGCGGAGCGGGTCTCCGAACATCGTCCGGTCGAGCAGGTCGATGGCTTCCTCGATGGACCCCGCGTCGAGCAGGCGGTCGAGCAGGCGGTCGTCCAGTTCGCCTGCGCGGATGAGGTCCGTCTCCACGCCGTCGCGGTCCGCGCCGGAGTAGATTCCGCGCAGGACCGTCTTGACGTTCCACGCGTCGAACTTCCGGAGGTATCGAGCGATCAGATCGTACAGGCGGCCGTCCGCCCACGCCAACAGGTCGTTGAAGTGTTTCGCCAGATTCCGGTTGAGCGCGTACTCGATGAGGTCGACCCCCGAGTGGCGCGCCCCGAGCGCGTTGATCTCGCGCTCGTACTCCGACTCCTCCATGAAGCGGGCGATCTCCGACGGCCCCATGCGGACGAGCTTCCGATAATCGTCGTCGCTAAAGAGCGCCGCGCGGCGTGACCGCACGCGGGCGGTGACGTACTCCGGGTTCGAACTGCCGGGGCTCGCGCTCATCGCTCGAACAGTCGGTTACTCAGTTCCTTCAAGTTGTCCTCCCAGACCGTCTCGAGGATCGAGTCGAAGGTGTTGTTCACGCGAACGCGCGATTCCTCGCTCTCGACGACGACGCCGCCGAGGCAGTCGTGTTCCCCGGCGACGCTGAAGCCCTCGTACTCCTCGAGCAGGTCTTCGAGCAGTTCCTGATCGTCCGCCCGGCCGTAGACGGAGACCGACTCGTTATCGTCGAACTCCTCGGCGGCTTCGTCGAGGAGCGCGGCGGTCAGCGATCGACGGCGTTCGCCGTCGATGTCCGCGATGGCCGCTTCGGCCGCTTCGCGGACCTCTTCTAGGGCGTCGCGACGGGCCTCCAGCCGAGCCTGCTTGGCTTCGAGCTTCGCGCTGGAGATGGTCTGTTCGCGCCGCTGTTCGATCTCGCGTTCGACCTCGGCCTCACGCTCTTCGTGGATCTCCTCCGCGTCGGCCTCGGCGTCGGCGATGATCTCCTCGGCGCGCTCCTCGCCCTCTTCGCGGATTTCCTCCGCACGCGCGCGGGCCTCGTCTCGAATGTCCTCGGCGACTGTTTCTAAACTCATGATGAGAGGGAGGGGGTGTTCAGACCAGGAACACGACGACCAGCGCGAGGATCACGAGAGTCTCCGGCAGGACGGTGAAAATCAGTCCCTGCACGAAGAGATCCTGGTCCTCGGCGACGGCGCCGACGGCGGCCGCACCGATGCCACGCTCGGCGTATCCCGCGCCGAACGCCGCGAGCCCGACGGCCAGTGCCGCGGCGGCTGTGGGCGGAATGGCCGGTGCCGCTGCCCCTTCTGCCTGCAGTACGACGGATGCCAGCTGCGTTGCGAGTTCGTACATTGTGTGTAGTGGTGTGGAGTCCGTTTAGTCGTCTCCGAACATCCCGTAGTTGCCTCTACGACTGCCATAAAGCTTCCCAAACCGATTCGCGAAAATTGCCGAATACGCGGCCGAAACCCGTCTCTACTCGGTCGTCGCGCGTCAGAGAGTAACACGGTCGTGGGGACGGTGCGTGCCCCGAACCGACCGCGTCAGTCCTCGGTAGTGTACGTCCGCTCGTACCCGAACGGTTCGTACTCCCGACCGCCACCCTGGTAGAACTTCCCGAAGAACTCCACGTACTCGAGACGCACCGCCTGCAGGCCGGCGCTCGTCACGCCGAGTGCGAGGACGAGTGCGTGGCCGAGAACGAGGACGAGGAGGCCGACGATCAGCATCGCCGGACCGGAGTGGACCAGTCCGCCGAACATGATCTCGGTCACTTCGTGGCCATGAGCCATGTCGCCCACGTGGGGCATGTGGCCGAGGCCGAAGTGGAACGCCGCCTCCGACCCTTCGCCGGTGACGTACACGCCGAAGAAGAGCAGGTTGACCGTGAAGGCCATCCCCGCCTTCGCCAGCAGCACGGCGGCGATCCGGGTGTACGACAGCGCGTTCACCAGCACGTTCAGGAACTCAATGATCTCGATTGGCTCGCCGACCGCGAGGAGGACGAGACCGATCACGAACGCGGCGAGGCCGGCCAACCCGACCAGTTCGGGGAAGCCGTTGAAGCCGAGGGCGTAGGTGGCGTGGATCGCCTCGGCGCCCTCGGGCGCCGCGCCCGAGCCATCGAAGATAGTGAACAGGAAACCGGGCTTGTAGCTCACGGCGCTCAGCGAGAAGATCCACACCCACAGCCCGTTGAGCATGAGGATCCACGACCCGCTCTCGTAGAGGGCGTGCTTGACGTCGTGGTGTTCGAGGTTCTCGACGAAGTCGAAGACGTAGCCCACGTTGAGGTGGGCAATACCCATCAAGATGCTCACGACGAGCCACGTCAGGGCGTAGGACTTCCCTGCGGGGGAGAGCCCCTTCTCCATGGGCGGGTGGGCCATGCCGAGCGCACCCTCCCAGAAGTACGTCGAGATCAGGTGCAGGCCGAAAATCTCGCCGTAGAGGATGCCAAAGAGCATCGTGAAGAGGCCAGCGAAGATCGTCACGCCACCCATGCTCTTGAACGCATCACTGTCGAATTTGGAGTAGAGGAAGTAGCCGATCAGGGTGTAGAGCGCGCCGTAGCCGAGGTCCCCGATCATGAAGCCGAAGAAGGCCGGGAAGGTCAGGAAGAGAACGACCGTCGGGTCGAACTCGTCGTATTTCGGCCGGCTGACGGCTTCGGTGAGGACTTCGAACGGTTTGACGACGCCGGGGTTGTTCGCGATGACCGGTGGCGAGTCGTCGCGCATCACGACCGAACCGCCGCCGTCGGCGCGGATCTCCTCCCCGCCGTCGGCGGCCGCGGCGCCCTCGCCGCTCCCGGCGGTGACGTCCTCGTGGACCTCGGACCCGTCGGATTTGAACGCCGCGCGTTCGATCTCTTCGACCTCGACGTGATCACCGACGGCGTCCGTGATGGCCGCCGCGAAGCCGGTGTACTCCTCGGTCGGAATCCACCCTTCCGCGACGAACGCGTTGTCGGTGGTCGCAAAGGAGAGCGGCGCCTCGCGTTTCTGTACGTCGATGGAGAGTTTCTCCTCGGCGGCGAGCAGGAAGCCCGCGGCGTCGAGTTTCACCTCGTCGAGTTCGTCCTCGACGGTGCGAAGCTTGGATTCGAGTTGCTGTTGCCGGTGTTCGAGATCCGCGACGTACTCCTCGGGCGAGCCCTCGGCGTCCGGGACCTCCAGCGCCGTGAAGTCAACGCCGACAAGCGCGTCCGTCAGCACGTCCTCGTCGGCGGCGTCGGCCGGACGTGCGAAGATGGCGACGACGCTCTCCTCGGCGAAGATCTCGACGGCGCCGAGTCCGTCGGCGTCGACGACGGCGCGCTCGACGGCCTCGCGTTTCCCTTCACCGACGACGACATCCAGCGTGTCGTATCCCGAGAGCAGGTCGAGGTCGATGCCGAGCGTCGCGAACGGCTCGGCGCTCGAAATCTTCTCCTCGATGCTCCCGAGTTCCGTCCGGATCTCGTCCCGGCGGTCCTCGAGTTCGTTGACGCGCTCGCGGATCCCCTCGAGTTCCTCCTCGAGGGCGTCGTCGGTGACGATGCGCGTCGGGCCGGCGTCCTCGCCGTCGACGTCGAGGATGCTCTCGATGGAGCGGACCGTCACCAGTTTCTCGGAGGCTTCCTCGGCGCCGTCGATCGGGTTGCCCGGTTCGAACCCTTCCCAGGACCCGTCGTACTCGGTGACGTGGAGCAGGTTGCAGTCGTGGACTGCCTCGACGACGTCGTCCATGACCCCCTTTGATCCCGTCACCGAGACCTTGCTCATTCGCTCAGGTCTGAGCATGCACCGCCTCCTCGAACTGTGTGATGGCGTACTCGACCGCCTCGTCCATGCGCTCTTCCGCCTGGGCGATGAGTTCTTCCCGGGCCGCCGTCCCCTCCTCCCGGATCTCCGTCGCTTCGGCTTCGATCTCCGATTCGGCCTCGTCGAGACGACGCTCGGCCATCTCGTCGGCCTCTTCCTCGGCCTCGGCGCGAATCTCGTCGGCACGCGCTCGCGCTTCCGAGATGCGCTCCTCTCGGTCGGTCTCGGCCTCCGCGACGATCTCTTCGGCCTCCTCCTCGGCCGCCTTGATCCGTTCGAGAACCTCTGGTCTCGGCATACTACTGATCAGTGGAAACTTGCGCAATCGGCATATAAGGTGTTTGCGGAACGGCTCTGCGGGGCTCGTCGGCCAGCGGACCGCCGTCGTCCTCACTCCGTCAGCGGAAGCAGGACGCCGAACACGAGCGGCGACAGCAGGAACAGCGCCACGCCGAGTACCTCGGCGTCGAACAGGAGCGTCGCCTCCCACGCCGGCAGTTGCATCCCCAGTGCGTGACTCGCGAGTTCTCCGAGTGCGCCGAGTGCGAACAGCCCGAAGCCGAGCAACGTCCCACGTTTCGCCAGCGTCGGATAGTCGAGATCGCCGTATCGTCCCGTCATCACCTCCCCCTCCGCCGGGCCAGCAAAAGAGCGTTCCGTTTCCGACGGATCGAAAGAGACACAATACCTGACCGCAACGTCCGAGCATGAACTCCGCGCTGCTCGAACTCCTCCCCGAACTGCTCGAACTGCTCTTTTTCGGCCTCGGGAGCGTCGGCCTGTCGGTCGCCGGCCTCTACATCGAACGTCTCGCGCTCGCGACCGTCGAGAGCGGCAACGCCAAACTCGGCGCGTGGATCGCGTTCATGGGCCTCATGGCCTTCTACTTCGCCTACCTGATGAGTACCGACAAGTTCCAGCCGAAACTGGCGGCGGTGCGGCGGCGACTCGCGGAGTAAAGCCCTCTCTTTTGCCTACGCCAGCGGCGTGCGCTCCACGACCGTCCCAGTCCCACCTTTTACTCGGGGTTCGCTGACGCTCACCCCTCGCAAAAGCTGGACCAAAACCTACGCTAACGGCGTGCGCTCCACGACCGTCCCAGTCCCACCTTTTACTCGGGGTTCGCTGACGCTCACCCCTCGCAAAAGCTGGACCAAAACCTACGCTAACGGCGTGCGCTCCACGACCGTCCCATCGACGGTCGGATACTGCTCCACGATCTCCCCCTCGCCCACGTCGCCCTCGTCGACCATCTCCTCTAGCAGCCACCACGCGAGTTCGACGTGGTCGGACTTGACGGTGTAGAACTCCTCGGGCACGCCGAGGTCCCGCAGGCGCTCCTCGGTCACCCACGTCTTGCCGTAGACGAGGGTGCCGTCGTCGGTCACCTCGTCGAACTCCCGGCGGATCTGGCGGGCCATCCGCTTCAGTCGACGGCGATGCTGGGCGGCGTCCTTGAACACCGAGGTGCAGAAGTACACCCGGTCGTGGTCGCCCATCACGTCGAGAATCTCCTCTTTGGGGGACTCGACCGCGCTCATGTGGCCCTCGCGGAGGTCGTAGCCCTCCTCCTGCATCCGGCGGTAGTTGCCGTCGGACATCTCGAACTCGTTGATGTTACAGAAGTCGGCGGCGCCCTCGTCCAGAAACTCCAGAAATTCGGGTTCGGCGCGGATGCCCGGAATCTCGAACGCTGGGGTCAGTCCCTCCTCGCGGGCGATGTAGAGGATGTCCTCCCACTCGGTGCCGTGGAGGTCGCCCCACAGGTCGAGCGGCGGGTGGAAGCGGATCTCGTCGAGACCCGCCTCGGAGAGGCGGCGCATGTTCTCGCGCCCGCCGGTGATGCCGGTGTAGAGGTGGGTGTGGTGGTCCTCGCCGAACTCGTCTTTCAGGAGGGAGAGGTAGTGACAGGTCCGATCGAGGGATTCCTGGGGTTCGCCGCCGGTGATGGAGGTGCCGAGGGCGTTCATCCGGTGGGCTTCGGTCAACACGTCCTCGTCGCTCTCGACTTGCCGCTCGTTGGCGTAGACGGTGTCGACGTTCTTGCGGTTCTCCCCGAGCGGACAGTAGAAGCAGTCGCGCTGGTCGCAGTAGCCGTAGACGAACAGCACCATCTTCCCGCCCTTGGCGCACTGTTCACAGCCCTTCGAGATCATTCGTTGTCGGTACATCGACGCCGAGGTGGGAAAACCCGTCGGTACGGATCGAACCGACCGTTTAGGTTCGTCGCCCGCATACCGGGTGGCATGCCGTACGATCCCGACTCCACGGCGGTCGTCGTCGTCGATATGCAGAACGGCTTCTGTCACCCCGACGGCAGTCTCTACACCCCTGCGAGCGAGGCCGCCATCGACGACGTGGCGGCGCTGGTCGACCGGGCCCACGAAACCGGCGCCCGCGTCGTCTACACGCGCGACGTTCATCCACCCGAACAGTTCGACGGGGCCAACTACTACGACGAGTTCGAACGCTGGGGCGAACACGTCCTCGAAGGCTCGTGGGAGGCGCAACTCGTCGACGAACTCGACGTGCGCCCCGGCGACCACGTCGTCGAGAAACACACCTACGACGCCTTCCACGAGACGGAACTCGACGGCTGGCTCTCCGCCCGCGGCATCGACGACCTGCTCATCTGCGGGACGCTCGCCAACGTCTGTGTCCTCCACACCGCCGGCAGTGCGGGCCTCCGGGACTACCGCCCCGTCCTCGTCACCGACACCCTCGGCTACATCGAGGAGGCCGACCGCGAGTACGCCGTCGACCACGCCGACTGGCTGTTCGGCGAGACGACGACCCGCGACGCCGTCGACTTCCTGCCGACCTGCTAACCGAGTTGTTCGGCAATCCTTAATATCTGAACGGCGTTGAGTTAATACATGACGGTCGTCAGCGTCTCGATGCCCGAAGAGTTAGTGGAGCGGATCGACGCGTTCGCGAAGGAACACGGTTACACCGGCCGGAGCGAAGTCGTCCGCGAGGCGTCACGGAACCTGCTCGGCGAGTTCGAGGACAAGCGACTGGAGGACCGCGACCTCATGGCGGTCGTGACAGTCATCTTCGATTACGAGACGACGAGCGTCGAGGAGCGGATGATGGGCCTCCGTCACGACTACGAGGGCCTCGTCGTCGCCAACTTCCACAGCCACGTCGGCTCCCACTACTGCATGGAACTGTTCGTCCTCGAAGGGCAGTTGGAGACAATCTCGACGTTCGTCGGCAAGATTCGCGCGACGCAGGACACCCTCAGCGTCGACTACTCGGTGATGCCCGTCGACGAGTTCGGGCCGTTCGCGTCGCCCGAATAGCGGTCGACCGCCGACCGCCTATTCGACGACGATGGCGCCTTTCGCACCGAGCGTGTGGTGGGGGGCGCAGGCGTACCGGTAGACGCCGGGCTCCTCGAACGTGTGTTCGAACTGCACCCCGGGTTTCGTCTCCACCGCGCTCCCGATGTCGGCGTCTTCGAACGCGATCTGGTGCGGGCCGCCAGTCCACACCCAGCGGACGGTCGTTCCCGTGGAGACGCGGGCCGCCGGCGGCGAGAACGTGAACTCGCTCTCGCCTTCCGCGGAGCCGACGGTGACGATGGGCGAGGGGTAGTCCCGCCAGTCGACCACCGTCCCGTCGTAAATCTCAACGTCCGCCAGCCACGCGTCGACGGCCGGATAGTCGCTCGACGGCGGGTCGGCGACGACGACGACGCCGCGCATCCCTTCGTCCCGTGACGGCTCCGAGACGTAGCGGTACGTGCCACGGTCCTCGAACCTGTGGGTGAACGTGTGGCCGTGGATGGCGACGGGGTCGCCACTGTCGAACGAGTCGCCAAGGGCGACGACGTTCGCGGGGTCGCCGTGGCCGCTCCACTCCCACGTGACGGTCGTGCCCGGCGGGACGCGGACGCCGGCGGGGCCGAACGCGGCGTCGCCGTGATCCGTGCCGAGGCTGTCGCCGACGGTCACCGTCGGCTCGTCGCCGTCGCCGTAGCGTTCGATCACCCCCTCGTAGCCGTTCGCGTCGGCCAGCCAGTCGTCGAGGCAGCCGGTCGACGCTTCTGTTTCGGTGGCTTCCTGCCCCCGTGCCAGACAGCCGGCGACCGAGCCGGTGCCGAGAAGGGCAGTTGCCACGAACGTTCGCCGGGACCAATCGGACGGTTCGTGCATCGCTTTCACACCTCCCATTTGACTGCCGGCGGCGCACTGATGGACGCTCCCGCGCGTTCCCAACGCTCTGGAATCGTCGAAAGTTACCCCGGACGGTTTTTACCGCCGCGACCCGATCCCTCCCGCATGACCGACCTCCGCTATCTCCCCGACGCCGACGACGTGACCGAGTTCGAGGCGACCGTCACCGAGACGGGCGACGACTACGTGGTCCTCGACGGCACTTACTTCTACCCCGGTGGCGGCGGGCAACCCGCGGATCGGGGGACGCTCTCGTGGTCCGGTGGCGAGGCGGTCGTCGTCGACGCCCGGAAGAACCACGGCGACGTGCGTCACTACGTCGACGCGGCCGATGGCGACCTGCCGGCCGAGGGGACGACCGTCACCGGCCGGATCGACGCCGAGCGCCGCGACCGTCTCACCCGGCTCCACACCGCCCAGCACGTCCTCTCGCGGGTCGTTCTCGACGAGTTCGGGGCGGCGACGGTCGGCAACGGCCTGACCGTCGACGGCGGATGGGTCGAGTTCGAGGGCGCCGACCTCGGCGACGACCAGGTGGCGACCGTCGAACGCCTGACGAACGCGGCCATCGAGCGCGACCTCCCCGTTCAGAAGGTCGAACGCCCCCGCTCGGCGGTCGAAGAGGTGGTGCCCGACGGGCGTGCCCAGATCGACGCGATTCCCGACTTCGTCGACCCGATGCGCGTCGTCGAAATCGACGACTTCGACGTCTGTCCCTGCGGCGGGACGCACGTCGACCGTCTCGGCGAGGTGGGGACCGTCCGAATCACGGATCGGTCGCGGTCCGACGGCGTCGAACGACTCGCGTTCGACGTGGCGTGACGGTACGGCGCGGGTCGCGTCCACCCCCCGTGACCGCTTGTCTCCTCGGCACGTAGCCTCCCCAATGCCGGTGCCCGACGCTCGGTCCCGTCGGGTGGCCGGTGCCACACCATGGCGTTCGAGAACGACGCGGGATACGAGGCGGTGTACAGTGCGGCGATGCCGTCGGTGGTATCGATCTACGTCTCCCACTGGGACGACGAGCGACGGCACCGCGGCGACGGTGCCGGATCGGGGTTCGTCTACGACGACCGGGGACACGTCGTCACCAACCAGCACGTCGTGGCCGACGCCGACGAGGTGGACCTCCGTTTCAGCGAGGGTGACTGGCGGGTCGGTCGCGTCGTCGGAACCGACGCCTACACCGATCTCGCGGTCGTGCGCGTCGACGACCTGCCCGACTACGCGACGCCCCTGCCCGTTGCCGACGCGGCGCCGCGCCCGGGGCAGCGAGTCGCCGCCCTCGGCAACCCGCTGGGTCTCGACGGGACGATATCGGCTGGCATCGTCAGCGGCACGAACCGCTCCATGCCGACGGGACAGGGGTTCTCGATCCCCGACACCGTCCAGACCGACGCGCCGATCAACCCCGGAAACTCCGGGGGACCGCTCGTCACGCTCGACGGCGTCGTCGTCGGCGTGAATCGAGCGACGGCAGGCGAGAACATCGGCTTCGCGGTGTCGCCGCTCCTCCTCGACAGCGTCGTTCCGCGACTGATCGCCGACGGCCGCGTCCGCCACCCGTACATGCGCATCCGGACCATCGACGTGTCGCCGACGGTCGCGGCGGCGAACGGCCTCGACGACCCCCGTGGCGTCCTCGTCGTCGACGCGTGGTACGGCCCGACCGGCACACCCCTCGCACCCAGCGACCGGACCGAGTCGATCCGGGGCCAGCGGGTCCCCGTCGGTGGCGACGTCATCGTCGGCATCGAGGGCACGCCCATCAACTCCCACGAGAGCCTCGTCCGCTATCTCATCACGGAGACCGAACCGGGCGAGACGGTCGGCCTGCGGATCGTCCGGGGTGGACGCGAGACGACCGAGCGCGTCACGCTGGAGGAACGACCGACGCCGGGCGAGTTACCGTCCCGTCGGCGGCTCCGCGGATAGGAAAACGACGGACACAAACGGCGCGGACGGCTACCGTGGCCCAATGGAACTCCGCTTTCTCGGCGGCGCGCGCGAGGTAGGCCGGAGTGCCATCCTCGTGAACGACCGCCTCCTCCTCGATTACGGGATGCTGACCGGGAACCCACCCCAGTTCCCGGTCGCAACACCCGATCCGGAGGCCGTCGTCGTCAGCCACGGCCACCTCGACCACGTCGGCGCCATCCCCTCGCTCCTCTCCGGCGACCGCCGGCCGCCGATTCACTGGACGCCGCCGACCCGGGAACTCGCACTCACGCTCGCTCGGGACACGCTGAAACTGCACGGCGTCGCCGGGAGCGGAGTGACCGGCGGCTCGCGGCGCCAGCGGCGACGCGGCGGCACCTACGACTGCCCCTTCACCGAGGAGGAAGTCCGGCGCGTCACACAGGTTTCGGAGACACACGGCTACCGCGAGACGTTCGAGGCCGCCGGGCACGAAGTGACCTTCTACAATGCGGGCCACATCCCCGGCAGCGCGCACGTCCTCGTCGACGACGGCGACACCCGCCTGTTCTACACCGCCGACTTCCACACGGAGGATCAGCGACTCGTCTCGGCTTCGACCGCCCGTCCGGACGCCGACGTCGTCATCTGTGAGAGTACGTACTCCGACGTGGACCACGAGCCTCGCGAGCGGATCGAAGAGCGCTTCGTCGACAGCGTCCGCACGACCGTCTGGGAGGGCGGGACCGTCGTCGTCCCCGCGTTCGCCATCGGTCGGACACAGGAGATGCTGCTGGTCTGTGCCGCCAACGACGTCGACTGCTACGTCGACGGCATGGGCAAACGGGTGACGAAGATGCTTCGCCGCCACCCCCAGTTCGTTCGGGACGACGAGGCACTCCGGCGGGCGAAGTCGAACGCCCGGTTCGTCACCGGCCGCGACGGTCAGCGAAAACGCATCGCGGAGCAGAATACGGTGATCGTGACGACCAGCGGGATGCTCTCAGGCGGTCCGGCGATGACGTACATCCCGGCGATCCGATCACATCCGACGAACAAGATCACGCTGACGGGCTATCAGGTCGAGGGCACCCCCGGCCGCGACCTGCTGGAGACGGGCAGTGCCGAACTCGACGGCCGCGTGATGCCCGTCTCGGCGCAGGTCGAGTGGTACGACTTCTCCGCGCACGCCGACCGCGCGGGACTCCGGTCGCTCCTCGACTCCTACCGCGACGCGACGATCCTCGTCAACCACGGGGATCGTTGCGGGGCATTCGCGGACGAACTCGTCACCGACGGCTACGACGCGTCTGCGCCGGCGGTCGGCGAGACGGTGACGGTCGACGCCGAGTGATCAGCCCTCGACCGTGACGAGGCGCTCGTCGTCGAGGATGGCCTGCACTCGCCCGTGCCACGCCTCGGCGAACGCCGCACGCTCGCGCTCGCTCGCCGTCCCCTCGACGATCCGTCGGAGGTGTCCCATCGCGGGACCACCGTCGGGCACGTCGTCGACGTGGTAGACAACCTCGACCCGGTCGTCGGTGTCGCGTCGGCGCAGTCGGAACGTCGGCTCGGCGGTGTCGGCGTCGAAGCCGTCGAACGTGAGGAGGTTCTGGCGGCCGCCGTAGCCGCCAGCGAGGCCGCCGAACCCCTCCACGCCGCCGGCACCGGTGATGTAGGAGAGCAGGGTCGCGGTCACGCCGTACGTGGGGTCGTCGCGGGTCCCCGCCGCGACCACGGCCACGTCGCTCCGGACGGGGAGGGAGTCGGGATACAGGGCGTCGAGTCCTCGCTGTGCGATGCGGAACGCGCCCGCGGCGGTCGGACAGGAGTGTCCGGCGGCCTGCACCACGTCTTCGTAGGTGATCACGAACGGGTCGCCGGGGTCGAGGACGGCGAGTGCCTCGGCGACCGGGTCGCGGATGCGGATCGGTTCGGCGTCGTAGCTGACGGCCCAGTTCGTCTCCGTATCGTCGGTGGTCGTGTGCATAGTATGATCAGTTGGGTATCGTGTCGCTAGCAGTCTCAGTACCGCAGGAGGCGCATTCCGTTGAGGATCACCGCGAGGACGCTCGCCTCGTGGACGAGCATCCCGACCGCGAGGTGGACGTAACTCGTCAGCACGCCCGCGAGCAAGATGCCGACGGTCAGAGTCGCGAGGCCGACGTTCTCGGCGACGTTCCACCGGGCCGCCTTGCTGAGTCCGATGGCGTAGGGGATACGCTCTAGGCCGTCGGCCATCAGCGCCATATCCGCCGTCTCGATGGCGGTGTCGGTGCCCGCGGCACCCATGGCGATGCCCACGTCGGCCGTCGCCAGCGACGGTGCGTCGTTGATGCCGTCCCCGACCATGGCGACGACGTGGCCGTCCGCCCGGAACGCCTCGATCACGGTCTGTTTCTCTTCGGGAAGGAGTTCGGCGTGGACGGTGTCGATTCCGACTTCGCCAGCAACTGCGCGGGCGGTGCGCTCGTTGTCGCCGGTGAGCATCACCGTCTCGACGCCGGCGTCCCGAAGCGCGCGGACGACGCCGGGTGCGGCCTCACGGAGTTCGTCGCGGAGGGCGACGGCGCCGATCACGTCGCCGTCGAGGGCGACGTGGACGGCCGTCTCCCCGCGTTCCTCTCGCTCGCGGACGTACACGAACGCCGCGTCGGGGACGGGAATCCCGCGGTCGTCGAGGAGTGCGCGGTTCCCGACGACGAGTTCGCGGCCGTCGTGGTGGGCGATCACGCCTTTGCCCGGCACGACGTCGAAGTCGTCGGGGTCGGGGAGCGACGTGCCGGTGACGACGGTGCCGCCGTCGGTTCGGGTTGCACTTCGGCGTTCGGCGGCCTCGCGGATCGCGCTCCCGAGGTGGTGTTCGCTCCGTCGCTCCGCGATGGCGGCGATCCGCAGGACGTGGTCGGCGTCGTGCCCGAACCCCGTCACGTCGGCCACCGCCGTTTCGCCGCGGGTGAGCGTCCCCGTCTTGTCGAAGGCGACGAGGTCGATTTTTCCCGCCCGTTCGAGATGCTCCCCGCCTTTCATGAGGACGCCGTTGCGCGCGGCGTTGCCGATGGCGGAGACGACGCTGACGGGCGGGCCGATGACGAGCGCGCCGGGACAGCCGATGACGAGCAGGGTCAGCGACAGCAACGCGTCCCGGGTGACGACGAACGCACCGACCGACAGCAGGACGATGCCCGGCGTGTAGTACGTCGCGAAGCGGTCGAGGAGGCGCTCGGTCGGCGACTGGGCCTCCTGGGCCGCCTCGACGCGACGGATGATACGCTGGAGCGTCGTGTCCGATCCGGCGCCGGTCGTCCGCACGTCCAGCGCCCCCGCTTGGTTGATCGTCCCGGCGTACACCTCGTCGCCCGCCCGCTTGTGGACGGGCGCGCTCTCGCCGGTCACGGGTGCCTGATCGACGGCGCTCACGGGTTCCCCGTTCGCTCGAGGGGTCTCCGACCCCTCGCTGCTCTCGCCGTCCACCACCTCGCCGTCGACCGGAATCTTCTCGCCGGGAGCGACGAGGACGACTTCGCCCGGGTCCACGTCGCGGGCGGGCACTTCGACGGTGTCGCCGTCGCGGCGAACGAGCGCCGTGTCGGGCGTCAGCTCCAGCAGTTCCTCGAGGGCGGCGCGCGTCTTGCGCATCGTCCGCCCTTCGAGGTAACTCCCCAGCGAGAACAGGAAGACGACGGCCGCGGCCTCCCAGTAGGCGCCGATGGCGACGGCGCCGACGGCCGCCAGCGTCACCAGCGTCTTGATGCCGAGCGTCCGGTTCCTGACCTCGCTGACGGCCACCCTCGCGATATCGTAGCCGCCCACGACCGCCGCGAGGACCAGTATCGCGGCGCTCGCGGCGTCGAACGACGTGACGTAGCCGAGGCTCCACCCGCCGGCGTACAGGAGGCCGCTCGCGCCGGTCACGACGGCCGTGCGGTGCTTCCGGTAGTATCGGCGCCAGTGCATCGCCCTACGCGAGTCGGGGCGTGTAACCCTGACTCTCGATGGCAGACGCGAACGCGTCCGGGTCGGTCACGCCGGGATCGTACGCGATTTCGACCCGACCGGTCGTGTAGTACACCTCGACATCTTCGACACCCTCGGCCCGCGCCAGCGTCCGTTCGACGTTGCTGGCACAGGTCGGACAGTCGAAGTCCACGACGCGGAACTGCGTGGTTTCGCTCATTGTGGCTTCGACTACGCCCCCGCATCCCATATATATTACTTAAATGATATGTTTGGATGGTCGCACGGGTCGTCGAACCGGACCGACGGGTGGTCTAGACGGCCGTCAACGTTGGCGTTCGGCTCAAACGCTAAACGTGTCGTCGTCGTACAGCAGTGGCATGAGCGAGTTCACTGCGGATGTCGAACTGTCGGATATCGCCGTCCGCGACACGAACGTCTCCGCCGCGCTGGACGAGCCGCTCCGGGCCATGATCCTGGATCTGCTCGCCGACGAGGCGCTGACGGTCGCGGCGATTCACGACGACCTGGCGACTCGCGGATTCGACCGCACGGAGAACACCGTCCGCCACCACGTCAACGAACTCCGTGACGCCGGGCTCGTGGAGGTGGCACGCCTCGAAGAGCGCCAGGGCGCGACGACGAAATACTACCGCGCGAACACGGTCGTCCTCTCCTATTCGCTGCCCGAGTCGAGCGAGAGGGTCGTCGACGAGATGGCCGGGCGAATCGAACCGCAGGTGGCCGACCTCGTCGCGACGCTTCGGGACGAGTACGCCGACGAGCTAGACGCTATCGCGGCCGAGATGGCACCCTGTCAGCACTGCCGCAATCAGAAATACGAGACTTACCTCCTGTTGACCGTCCTCCGGCGCGCGTTTGCGCGCGCCGAGACTTACTCCACGATGTCGACGACCTCGTAGTTGACGTTGTGCTCGCGGAGGCGGTCGAGATGCGTCGAGAGTTCGTCCGCCACGACCAGCAAGAGGACGTCCAGTCCCCGCACGGCGGCCTCGCTCACCGCTTGCGGCGTGCCGAAGCGTACGTCGGGTACGAGGTCGGCGTCCCGTGCGGCCACCAGCGCCTCCGTTCCCGCCGTCGCCACCAGATCACAGTCGGCCGCGTGATCGCGAATCGTCGCGCTCGCCACGGCCCGACTCCCCCCGTCCTGCACCCGCGGGATCGAGACGGCGGTCACCCGGCCCAGCTCGTAGTCGAGGACGCCCTCGAAATCCGTGACGCCCACGTCGCCCCCGGCCTCGGTGCCCGTGACCGCAACTGCGGTTGTACTTCCGGCGGTGCCCGGCGTCGCCCGGAGGACGCCGTCGCGCATCGACAGCGAGACGGCGTCGCCCTCGTCGATCTCGGCGGTGGCGATGGCGGTCTCGATTTCGACCTGCCCGATCACGTCCTCGGAGACGTGCGTGACGAACTCCCGGAGTTCGTCGGTTCGGCCGATGAGCCAGTCGACGCCCTCCTTGGTCACCTCGTACCGCCCGCGGCCGGGACTTCGAACGTAGCCCTCCTCGATGAGCCCCTGCAGGTAGTCGCTCACCGCCTGTGCCGTGATGCCGATGTCGTCGGCGATCTCCCGCTGGCTGACCGCCGGCTGCCGCTCCGCGATCCCCACCAGAATCTGATACCGGGTCGCCGCGCGCTTGCTCCGTAGGACGCCCTCGTCGGCGTTCTCTGCCATTACCCCACCTCCGGCCGCACTCCCCAAGTATTTTTACACTAGTTCGGGTGAAATTGCGATGTGTCCGAATATAGCACAAGTTAGATTGCTCTAGGCCCATCGAATTTGTCTACCCGTTCAGAGCGGTTGTCGTTCTGCATCGTCCCCGCCTCACAGAATTTCTCGACGCATCGTGGAGGAAGCCGACGCCCACGACTCCAGTCGTGGGTCGATGACAACCCCTAACTGACGGACGGCCCTCTCCCGGTGCATGTCACTCGTCGACACGACGCTTCAGGACCGCTTGAACCGTCGCATCGAGGGCCTCCGGACTGCCCGCGAGATCAAACCCGGCCATCCCAGCGTCGCCACCGAGACGATCCGCAACTACCACGCGCGGGCCGCGGCCGACGGCTTCGTCTTCGACGCCGACGAACCCGTCTCGAAAGTCGGCGGCACCGGGACGGCGCCCCGTCCGTTGCGCTACTTCCTCGCCGGTTTCGCCTTCTGTCTGCAGGCGCAGTACGTCCGCAACGCCATCCGGATGGGGATCGACCTCGACGAACTCTCGGTCGACGTGGACAGCGAAATCGACCGCCGTGGCGGCCTCGGATTCCGCGAGGAACCGGCGGACTTCGAGTCCATCGCGTACACGACGACGCTCAGAACCGACGCTCCCGAGTCCGAGGTGCGCGACCTGGTCGAGACGGCCGAATCCTGCTGTTACGTCCACGGCACGCTCTCGAAGGCGGTGGAGCTGGACGGGACGACGGTGCTCAACGGGTCGCCGCTAGAGTGAGGCAGCGCGCTCCCACAGGCGCGGCAGGTCCTCGATTTGCGCCCATCCCGCGCTTTCGTCGACGTTCTCCTCGACGACCGTGAGCGACTCGAAGTAGTCGTCGAGCACTTCCCGCTCCATCGCCAGCGGGGGACTGCAGTAATCCTCCTCGACCCAGACCGCCTCCCCGGTGTCGGGATCGAATCGCGCTCGCTCCAGCGACCGCGTCATCGCTCGCCCGAACGGATCCATCGCCTCGATGTCGCCGCTGTCGAGGCGCTCGCGGAGGTCGGGGAGTCGATCCCGCTTCGGCCGTGCACGGACGAATCGGTACGCCATACCTGTCCTACGCGCCGCGGACCCATAAGCCGACGCCACGGTCACCGAAAGCGGTAGGTGCGTCCCTCGCGGAGGCCGGTGCATGAAGGGCGTCGTCATCGCGGGCACGCGGTCCGGCGTCGGCAAGACGGTGGCGACCCTCGCGACCATCCACGCGTTCGAGCAGGACGGTCTGACCGTTCAGCCGGCGAAGGCTGGCCCCGACTTCATCGACCCCAGTCACCACGCCGTCGTCGCCGGCCGACCCTCCAGAACGCTCGACGTGTGGCTCGAAGGCGTCGACGGCGTCCGGCGGAACTACTACCGCGCTGACGCCGACCGCTGCGTCGTCGAGGGGGTGATGGGTCTCTACGACGGCGACGCCTCCAGTACCGCCGCCGTCGCCGAGGCGCTCGACCTGCCGGTCGTCCTCGTCGTCGACGCCGCCGCCGGGATGGAGAGCGTCGCCGCCACGGCGCTCGGTTTCGAGCGCTACGCCGCCGCCGCGGGCCGCGACATCGACGTGGTCGGCGTCCTCGCCCAGCGCGCCCACGGCGGCCGCCACGCCGCCGGGATTCGGGACGCCCTCCCCGACGGCCTCGCCTATTTCGGACGTATTCCACCCGACGACGACCTCTCCATCCCCGACCGCCATCTCGGCCTCCACATGGGTACCGAGGCGCCGGTCGACGACGACGCCCTCGACGCCGCGGCCGCGGAGATCAGGATCGACCGCCTGCGCGACGTGGCGCGGGCGCCGCCGCAACCCGACCCGAATCCGTCGCTCCCGCCGACCGGCGCCCACGTCGCCGTCGCCCGCGACGACGCCTTCGCCTTCTGGTATCCGGCGACGCTCGACCGTCTGCGCGAGCGCGCGACAGTGACGACGTTCGCTCCCACCGCCGGTGACGACCTGCCCGACTGCGACGGCGTCTACCTCCCCGGCGGCTACCCGGAACGGCACGCCGACACGCTGGCCGAGAGCCCCGCCCTCGCCACCCTCGCGGACAGGGCGAACGAAGGGCTGCCCGTCTTGGGGGAGTGTGGCGGACTGATGGTGCTCTCGCGCTCACTCACGACGGCCGACGGCGAGACGCACGCGATGGCCGACGTCCTCCCCGCGGACGTGCGGATGCACGACCGGTATCGCGCGCTGGACCACGTCGAACTCCGTGCTCGCCGCGACACGCTCACCGCGTCGATGGGCGACCGGCGTCGCGGCCACGAGTTCCACTACTCCAGCGCCGCCGTCGACGACGACGCTCGCTTCGCGTTCGACGTGGTCCGGGGCGAGGGCATCGACGGCGACCACGACGGCCTCACCGCTCACCGGACGCTCGGCACCTACTGTCACGTCCACCCCGAGAGCGGGGCGTTCGACGCCTTCCTCGACGCCCTCTAGTCCTCGCGATACCGCCGCACGCCGAACTGGGCGTATTCGTCGCCGTAGGCGACTGCCAGCGCGCCGATCCACCAGTTCCAGCGCTCCGAGACCGAGGAATCGTCGGGCGCGTCGGCCAACTCCGTCACGACCGTCTCGACGGTGATCTCCGTCCCTCTATCGGTGGCGAGGCGGCCGCTGTCGGCCAGATCACCGGCGGCCCGGACGACCGCGCGGCGCTCCCCGTCGCTCCCGTCGAACGCGCGTTCGAGCGCGTGATCGAGGCGTTCGCGATCCATTTTACCGTCGCCCTCCCGAGTCGTGCCGCGGGCGACCGCACGACTGGGTGCGGTCGCGGCGGCGTGTCGTGACGGCCACGCTACTTCCACCACTCGCTCCGCCGTTCGCGCCCGCTCGCGTCGCGGAACGGCGGCGGCTTCTCGCCGTCCGCCTCGGCGCCGAACGCGTGCGCCAGCCAGTAGCCCACGTGCCAGCCCACCGCGTCGGTGTCGAGGTCGACGAGCGTGATCTCTACTCGTGTGTACGTCTCGATGGCGCCATCGCCGTCCGGATCGACCCCGTAGGTGCTGATACACGATCCGCTCGACGCCTGACAGTCCGGCGTCGGACCGAAGCGGATGCGGATCTCGGCGTCGGTCTCGGCCCCAACCCGCTCGAACGTCAGGTTCGTCGGCATCCCCGGCGGGTCGTCCTCGTAGTACGTCAGCGCGTGATCCACCTGCGACTGCGCGCCCGCGGGATCCCGGGCGTCTTCGGCGTCGACCCGGACGGTGAAGTCGCCGTCGGGCCACGGGAACGCTCGCTCGGTCGCGTTCGGTTGCGGTTCGGTGTATAGCACCGACCGCGCTCGCATCACCTCGCGTGGCGGGTCGGCGTGTGTCAGGCCGAGCGTGTGTCCGAGTTCGTGTTCCGTCACGAGGGCCGTCGAGTCGTCGGAGAGGCCGGTCTTCACCCACACCGTCTCCGGGCGATCGATCTGGCGGGCGTCGGTGAGAAGGGGCGCACACCCCACCGCGTCGGTCACGTTGCCGCAGTCGGGGATTTCGGGGGTGAACGTGACGACGAGATCCGGGTTCGCCGCGTCGGGGCGCACCTCGTAGCGGACCGGGAAGCCGAGATACTGGCCGTCGTTCTTCTCCCAGAATCGCGTCGCCTCGCGCACGAGGGCGGCGAAGTCGCGGTCGCGGCCCCCCTCGTTCTCGATGGCGACGACGATTGGCTCCGTTCCCCACGGATTCTCCCCGGGTGTCGCTGTGGCTGGCGTCGCCGTCGACGTGGCCGTGGTCGTCGGGGAACGCGACTGCGTCGGCGTCGGCGTCGCCGTTCCGCCGGGCGCGTCGGCCGGGACCGGCGTCGCCGTCGGCGTCGAGGCCGCCGTCGACGGATCGAGTGGCGTCGTACAGCCCGCGAGGACTAGCAGGCAGGCGAGCACGAGCGTGCGGACCGCCATACCCTCTCTCCGGCGCCGGCGCTGAAAAACCGTTCCCTTATACGGTTTATTGTAAGTCAGTACCGGTGGTTCGCCAAGACGGTCCGGCGACCCACCGGTCCACAGTTACAATAATCCGTATTACTCCTCCGGCCGAACGTTCGCCAGCCGCATCGCGTTGCCCGTCACTGCGAGGCTCATCCCCATGTCGCCGATGACGACGGCGTGGACGACGCTCACGAGGCCGAACGGCGCGGCGGCGGCCAGCACCGCCTTCACGCCCAGCGACGACCACACGTTCGTCTCGATGACGTGGTTGGCGCGGCGGGCGAGCGCGACGAGGTAGGGGAGCCGTGTCAGGTCGTCGCCCATCAGCGCCACGTCCGCCGTCTCGATGGCGGTGTCGGTGCCCGCGGCGCCCATCGCGACGCCCACCGTCGCTGCCGCCAGCGCCGGCGCGTCGTTGACGCCGTCGCCCACCATCGCCACGCCGCCCTCGGTCCGGTTCCACGGGAGGCGGGCGTCGTCGGCGTCCGCCGACTCGTCGACCATCTCGCGCACCACCTCGACTTTCTCTTCCGGCAGGAGGTCGGCGTACACCTCGTCGATGCCCACCTGCGCCGCGATGGCCTGTGCCGTCCGCTCGTTGTCGCCGGTGAGCATGACGATCCGGCCGATTCCGAGGTCGCGCAGGCGGGCGATGGATCGCTCGGCTTCGGGACGCACCGTGTCCGCGACGGCGATCACGCCCTCCAGTTCGTCTTCGGTCCCGACGAGGACGGCCGTCTTCCCCTCGCTCTGTAACCGTGGCACTAGGTCGTTGACGAGGTCGAGGTAGGTGCCGTGATCGCAGGTCGCGGGCTCGATGTCGTTGCCGACGGTCAGGCCCCCGTCCGTCTCGACGTGCGTGTGTTCGAGGTCGAACCCGAGGTCCTCGAACAGCGCCGGCTTGCCCGCGTAGTGGGTGACGCCGTCGAGGTCGGCGCGGACGCCCTCGCCGGTGATGGACTCGAAGGCCGACACCTCGCGATCCTCGACGCCCATCTCGCTCGCGTAGTCACAGATCGCCGCGGAGATAGGGTGTTCGCTCCGGCGCTCCAGCGACGACGCACACCGGAGCACGTCGGCCTCGCTCGAGCCGTTCAGCGCCACCACGTCCGTCACGCCGAGGTCGCCGGTCGTGATCGTCCCCGTCTTGTCGAGGGCGATGGCGTCCACCTCACCCATCGCCTCCAGCCGGTCGCCGCCCTTGATCAGGACGCCGTTACGCGCCGCGCTCGTGATCCCCGAGACGACGCTCACGGGCGTGCTGATGACGAACGCACAGGGACAGGAGATCACCAGCAGGGTCAGCCCGCGCGTGAACCACGTTTCGAGGGGGGCGCCGAGGAGGAGCGGCGGACCGACGGCGGTCGCGACCGCCAGTCCCACCACTACGGGCGTGTAGTAGTCCGCGAAGCGGTCGATGAACCGCTCACGCTCGGATTTGTCGCGCTCGGCGTCCTCGACGAGGTCGATGACTTTCGCCAGCGTCGACTCGCCGGCCGGCGCCGTCGTCTCCACCTCCAGATACCCTTCCTCGACGATGCTACCGGCGTACACCTCGTCGCCCTCGGTCGCGTCGACGGGGACGCTCTCGCCCGTGATCGGTGACTCGTCGACGGCGCTCGTTCCCTCCACGACCACGCCGTCGACGGGGATGCGTTCGCCCGGGCGCACGACCACCCGGTCGCCCACCGCCACGTCCTCGATGGCGACGGTCTCCTCCGCGCCGTCGCGGCGGACCGTCGCGGTATCTGGCGAGAGGTCCATCAGCTCCGACATCGAGGTGCGGGCGCGATCCATCGAGTACCGCTCCAGCAACTCGGACACCGAGAACAGCACCGCGAGCGTCGCCGCCTCGAAGGGCAGGTCGACCGCGATGGCGCCGATCACGCCAGCGCTCATCAGGAAGTCGATGTCGAGGCTCCGCGCCTTCGCGGAGTACCACCCGTTCCGCAGGATGGCCTGCCCCGCCACTGCCGCGGCGAGGACGTACAGCGCCCAGTCGAGGGTGATCGTCCGGCCCAACGGGGCCGCGAGCGTGGGGTTCGGCACGCCCAGATACTCGACGACGATGCCGGCAAGCAGGAGGGCGGCGCCGACGCCGGTCTTCAGCGCCCGGCGACTCCGCCAGACCGACTCCGTCTCCTCCTCGCCTTCGACCACCTCGTAGCCGGCATTCTCGACCCCCGCCACCACGTCGCCGCGGGTCGCCCGCCCGGGGTCGTAGGTTACGACGACCCGACCGGAGGCCGGCCGGGCGTCGTAGTCGAGGACGCCCTCGATCCGCGACAGCGCCGATTCGACCGTCCCCGCACACGACGAGCAGTCCATCGACGGCACGGAGAACGTCTCCGTCTCGGTGTCGGCCACGTCGTAGCCCGCGCCCTCCACCTGCGCCCGGATCGCCTCGCCCGTCGTCGCGCCGGGGTCGTACTCGACGACGAGCGTCCCGGTCGCGGGCCGCGGATCGACCGCGCCGACCCCCGACAGCGTCCGGACGCTCCGCTCGACCTTGCTCGCACACGACGCGCAGTCCATCGCCGGCACCGCGGCGCGGTACGTCGCGCCGTCACCGACCGGTTCGCCGGTGTCGTCGTCGCCCGGTTCGTCGGCGTCGCCGCTCGTCGCCGCGGGCGTGTGATCGTGCCCGTCCGCTCCCTCGTCGTGCCCGCCGTTCATTAGCCGTCCGTAACGGCTCCCCGGATATTAATCCTCCTGCCAGAAATAGGGTATCTCTTATGTTGTAGTTAGTAATAGAATCGGATTTTGTTAATAATTCGCCGGTCGCGCCGCCGAGCACCGGCGCACTGCGACGACGCTCGGTTTCGACGTGCTTTTTATCGGCGGCCGTCTGAATCCGGGCATGGCAGACTTCAAGGTCGTCGTTTCGGACCCCGAGACGGGTCGGACCGTACAGGTCGAGGTCGACGGACAGGACGCGAACCGGTTCCTCGGACGCGAACTCGGTGACGAGGTCGACGGCGGCGCCGTCGGCCTCGACGGCACCACGCTCGAACTGACTGGTGGGTCGGACAACGCCGGGCGCCCCCTGCGCTCGGACGTGGCCGGTCCCGCGCTGAAGGAACTCCTGCTGGAGGGCGGCGTCGGCTTCGCCCCCTCGCGTGACGGCGAGCGCAAGCGCGTCACCGTCCGCGGCCGCGAGATCAGCGACGAAGTCGCCCAGATCAACGTGACGGTCGTCGACGGCGACGCTGACTTCGACGCCCTGACTGGCGACGACGAGTAACCGTGCCCGACCGCGTCGCCAGCGACGGTGAGGCGGTGACAACCTATCGCGCTCGACTCGCCCGGAGCGGCGGCACTCGTCGCCCCTGTCTTCGCCTCCCCGACGACGTGGCTATCGAGGGTGACGATATCGTCCGTCTCGTCCTCGACGGCGACGAGTACCACGCTCGGGTCGAGAGCGACGCGGAGGGCTACCTGATTCGCGGCGCCTACGACAACCGTCGCCTCGCCCGTGCCGACGGCGAGGGCGAGAACCGCCTCGTCGAGTGGGTCCGCGGCACCGACCGCGAAACGGGACAGAGCGTCGACTTCGACGAGGTGACGCCCGGCTACCTCTACGGCGTTCGCGTCCCCGGCAAACGGGCGGTCTACTCGGTCACTCGCCAGCCCGATTCGTCGCTCTCCTCCATCGCCGAGGGGCTGGACGAGCGCTAGAGCTGCAGGGCCGTTCCGGCGAGCAACAGCGCACTCCCGAGCCACAGCAGTGCCAGTACCCACGTCGGCTGAGCGCCGATGTCGACGCTCACGCCGAACGGGGTCGCGCCCGGCCACACGAGGTTGGTAACTGCCGCGACGACGACGAGGACGCTCAGAACGACCGCCACGACGGTGAGGAGCCCGGCCGAGGATCGCAGGGAGAGGGCGTTGCTCGCCAGTAACGCGAGGCCGAACAGGGCGTACGTCAGCCGGGTGAAGCGCGTTCGATCCACGGCTGTCGACACGGCGACCGGGGGGAAAACCCCGTCGCTCCCCCGCCGCCGAAACGACCCTTCTTTACCGCTCGACCGCCTGCGGTCGGTATGACCGACTCCGACCTCGACGCCTTCCTCGCGGGCGACCGACTCGACCACGTCGTCCTCTTTCTCACCGACGACTACCTCGACGACGAGGGTACCATCGCCGACTACGGCCGCGTCGTCGACGGCGGCGTCGTCCTCGTCGTCCCCGGCGAGAAGGGGCGCCGACTCTTCTCGGCCGGCACCGGTATGGACGCGATGGAGTTCGCGAAGCAGGCGATGGGGACCGAGGGCGACATCGACCGCGACCTGCAGGGCGGCACCTGCCCCGACTGCGGCGACGGCGCCGCCTTCATCTTCGCGTTCGCGGAGGCCCAGAACGAGGAGGTGGGCGGCATCTACGCCGAGGGCGACGTGATCCACGCCTACGCCGCCTGCCCCGACGGCACCGCGTTCTCGGATCGCTGGGTCGTGGGCGAGGCGTAGTTACTCGTCGACCGAGCCGTCGCCCTCGCCTTCTTCCCCGGCTCCACGGCTCGCTCCGCTCGCCGTTCCGCTTCGAGGCCTCGCTTCACTCGGCCTCGCTCGCCACTCGTTCGAACGCCGCCAGAATCACCTGCTTCGTCGTGGCTCCCTCCGTCGTCCAGTGGTGAGCGTAGTCCAGCATGTCGTCGTAGATGTCGGGCTTACAGCCCGCGGCGCGGGGGTGGCCGCCGCCGTTCACCAGCCCAGCCACCTCGTGTGCGCGTTCGAACCCCTCGCTCCCGCGGATGCTGGCGCTCCCGGCGGGTTTGACGATCACCGCGGCGTCGGCTCCCCGTTCGCGGAGTGCCTCCGCCACCTCGTTCTGTGAACACCGGCCGTAGGTGACGCCGACGGTCCACGGGCCGACCGACTTCAGGTCGGCGCGGTCGATTGCCGCCTCGATCAGGTTCTCCTTCTCGACGCGCCGGTGATCGAGGTAGTCGACGACCGGGTCCGGGAGTGCGGGGCCGTACTGCCCCACCACCGTCACGTACTCCTCGGCGCTCGCCCAGTGGCTGTAGTCGGCCAGGTCGTCGCTCCGGGGGTCCTCCTTGATCCAGAGGTCGTGATCCCGGGTGACCGCCGCGAGGTCGACGAGGTGGTCGGGGAAGTCGTAGTCGAGCGATCGGAGCGCCACGTCGGCCGTACACTCCTCGTCGCTCTCGCCGACGACGAGGTCGACGCCCGCCTCGCGGACCGCGGTGGCAATTTCGTCGTCCCACTGGTGGTGGTCGAACCAGCGGACCGTCTCGGCCCGGGCGACCACCTGCTCGACCACTTCGATGACGGCCGCGTCGTCCGGGCAGAGGTCACAGACGTACACGTCGACGCCGGGGTCGACGTACGCCGCGACGCGTTCGAGGGCGGCGTCGAGGGAGTGGGGGCTCGCGGTGACGAGGCCGACCGGGGACTCCTCGCGGTCCTCCTCGTCCTCGTCCTCGTCGTCCGTCAGCGTCGGGTCGGTCCGCGCCGCCAGTGACTCCTCGAACGGCGCCACGTCGAGGGCGGCGTCGTACACTTCACGGAGGAGGGCGACACAGCCGAGGCCGTCGGCGTCGCCGTCGGCCACGACCACCGTCTCGGCGCCCTCGATGGCCTCCCGGGCGCGGCGGTCGGCGTACTCCTCGTCGAGCGAGTCGGGGTAGAAGAACCCGGCACCGGGGAGTCGCGACTTCCGCGAGAGCGAGAGGTCGTCGTCGTCGATGAGCGAATCGTCCATATCGGCCCGATGCGGGCCGATGGGAAGTATCCCGCGATCCGCAGGGGTGGCGTCTCATACGGATTATTGTAACTGTTTACCGGTGGTTCGTCGGACTGTCTCGGCGAACCACCGGTACTGACTTACAATAAACCGTATCAGGCCTCGGCTGGCGGCTCGTCTCCGCGTTCGCGCTCGCCGAGTTGTCGCACCGTCAGAACGGGCACGGGGCAGGTGCGGACGACGCGCTCCGCGACGCTTCCGATCAGGAACCGGTTCTCGCCGTGGCGGCCGCGAGTCCCCATCGCCACCACGTCGGCGTCGTGATCGACCGCGTACTCCCGAATCACCGTCGCCGGTCGTCCCTCGCGGACGGCGGTCGTGACGGGGCGGTCCGCGGTGTCGACCACCTCGTCGAGCGCCGCCTGCCCGGAGTCGTCGAGGGCAGCGCGCATCTCCTCGCGCACCTGTTCGGGCGAGGCTGCCACCTCCCCCTCGTCGACGACGTAGAGGGCGTGCACGTCGGCGTCGAACCGCTCGGCGAAATCGAGGGCGACGCGGACGGCCCGGCGGACGCTCTCCGACCCGTCGGTCGCGATGACGATGGTGTCGAACTCCGGCATACGTTCGCTTTCGTCGGGTCGGCGTATAAACCCGGTGTCCGCCGATGGGGGAGCGTTTTTGCCCGTGGCCCGCGCACGCCTCGGCATGACCGTTCCGCTCTCGCCCTCGCTCGTGCTCGTCCCCGTCGACGGGAGCGAGGAGTCGCTCACCGCCGTCGAGTACGCCGTCGCCATCGCCGACGAGTACGACGCCGCGGTTCATGCGCTCTACGTCGTCAGCGAGGACATGGCCCGCGCCATCGACGCCGGCGCCGTCGACGACGCCTCCCTCGCCGCCGACAGCGAGGCGTTCATGCAGGCCGTCATGAACCTCGTCGAAGACGCGGGCGTGTCGCTCTCGACGTCGATGGCCTACGGCTTCTCGACCCGTCAACTGTCGCGGCACCCGGGGAGCGTCGTCCTCGACACCGCGGAAGAACTCGGCGCCGACTTCGTCGTCGTCCCGCGCGAACCCGTCTCCGGCGACCCCGACGAAGTGCTCGCGAAGGCCGCCGAGTACGTCCTCCTCTACGCGAGCCAGCCCATCCTCTCAGTGTAGTCGGGTGTCTCGGAAGTCACCTACGAGCAGTTACGATCACCCCTGTAGCCGGATCGTCATCTCGTGTTCGAAGCTCTCGGTGTCGCTGGCGACGAACCCCACCTTCTCGTAGAGCGAGATGGCCGGATCGTTCCAGCGCTCGACCGTGAGCCACACCCGTTCGATCCCCGCCTCCTTCCCCGCACCGAGTAGCGTTTCGAGGAGGCCCGTCCCGATGCCCGCGCCTTGGTAGTCTTGGAGGACGAAGATGGCGAGTTCTGCGGTCTTCTCCCCGTCAGGGACGAGCGTCGCGTGCCCGACGACGGCGTCGTCGTGGTTCGCGACGACGTTCACCGTCTCCTCGCCCGTGATCGTGTCCAGCCAGTCGGCGATGCGTTTCTCGCCCGTCGGCGGGATGCCCTGTGCCCGGTCGGCGGGGTCGAACGCGTCGTACATGGCTTCGAGCGCGTCGCGATCCAGTGTCTCGTCGTACCGCCGCACCGTGATCGGGCGCCCTTCCCGGTCTTCGATCGTCGTCGGCGGTTCGGGGAACGGACTCGCCGGTTCGTCGGGGTAAGCCTTGTCGTCGGTCATCGGACGAGCGTCACCGAGACGTGGGAGTTCAACAGGACGAACTCCGAGATGCTGCCGAGTTTGATCTTGCCCATCGGACTGGTCTCGCCGCCGCCGAGGATGATCCGGTCGAACCCTTCCCGCTCGGCCAGTTCGACGAGTTCGCTCCCCGGGTCGCCCTCCAGATGTCGAATCGCCGCCTCCACGCCAGCGTCGTCGAGGATCGCCTGCGCCCGGCGTTCGATATCCGCCGGCTCCGTGTCCGTCGCCGGGTTCCGGAGGATCGCGACCGTCAGGTCGTCACCGGTCTCGGCGGCGCGGTCGACCGCACGCTCCAGTGCGCGCATCGAGTCGTCGCTCCCGCCGATGCCCAGCAGTAGTTTCATGCCCGTTCCGTCGGCGGCGCGAGTGAAAAAGGTACGCGCCATTCCCGTTCGATGCGGATCGTTGGAAGTCGTTTCCGGCCGTCCCGGCCCCCGCGGTCGGCGACGACCGGGACACCGTTCCAACGATCCGTCTGACGCCCGGCGGACACCGACGGAACCCTTTTCCACCGCCGCACGGAATCCCGGCGTATGAGCGACGACTCGACGGCTGACGGGCCTGCGGACGACGATGGCGCGGCCGCCGCCGCGGACGATGGCGCGGCCGCCGCCGCGGACGATGGCGCGGACGACGGCGCGGCCGCCGCACCGTCCGCCCCATCGTCGGCGTCCGGGTCCGACGCCGATCCTGCGGGTACCGCCGCAACGATGACCGACGTGCCTCCCGACGTGCGCAAGTACGAACGCTTCAAGAAGATGGACGGCGCCCAGTACGAACGGGTCAACGACTTCCTCCGCGACCGGACGTACATCACCGCCCGCGAGTGGGCCATCGCCCGCCTCTGTGTCGACTTCCGCACCGAAACCGGCGTCGAGATGACCAAGATCGGGGAGAATCTGCCCGAACTCGTCCCCTTCATGACCGACACCTACTCGCCGCAGGCGGTCAATCAGGCCCGCTCCGCCTTCGAGGACAAGGTCCAGAAAGCCGGCGCCACCTTCCTCTACGGCGCCATGTCGGGCTTCTTCACCGCCGAAGAGCTAGACGAAATGATGTACGAGGTGACCGAAATCGCCAAGTTCCTGCTGGAAGTCGAGGGGGTCGACCTCGCCGTCGCGGAGGAACTCGACGCCGAGGACCGCATCTCCGAGGTGATGCGCGAGGTGCGCGAGTCCAGCGAGAACCTCCGCGACGACCTCGAATAGCTTATCCGCGCACGTTCTCGCCGTCGTCCACGTCGAAGGTATCCATCGCCCCGTCGTAGACGCGTTCTCCCCGAACGAGCGTCCACGCCGGGAAGACGCCCGGTCGTCCCTCGAACGGCGTCCACCCACACTTCGAGTGGAGCCGCCGCCCCTCGATGTCACGCGGCCGATCCAGATCGTACAGTGCCAGATCGGCGTCCATCCCCGCCTCGATCCGTCCCTTTCGCTCCAGGTCGAACGTCGCCGCCGGGGTCGCCGCCGTCAGGTCGCGGACGCGTTCGACCGTCAGCGGGCCGTCCAGCGTCTCGGCCAGCAAGAGGGGGACCATCGTCTCGACGCCGGGAACGCCGCTCGGGGCCTCCAGCAGCGTCGCTTCCTTCTCTGCCCGCGTATGCGGCGCGTGATCCGTGGCGATCACGTCCACCCGGCCGCCGACGACGCGTTCGTAGAGAGCTTCCCGACGCGCCTCGCTCCGGAGTGGCGGGTTCATCCGGCCGAAGGTTCCGAGGTCGTCGAGGTCGTCCCGCGAGAGCAGGCAGTGGTGGGGTGTCACTTCGCAGGTCACCGTCTCGGGCGCGTCGGCGACGATGTCGACCGCCTCGGGCGTGCTGGTGTGGGCGATGTGGAGACGCGCGCCGGCGTCGGCGCCGAGTTCGACGGCGCGCTCGACGGCCGCAATCTCGGCGTCGGCGTCGCGGTAAGCGCTCCACGCGTCGGCGTTCGCCTCTTTCCCTGTTCCCTGCCCCGCGGCGTCACGCGCGCCCTCGTCGAATAGCGTCGCGTCCTCGGCGTGGACGGTCACCGGTACCCCCGCCTCGGCGGCGCGGTGGACCGCGTCCTCGAACAGGTCGCCGTCGATACCCATCTCGCCCGTCGAATCCGCGAGAAACACCTCGCCCAGCGCGAAGATGGGGCGGTCGAACAGCGTCTCGGGATCCCAGTCGGGCGTGACGCCGCCGTTGATGCCGTAGTCGACCAGCGAGTGTCGGGCACAGAGTTCTTTCTGGTCGTAGGCGGCACCGGTCGTCGTCGGCGGGTCGGTGTTGGGCTGGTCGACGACGGTCGTGACGCCGCCCGCGGCGGCGCTTCGCGACCCGGTTCGCCACGTCTCCTTGTGCGGGGCGCCCGGTTCCCGGAAGTGGACGTGGACGTCGATGGCGCCGGGCAACAGGAGTCGTTCCCGAGCGTCGATCACCTCTCCCACCGCGTCGAGACCGGAGCCGACGGCGTCGATGCGCTCCCCCTCGATGCGAACGTCGCGCACGCGGCCGTCCGCGAGCGTCGCGTTCCTGACGAGCATATCCAGTCGTTCGCCCGTACCGTGGTAATACTGCCGACTGTCCGTCGAGCGGGATTCGCCACTCCGGCTGGCGAATCTCCCGACCCAGTGACGGCCGGAAGCGAGCGTGTGCGGTCAGACTTCGTGGATCGTCGTCGCCGCGTCCCCCACCAGTTCCCGTTCGACAGCCTCGACGACGCGTGCCGGGTCGCTCGGCCCCCCCGCCGCCGCGACGCTCCCGACGCTCGCGGGGTCGAACGGCTGACCGAGCGCGTCGTACACCGCCGCGAGCACCGACGCGAACGCGTCGCGGTCCGCGACGACGACACAGCCAGCGACGAGGGCGGCGTCGGTGCGGACGCGCTGGGCGATGCCCACGAGTTTCCCCGCGCACTGCAGCGAGTGACTCCCCGGACAGAACGAATCGGTCGGTTCACCGGGTTCGGCGTCGACACCGAGGCTCGCCAGCGCCCGCCGCAGGCGTGCCGCCGCCGCCGCGTAGCGGTCGTCGAGACCCGTCCGCGGCGACTCGACCGGGACGGCGTGGGCGAACGCGACCGTCGATCCCGTGTAGGCGACGGCCCGGCCGCCCACCCGGCGCTCGACGGGTTCGAACCCTCGCTCGCGAGCGGCGGCGCGGGCGCGGTCGTAGCCCGGTTCCGCCGCGTCGCGCCGTCCGAAGGCCACCTGCCGGTGCGGCGTCCACACCCGGACCGCCGGCTCCCCCGTCTCGGCCGTCCGGTCGAGCATCGCGCCGGTCCGTTTCCGGTCGGCCGAAATCGTCGCTGCTCGGCCCCTGAGGACGCGCATGGTCGCCGAACGTGTCCGACACATATAGCTCCGGCCGTCATCCAGCGAGCGTATAAGCCCCCTCGCCCAAGCCTCGCTATGGTCACGGTCCCGGCGTCGACGCTCGCCCAGTATCGGCGGTTCTCGCTCTACAACTCCCCGTACGACGCCCACGACCACGGCTGCGCCATCGACTGCTACCCCGAGACCAACCGCGGTCTCTCGCCCGTCGCCGGCGAGGTGCTCGACACCCGGACCGTGCGCGCTCCTTCCCGATCCTACGCTGTCGACGAGGATCACCTGATCCTGATCGACACCGGCGAACACGTCGCCCGCATCCTCCACGTCGACCCGGCGGTCGAACCCGGCGACGCCGTCGCCGTCGGCGACTCGCTCGGCGAGATGGTACGCTCGGGCTTTTTCGCACCGTGGGTCGACAACCACGTCCACCTCGGCTTCCGCGACCCGGACGTGAACCCATATCGCGCCGCCGGGTCGCTCACGGTCGAGGTGGCCGTCGACGTTCGTCCCCTCGACTGGGACGGTACCGGTCGCGTCCGCGAGGTCGGCGAGACGTACGTCGTCCTCGACGACCCGGCGCACCCGGAGCCCGGGACGTGGGCGGGGCTGGCCGGCGGGCCGGGCGTCGTCCTCGACGGCGGCTGTCCCCACTACGACGGGGGTGGCATCCTCCCGGCTGCCGACGGAACCGCGCCCGTCTCTGTCGCCGGATCGCGCGTCGGCCTCGCCGACGGCCGCGACGTGACGTGGGACGACATCACGCTCGTCGCGAACGACCGCCGGATCGAGGGACTGTCACTCTTTATCGCCCGCGACGCCGACTTCGGGGCGAAACTCGTCTGCCCGGGACACGACTTCGACCCCGGCGACCAGGTCACGGTGACCGTGCGACGGGCGTGACTTGCCAGTCCGGTGGCGACCGCACACGCCCACGGGAGACTTTTGACGCCCCTTCTCCAACGGACGGTACGATGAGCGACGACCCCGACGCGTCGGATCGTCCCGTGGACCGGGAATCTCCGGTCGGTGAACCCGTCGTTCGCGCCGACCCCGCGGTGACGGGCGAGCGGGCGACCGAGGCCGTCGGTTTCGACCCCGACGACCCCGAGAGCGTCCAGCTCGCCGCCGACACCGTGCGCTCCTTCGCGGAGAACACCGTCGGCTCCGAGGATCACGTCTACATGCTCCGCGGGGCGGCGGCGTGTGCGGCGCTGGTTCGGGGCGTCGGCTCCTACAAGGCGGCCGCGGAACGCGCCGGCGGCGACGTATCAGTCGCCTTCATTCGGAAGTGGGCGCGGGTGCACGACCTGCCGCAGGCCATCCGCCGACACGTCGCCCGCGGGACTATCGCCCCCACCGCCGCGAAGCACATCGCGCGCGTCTCCGGCGACGACCGCTACGCGCTGGCGTGGGCGACGCTCGAACACGACCTCACTGTGCGCGAGATTCGTCGCCTCGCCAGCGAGGTTGGCAACGGTGCGTCCGTCGAGGCCGCCCTCGACGACCGCGACCTCACGCTCGGACACATGGACGTGACCCTCCCGCCCGACCAGTACATCGAACTCCGGCGGCGAGCGTCGGTCGAGAACCGCGACCCCGACGACCTGTTGGCGGCCGCGCTGGACGAGTTTCTGGAGTTGTGAGCGAAACTGAACTGCACCAATAAGTTTGTAGTCACGCTAGATTTTCATCGGTTGCAAGACTAATATTGATAATTATGAGCGGAGCTACCCATCCAAAAACGCGGGGACAACAGAGCGAAGCGGCTGTACTTCATGCATTTGTACGGCACGAGATTCCCGTTCTTCAGCCGTTTGGAGACAATGAGCGATACGATATCGTTGTCGAAATATCTGACACATTTTATAAAATACAGGTCAAGACAGGTCGCCTCGAAAACGGTCGTATTCAGTTTGAGACGAGGAGTACCGGTACGCTCACTCGACAGATAGAGAAAGAGAGTTACGAAGGCCAAATTGACGCCTTCGCGGTCTACTCTCCAGATTCCGGTGACACGTATGTAGTTCCGATTTCGGATGCACCTAGTACGAGCATGAGTCTCCGTATCACAGATCCCGAAAAAGCATCGCCAAATATCAACTGGGCGGATGATTTCGGGATCGACTCTTGGATATCGTCACGCCGATGAATCCAGCATCGTAAGTGTTTACACCCCCGCTGACATCCTTCAATTAGGGGCCGGTAGCTCAGTCAGGCAGAGCGTCTGGCTTTTAACGTGGCCGCCCGGTTGAACGGGAGGTTGCGGAAGTGACCAGACGGTCGGGGGTTCAACTCCCTCCCGGCCCGTTTTCCTGCGAACGTCAGTGAGCAGTGAAAACGCCCGAGGGTGTTGAACCACGCGAGACGAGCGGTAGCGAGTCTCGCAATCGGGTTCAACTCCCTCCCGGCCCGTTATCCAACCACCACCAGCCGCGCCTCAGTCTGCCGCTCGCCGTCGACGACGACGCCCACCGTGTGCTGGCCGCCGTCGGGATTCTGCGTCACGCTGTACTCCAGAAACAGGGCGCCGTCGGTCGGTGGCTGGGCGAAAGTCACGACGAAGATGCCGTCGGCGCCGATCCGTGCCGTGTCGACGGTCACCGGCCGGTCGTCGTCGGTCCGGACCCGCACGCCGCGTTCGGGCACCACCGTCGCGTCGAGCGGGCGGTAGTCGAGTTCGACGCACGCCGTCGGCTCGTCCACTTCGAGGACGAGCGTGTGGGAGACGGGGTCGCTCGTCGTGCCCGGCAGCGCGGGTTCGGCGAGGAGCGTCGCCCGTGGCTCGCGTGGATCGGCTGTCGGTTCGGCCGCCGACGCGACCGGCGTCCAGCACGCCACGTCGAAGGTGGTCGGTTCTGGGGGGGTACTCGGCACTGACTCGGTTGCTTGGGCCGCCTGCGACACCTCGCTGGTTTCCCGAGGTGCTTGTAACACCTCGCTGTCGGCGGCGAGCGCGCGGTCCCGAAGCCGCGATGGGGGGTGGCTCACCAGCCGTCGGAGCGTCGCCTGCGGCAGCCGTCGTCGGTTTCGGGAAGACACGCCGAACGCATTGTCGTCGTCCTCCGTCAGTAACCGGACCATGTGGACGGCTAATCGGGGATTAATCCAGCCGTTCGCCCTGATAGCTTCCGTCGTACGTACCGTCGTGGTTCGCCTCGGCGAACACGAGCTGGGCGATGCGGGCGCCGGGTTCGATCTCCACGTCCCGGTGGACGGCGAGGAGTCCCTCGCCACGGCCCTCGTAGCCGGCGTCCCAGACGGCAGTGTGGAGCATACAGCCGTTGCGCATGAGTGACGAGCGGGGGTAGACGAAGCCAATATGCCCCTCCGGGATTCGGATCTGCTCGCCGTAGCGGGCGATGTAGCCGCCCGCAGGGAGGACGTACGCCCCGTCTTCGGGCTCGATCGGTTCGCGCTCGGCGACGTGTTTCCCGTCGCGGCCGATCCGTCCGCGCTCGGTCGGTTCGAGGACCGCGTCGACGGTCAGGTCGACGCCGTTGGGCTGGACCTGTTCGGGGGCGACGGGGTTGATATGGTCGGCGACGAAGGACCCGGCACGGAACATATCGGTGCCTCATCGAGGGCGGACAAAACCGTGGCGGTCCAGCCGGTGACCCACGAAAAACGCTCGCAATCGGTCTAACTCTTGCGGTAGAGGCCTCGGTCGGGTGGTTTAGAGCGGATCAACGCGGGATTTATATCCGTCGGCGGTCGATGGCCGGACGTTATGGGACAGACGCTCACGGAGAAAATCCTCGACGACCACCTCGTCGAGGGTGACCTCGAACCCGGCGAGGAGATCGGGATCGAGATCGATCAGGTGCTCACACAGGACACGACCGGGACGATGGTCTGGCTGCAGTTCGAGGCGCTCGAACTCGACGAAGTGCAGACCGAACTCGCCGCTCAGTACTGTGACCACCAGACCTACCAGTTCGACTTCAAGAACACCGACGACCACCGCTTCCTCCGGTCGGCCGCCGGCACCTACGGCGCGTACTTCTCCCGCCCGGGCAACGGCATCTGCCACAACGTCCACAAGGAGAACTTCGCCGCCCCCGGGAAGACGATGCTCGGCTCCGACTCCCACACGCCGACGCCCGGTGGCCTCGGCGAACTCGCCATCGGCGCGGGTGGCCTCGACGTGGCGGTCGCCATGGGCGGCGGCCCCTACTTCGTCGAGATGCCCGAAGTCGTGAACGTCCGACTCGAGGGTGAACTCCCCGAGTGGGCGTCCGCGAAGGACCTCATCCTCGAGATGCTCCGGCGCCTGTCGGTCAAAGGCGGCGTCGGCAAGGTGTTCGAGTACACCGGCCCCGGCGTCGAGAGCCTCTCGGTGCCCGAACGGACCACGATCACGAACATGGGGACGGAACTCGGCGCGACCACGTCCATCTTCCCGACCGACGATCGGACGAAGGACTACCTCGAACGACAGGGCCGCGGCGACGAGTACGTCGAACTCTCGGCGGACGATGACGCGGAGTACGCCGACGAAATCGTCGTCGACCTCTCCGACCTCGAACCGCTCATCTCCACGCCGTCGATGCCGGACAACGTCGTGCCCGTGCGCGAGGTGGCTGGCGAAGACGTCGAACAGGTCATCGTCGGCTCCTGTACCAACGGCGGGTACGCGGACATCCTCCCCGCCGCGAAGATGGTCGAGGGCCGCGAGATTCAGAAGGACCTCGAAATGATCGTCGCGCCGGGCTCGAAGCAGGCCGGCGAACTCCTCGCGCGAGAGGGCTGGACGGCCGAACTCATGGCCGCCGGCGTCAACGTCTCCGAGTCGACGTGTGGGCCGTGCATCGGCATCGGGCACGTCCCCGCCTCCGACTCCGTCTCCGTGCGGACGTTCAACCGCAACTTCGAGGGTCGCTCCGGCATCGAGAACGACTCGGTCTATCTCTGCTCGCCGCAGGTGGCCGCCGCCGCCGCGCTCAAGGGCGAAATCGTCGACCCGCGGGATCTGGCCGAGGAACTCGGTGACATGGAATCGCCGGGCGTCGAACTACCCGACAAGTACGACGGCTCGAAGGCCGACATCATCGAACCCGACGAGGCCGTCGACGACGAACTCATCAAGGGCCCGAACATCGGCGACGTGCCGCTGAAGGACCCGCTCGGCGCCGACATCGGCGGTGAGACCCTCCTCAAGATGGAGGACAACATCACCACCGACCACATCATCCCCGCCACCTCGGACATTCTCAAGTACCGCTCGAACATCGACAAGCTCTCCGAGTTCACGCTCTCCCGCGTCGACGAGACGTTCGCGGAGCGGGCCAAGGCGTCCGACCACGGCATCCTCGTCGCCGGCGAGAACTACGGGCAGGGCTCCTCCCGCGAACACGCCGCGATGTGTCCGATGTATCTCGGCGTCGAGGCCGTCCTCGCGCAGTCGTTCGCCCGCATCCACAAGGCGAACCTGTACAACTTCGGCCTCCTGCCGCTGACCATCGACGCGGAGACGTACGACCGGATCGAACAGGGCGACCACATCGAAGTCGTCGACGACGTGGCCGAAGCCGTCCGGTCCGGTGCGGAGGAGTTCACTATCCGCGTCAACGACGACTGGGAGGCGACGGCCGCCTTCGACGCCTCCGAGCGCGAACGCGAGATTCTCGCGGCCGGCGGCAAACTCACGCTCACGAAACAGCAGTACGAAGAGGACTCCGGCGGCGCGACGCCCGCGGACGACTAACTGCGCCGCCCGAGCCCTTTTGCTCCCGTCGCTCGTAGTCGGCCCGTGGCCGTTCCCACGACCCCCGCCGACGTGACCATCCGCGGCGCCGAGGAGTCGGACCTGGGGTCGGTGGTTCGGATCGAACGCGACGCCTTCGACCAGCCGTGGCCCTACACCGCTTTCGAGCGCTTCGTTGGCGAACCCGGATTTCTGGTCGCCACCCGCGACGGCGCCGTGGTGGGCTACGTCGTCGGCGACGTGACGCCCAACTTCGGTCGTGACATCGGGCACGTGAAAGACCTCGCCGTCGCCACGGCGGCGCGGCGGCGCGGCATCGGTCGGTCGCTGCTCCGCCAGTCGCTCGTCTCTCTCGCCGTCGACGGCGCCGAGGTGGTGAAACTGGAGGTGCGCGAGAGCAACGAGGCCGCGCGGACGCTGTACTGCGACACCGGCTTCGAAACCGCCCGGCGCGTCCCCCGCTACTACCGCGACGGCGAGGACGCCCTCGTGATGGTGCTCGACGTGGCCGAGTGGCAGGACGACGAGGCCGAACCCTAATACCGCTCACGCCCTCTGTATCGACTATGGGATACGCCTGTCCGGTGTGCGAGACGCCCCAGCGCGACGCCGAACATCTCGCCAACCACCTCGCGTTCACCGCCATGCTCCACGGCGACGCCCACGAGGACTGGCTGGACGACCACGCACCGGACTGGGAGGAGGCTGGCGCCGACGAACTGGCGCCGGTCGTCGTCGAGTACGCTGACGAGGTGGCGTACGAGGAGGTGTTCGAGGATACGGTGGACGGGCAGGAGCACGCACACGACCACTCGCACGAGCAACCGCCAGCCACCGCCGCGTTCGACGCGGGCGACCTCGACGGCGACGCCCAGTGCGTCCTCGCGGAGGCCCGCGAGATGACGCGTGCGATGCTGGCGGACACGGACGACAGTGAGGACGACGAGGATAATAAGGCGTAAACCGTCGCCGACGGGAGGGAGCGTATGAACGAGGACGTAACGACCGAGGGCGTGTTCGACCCGGAGTCGCTCGCCGCCGCCCGCGACGCCTACGAGTCGGTCGGTCCGGCAGCGCAGACCGTCGTCCGCGAGACGGCCTCGGCCATGGAGTTCGACCGCGAGGAGTACCGCGACCGCGTGACGAGCGAGGTGGTAGAGACGGCCCGTGACGCCCTCTTTGCCTCCCTCCTCGTCGTCCACGTCGGCGACCGCGAAGCGTTCGAGTCGTGGCGCGCCGAGACGGACGCCGACGTGACGACCTTCGGCAGCGAGGACGTGGACAACGTCGTCTGGCACGCCGCCCCCTTCGGGGAAGCCGTCGCCGCGACGTTTCAGGACGAGCGCGACGCGGCCGTCGCCACCCTCCGCCGGCAGGCGTTCGGACGGCTGTACCGGGAGCGACTGTAGCGGCGAAAGGCGTTTCCCCGCACCGCCCCAACCGCCGCCGTGCGACCGATCACCCGCCGTGCGCTCATCGGGTTCGCCCTCGTCTGTCTGGCCCTCCTCGCGCTCGGCGCCCTCCCCACCTATCTGGGCGCTGGCGAGCCGTACTACCTGACGGCGACGCCGACGGACGATTCGGGACCGGCAGTGAACGTCACGGACCTCTCCGAGCGACGCTACCCCTATCTCACCGGCGCCATCGAGTCGGGGCGCTCCGACCCCTACCGCCGCGGCCCGATCGGCCTCAAGGAGTCGTTCACCCACTCGCCGTTCGACGAGCGCGAGGGGCTGGTGGCCCGGAACCCCGACGCCCGGCGCGACGGGGGCGTCCTCGTGACGGACGGCGGCGAGCGGTATCTGGTGGCGGTGACACAAGCATGACAGACCACGACTGGCCCGTAATCGAGTCGGTGACCGAGTACGAAACCGGCTGGTACACCGGCGGCTACGACCTCGTCGAACAGCCCGACGGCTCGACCAAGCGCTACTACTGGGCGGAGCTCCCGCCGGCGGTGGTAGTGGTGGCGGTCGTCGACGACCAACTCCTCCTCGTCGAGCAGTTCCGGCCGACCATCCGGGAGACCCAGCTCGAACTGCCAGCCGGCATCGTCGAGGACGGCGAGTCGTTCACGACGGCGGCGGCGCGCGAACTCCAGGAGGAGACGGGCTTTGCCCCCGACTCGACCGCCCTGCTGGACGAGTTCTGGACCTGTACCGGCGTCCTTCGCCATCGCCGCGGCATCGTCTACGCCGAGGGGCTGACGCCGGCCGACCCCGACCTCGACTCGAACGAGTTCCTCACGCCGCGGACCGTCCCCGTCGAGGAGGCGGTCGACGTGGCGCGCCGGCCCCCGACCAACGACGCCACCATCGAGGGCGTCCTGCTGGCGCGCGAGGAGGGCCTGCTGTAGTGCAGGCATTACGAACCACTGACAACTTTTGTGTCCTCGGATCGCACGGTGGGACATGTCCGGCCCGGACCCCGGCGACCGCTCGCGACGGTTGGCGTCGACCGCCCGTGAGACTGGTGGTTCGCTCTACGATCACACTCAGCAGACGCTCCTGACGGGTATCGCAATCACGATTCCGCTCATCGTGACGCTGTACGTCCTCACCGTCGCCCTCGATTTCATCTCCGGTGCGCTCGATCCGTTCATCGCCGTGTTGCGGTGGGTCGGGGTCATCGAGGAGTTCGAACGCGTTCAGTTCGTCAGCTTCCTGATCGAACTCGGCGTCTACCCCTACGTCGTCGACTTCTTCACCGAACTCGTCGCGCTGATCGTCCTCTTTCTGGTCGTCGCGACGGTGGGGACGGTGGGTCGCAACCGATACGGCGAGCGGATCATCGACTACGTCGACCTCCTCATCACGTCGATTCCCGGCGTCGGCACGGTCTACAAGAGCTTTCGCCGGATGGGCGACGTGATGCTCGACGAGGGCGGCGAGAACTTTCAGGAGATCAAACTCGTCCAGTGTTTCGAGGAGGATATGTACGTCCTCGGGTTCGTGACCAGCGACTCCCCGCCGACCATCGAGGAGTCGACGGGTCACGAGGACATGGTATCGATGTTCCTCCCGCTGGCCCCCAACCCCGTGACGGGCGGCCTCCTCACCTACGTCCCCGAGAGTCAGGTCTACGACATCGACATGACCGTCGAGGAGGGCGTTCGGAGCATTCTCACCAGCGGCGTCGCCACCGGCGAGGACGTCCAGGAACCGTCCCAACTCACGATGGACGACCTCAAGCGCGTCACCGACCTCGACTGGCGGGCGTCCGGCCGCTCTGACGACGGCGACGAGACCGGGGACGACCGCTGACGATCGACGGCCGACAGTATAAGTTTGCCCGGCACACACGGTGTGGTAGATGGTCCCCGATCGCATCCCCTCCCTCCAGCGAGTCCGTTCAGTCCTCTCCAGCTCCCGACCGCGACCCGCCGTCCGGTGGTGTCATGCCTGACGGTCCCCGATTCGCCGCCCTCATACTGGTGATTGCCCTCACCGTCGGCGCGGTGGCCGTCAGCGGCAGCGGCGTGACGACCGCCGCGAGCAGTCAGGTCGTCGTCCAGTCGACGACCATCGACCCGACGACGCCGCGAGTCGGTGAGGACGTGACGATCACCGCGTCGCTCCGGAACTTCGAGAGCAGTCCCGTGGCCGCGGAGATCACTCAGGTCACGCTCCGGCGGGGCAACCGTATCGTCGAGACCGTCGACGATCCGGGTACGCTCGGCCCGGGTGGGACGATGGAACTCCCGCTCACGACGACGTTCGAGTCGCCGGGCCAGAAGCGGCTAACCGTCTGGGTGTACGGCCAGAGCGAGGGCGGTGGCGTGTTCAACGTGAAGTATCCGGTCGCGGTGTCGGTCGAGGAGCGCGGACAGGACGTGCAGTTGTCGCTCTCCGCGCCGAGCGAACCGGCGACGGAGACACAGGTGAACGTCACGGTCGCCAACGGCGCTGACACCAACATCTCCAACCTCGAACTGCAGCTTGCGGGCCCCAACGCCACGGTCGAAGACGCCCGGCGCGTGAACGCGGCGCTCGGCGGCGGGAGCGAACGCGTCCTCACGTACGACGTGACCTTCGACACGGCCGGCCGGCAGGCGCTCACGGCGACGCTCGACTACCGCGACAGCGACGGTGATGGCCAGACTGTCTCGACCTCGCGTACGTTTGCGGTCGAACGGGCCGACGTGGACGCCGAACTCGACGCCGAGGTGGTCCGCGAGAACGACACGGCCCGCATCGACGCCTCGGTGACCAACTTCGGGAACGTGCCGCTCGAACGCGTCCGCATCCGCGCCGAAGCGGACGGCGAGACGGTCGCGCGGAAACTCGTGTCCGACATGCCGACCGAGACGACGCGGACGGTGTCGATCAGCGAGTCGAGGCTCCCCGCCGGCCCGGTGCGCCTCTACGCCACCTACGAGGCTGACGGGGAACGCTACGAGCGGACGGCCACGGTCGACTTCGCGCCGACGACCCACGGAAACATCACGCTGACGGGCATCGAAGTCGTCCCGAGCGGATCGTCGATCCGGCTCGTCGGCAGCGCGTCGAACACCGGCGAGACCGACGTGACAGGCGCCGTCGTGGCTGTCGTCGGCACGGATCGCGTGACGCCGGTCGCCCCCGCGAAGAACTACTTCGTCGGCAACGTCCCCGCCGGCGAGTTCACGTCGTTCGAACTGACGGCGCGACTGGCGGGCAACCGGACCGATGCGGTGCCCGTCCGGATCACCTACATCGCCGACGGCGAACAGCACCGGCGCGTGGTCGACGTATCGATCACCGGTGGCTCGGCGCCGCCCGCCGGGCCGACTGGTCCCGGTGGCGCGGGCGGCCCGCCCGGTGGCGGCGGGTTCCTCGGCTTCGGCCGCATCGACGTGGTCGGTATCGTCCTCCGACTCGCCCTCGTCGTCGCCGTTGGCGGGGGCGTGGTCTACTGGTGGCAACGTCGCCGCCGCCCCGAGCGATGACCGAGCGCGACGCCGCTCCGTCCGCCGATCCGTCCGTCCCCCCGAACTCGAACCCGGTCGCCGAACTCGACAGCGTCACCAAACAGTACCGGAGTGGTGACGAAGTTATCAACGCGCTCGACGACGTGGACTTCGCCGTCGAACCGGGCGAGATGGTGGCCGTCATGGGCCCCAGCGGCTCCGGGAAGAGCACGCTCCTCAACGTCCTCGGCCTCCTCGACGTGCCCACCTCCGGAACCGTCTATCTCGACGGCGACGACGTGACCGACTACGACGACGAGCGGCGCACGATGGCCCGCCGCCGGACCATCGGCTTCGTCTTTCAGTCCTTCCACCTCGTGCCCATGCTGACCGCGACGGAGAACGTCCTCGTGCCGACGATGTTCGTCCGCGGCAACCACCGCGAGCGGGCGGAGGATCTCCTCCGGCGGATGGGGCTCGGTGACCGTCTCGACCACCGCCCCGATCAGCTGTCTGGCGGCCAGCGCCAGCGGGTCGCCATCGCGCGAGCGCTGGTCAACGAGCCCCGACTCGTCCTCGCGGACGAACCGACGGGCAACCTCGATCAGGACACCGGTCGGCAGATTCTGGAGGAGTTCGAACGCATCAGCACCGAACGCGACGTGGGCGTCGTCGCGGTGACCCACGACGACCTCGTGACGGAGTTCACCGACCGCACGGTCGAGTTGATCGACGGGGTGGTGCAATGATCGACGCGCCGGCGCTTCGGATGGCGTGGCTCAACCTCTGGCGCAACCGCCTCCGGACCGGGCTGGCGACGCTCGGCGTCGTCATCGGCGTCGTCGCCATCGCCGCCATCGGCATCACCGGCACGGCGATCCAGGTCGGCGCCACCCAGCAACTCGGCGACCTCTCGAACACGGTGACGGTGTTTCCGGGCGAGGACAACACGGACGGCGTCATCACGGAGTCGAACGTGAACGCCATCGAGCGGGCGGCGGCGGGTGCGACGGTCGTCCCCCAGCGCTCGGAGCCGATGACCGTCTCCTCGCGCTCCGAGTCGCGGCGTGTCACCGTCGAGGCCACCTCGACCCCGGCGGCGCTCTACACCGCCGCGGAGGGCACGATCCCCTCCCCCATGCGCAGCGGCGTGTTGCTCAGCGAGGAGATGGCGACGGATCTCGGCGTCTCTCTCGGCCAGACCGTCTCGGTCGACGGCCGGTCGTACCGCGTCGTCGCCATCCTCGAACCATCCGGCGGGTTCGGGCCGGGCGGCGTCTCCGTCGTCCTTCCGCTGGACGCCATCGACCGCGACGGCTACGATCAGGTGACGGTCGTCGCCGAAGACGGCGAGGACGCCCAGCGACTGGCCGAGGTCATTCCAGAGGAGGTGAACCAGCGCGAGGAGGTGGTCGACACCTTCACGCCCGCCGATATCCAGGAGAGCATCAGCGGCTTCTTCGCTACGCTCAACGCCGCCCTGCTGGGGGTGGGCTCCATCTCGCTGATCGTCGCCGGCGTCAGCATCCTGAACGTCATGCTGATGAGCGTCGTCGAGCGCCGGGCCGAAATCGGCGTCTTTCGGGCCGTCGGCATCCGCCGGCGCGAGGTGATGCGGATGGTCGTCGCGGAGGCCGCACTGCTCGGTGTCGTCGGCGGCCTCGTCGGCGTCGCCCTCTCGCTCGTCATCGGCTACACCGTCAACGCCCAACTGCTGGGTGATCCCACGCTGGTCTTCGCGCCGCGGAACATCCAGTTCCTCGCGCTCGGCTTCGGCTTCGCCGTCCTCGCGAGTACGCTCAGCGGTATCTATCCGGCGTGGAAGGCGTCGACCGCCAACCCCGTCGAAGTGTTGCGGGGGTGATGGCGAATATCGCCGCGCTGGCCGGGTGGGAAACGGTTATATAAGCCAGTCCGCAAAGACCCGTAGGTTACCTATGGGACGCACACTCACGGAGAAAATTCTGGAGGATCATCTCGTAGACGGCGACATCGAGACGGGCGAGGAGGTCGGCATCGAGGTCGATCAGACCATCGCCCACGACCTCACCGGGACGATGGCGTGGCTGCAGTTCGAGGCACTCGGCCTCGACGAGGTGCAGGTCGAAGTCGCCGGCCAGCACTGCGACCACCAGACCTACCAGCCGGACTACAAGGTCTCCGACGACCACCGCTTCCTGCGCTCCGCCGCCGGGACGTACGGCGCCTACTTCGCCCGTCCCGGTACTGGCATCCTCCATCAGGTCCACAAGGAGAACTTCACCGCGCCGGGCAAGACGCTGCTCGGCGCCGACTCCCACACCCCGACCGCCGGCGGCCTCGGCTGTCTCGGCATCGGCACCGGTGGCCTCGACGTGGCGACGGCGATGGGCGGCGCGCCCTACTATCTCGACGTGCCCGAAATCGTCAACGTCCGACTGGAAGGTGAACTCCCCGAGTGGTCGACGGCGAAGGACGTGATCCTCGAACTCCTCCGCCGCTACTCGGTCAAGTTCGGCGTCGGCAAGGTGTTCGAGTACACCGGTCCCGGCGTCGAGACGCTCTCCGCCCACGAACGGACCGTCATCACGAACATGGGGACGGAACTCGGCGCGACCACGTCCATCTTCCCGTCCGACGAGCGGACGAAGGAGTTCTTCGAGCGACTCGGCCGGCCGGCGGACTACGTCGAACTCGTGCCCGACGAGGACGCCGACTACGACGAGGAAATCGTCGTCGACCTCTCCGACCTCGAACCGCTCATCTCCTGTCCGTCGATGCCCGACAACGTCGTGCCGGTCCGCGAGGTGGCGGGGACGGAGACCGATCAGGTGCTCGTCGGCTCCTGTACCAACGGCGCCTACGAGGATATCCTCCCGGTGGCGAAGATGCTCCGCGACCGCGAGGTGGCGAAGCAGACCGAGATGATCGTCGCGCCGGGGTCGAAACAGGCCTCCGAGATGCTGGCGCGCAACGGTCTCACCGCGGAACTGATGGCCGCCGGCGTCAACATCTCCGAGGCGACGTGTGGCGCCTGCATCGGCGCGGGCCACGTCCCCGCCTCCGACTCCGTGAGCGTCCGCACCTTCAACCGCAACTTCGAGGGACGGTCGGGAATGGAAGACGACGCGGTCTACCTCTGCTCGCCCGAGGTGGCGGCGGCGACGGCGCTCACCGGCGAGATCACCGATCCGCGTGACCTCGCGGACGAACTCGACGGCCTCGAAGCGCCCGGCTTCGAGTACCCCGAGCGCTACATCGGCGCCAGCGAGTCGGACATCATCATGCCCGACGAGGCGGTCGACGACGGCCTCGTCAAGGGGCCGAACATCGACGAAGTGCCGCTGAAGGACCCGCTGGGCAGCGACCTCGACGGCCCGGCGCTCCTGAAGATGCCGGACAACATCACCACCGACCACGTGATCCCGGCGACACAGGAGGTGTCGGTCTACCGCTCGAACGTCCCCAAACTCTCGGAGTTCACGCTCAAGCGGGTGGACGAGACGTTCGCTAGCCGCGCCGCGGACGCCGACGGCGGCTTCCTCGTCGCCGGCGAGAACTACGGACAGGGCTCCTCCCGCGAACACGCCGCGCTCTGTCCCATGTATCTGGGTATCCACGCCGTCTTCGCGCAATCCTTCGCCCGCATCCACAAGTCCAACCTGATCAACTTCGGCCTCCTGCCGCTGACCATCGACCAGGAAACCTACGACCGGATCGACCAGGGCGACGACATCGAAATCGTCGACGACGCGGTCACCGCGGTGGAGTCGGGACAGGAGACGTTCACGATCCGCGTCAACGACGACTGGGAAGCCGAGGCCCACCTCGACGCGAACGAGCGCGAACGCGAACTGCTCGCGGCGGGTGGCAAACTTCCGCACACTCGGCAGCAGTTCGGTGACGCCGTCGACGAGGAGGCCTGACGCCCCTAGTTTCAACACTCACCGGGCGGTTGGGGGCGCATGAACGTTCCGACCCGGACGCTCCCCAGCGGCGACGAACTGCCCCAACTCGGCTTCGGCACGTGGAACCTCGACGACGAGACCGTCACGGACGCGGTGCGGACGGCGCTCGACGCCGGCTACACCCACGTCGACACCGCCGAGGGCTACCACAACGAGGCCGCCATCGGCGACGCCCTCGCGGACTACGACCGCGACGACTACTTCCTCACCTCGAAGGTCCTCCCCAAACACCTCGATTACGAGTCGGTGATCGAATCCTGCGAGGCGTCACTCGACCGCCTCGGCGTCGACGCGCTCGATCTCTACCTGATCCACTGGCCGAATCCCGCCATCTCGGTGCGGGAGTCGCTGTCCGCGATGGCGACCCTGCACGACCGGGGCCTCGTCCGCAACGTCGGCGTCTCGAACTTCAGCGCGTACCAGCTCAGTTGTGCCCAGCACGTCGCGAACGTCCCCATCGCGGTCAACCAGATCGAGTTCCATCCGTGGTTCCAGCGCCCCGACCTCGTCGACTACTGTCGGGAGACGGACGTGGTCGTCGAGGCGGCGGCGCCGCTCGCCCGGACGGAGGTACTGGACGACGAGGTGGTACAGGAACTGGCCGACGCTTCCGGCCGGTCGCCGGCGGCCGTCGTGTTGAAGTGGGCTATCGAGCGCGGGATCACCGTCCTCCCGAAGTCGTCGAACCCGGAGCACATCCGCGCGAACGCCGACCTGTTCGACTGGGAGCTAGACGAGGCGGAGCTGGCGCGCCTCGACGAGCGCGACCGGAACCGACCGGTGTACGACACGCTCACGCGGGACTGGACCGACGACGTGTACGGCGTCGCGGAGTGAGGTCTCCCCTCACGCGAGCAGATCCTCGTCGCACTCGGCACAGACGGTCATCTCGTTGACGGTCTTGCTGGCGGGGTTCTCTCCACAGAGTTCACACAGTTCGACCCGTGCGCCGACCGCGCGCGTCGGCTCGGCGCGGGGGCGAGCGCCGCCCTCTCGGTTACGGTCGCGGTCACCGTCCGGCGTCCCTCCTTCCCCCTCCGCCATCGCCTCGTGAGGGAGCGACGGGCCTCGAATCCGCGTGAAATAGAGGACGACGCCGAGCAGTACGAGCGACCCGACGAGGAATCCCAGTTCGAAAGCCATCGTTCCCCCTACGTGCTCGACGTTCGTTAGCGTTTCCCACCGCACCTTTATCGGTGCGTGCTGAGGGACCGGTATGGTCGACCCGGCACTCATCCTTCCACCGCACCCGGACGAACGCTGGCAACTCGCGAAACAGATGGGCGTCACGAGCGCCGTCGTCCATCCGCTCGAAATCGGTGACGGGCGCACGTCGTGGACGTACGACGACCTCCTGCGACTCACCAACTGGTTCGACGACGCCGGCCTCGACGTGCGCGTCCTCGAGGGGAGCGTCCCCATCTCCGAGCGCATCCGCCTCGGGCGCGAGGGTCGCGACGAGGACATCGAGACGTTCCAGCAGTTCCTCCGGGACTGCGGCCGGGTCGGCATCCCGGTCGTCTGCTACGACTGGATGGCCGGTATCCGGTGGGCGCGCACCGAGGCCCACGTCGAGTCTCGCGGTGGGTCGCTCGTGACCGGCTACACGCACGACCGGATGCAGGGGCCGTCGCCGTCGCTCGACGTGTCCCACGAGGACCTCTGGGAAGCGCTGGAGTATTTCCTCCGCGAGGTGACGCCCGTCGCCGAGGAGGCGGGCGTGAAACTCGCGCTCCACCCGGACGACCCGCCCCGCGAGTCCGTCCGGGGGATTCCGCGCATCGTCACCAGCCCCGAGGCCTACGAACGCGTCCTCGACTGTTACGACAGTCCGTACAACGGCATCACGTTCTGTCAGGGGAACTTCGCGGCGATGGGCGTCGACGTTCCGAGAACGATCCGTCGCTTCGGCGACCGGATCAACTTCGTCCACTTCCGGGATGTCGAGGGCGACGCCGACGACTTCGTGGAGACGTGGCACGACGACGGCCCGACGGATATGTACGCCGCGATGCGAGCGTACCGGGAGGCCGTCGACGACGACGTGCCGATGCGCCCCGACCACGTGCCCACGATGGCGGGCGAGGACAACTCGAATCCGGGGTATCACACGAAGGGGCGCCTGTTCGCGGTCGGCTACATGCGGGGATTGCTGGAGGCCGCAGAATCCGGTCGATAGCCGGCCTCAGCCCTCCAGTCCCCACGCCACCCGATCCCAGAACCGCTCGTAGGCGTAGTACGTCCCCGTCTTGACGAGGTTGGCGACGAGGCCGATGCTCGCCGCCTCGCCGAGATCGCCGACGACGGCCCACGCGACGACGACGGTGACGATCACCATCAACAGGCGGTAGCCGAGGGTCTTGACGAGGGCTCGCGACCGCGGCTGGCGAGGGCGGGCTGTGACGCTCGGCACCATACCACGCGCTACGGGCGCCCCCTCCCTAAATGTAACTGCTAGTAGTAACCTTCTGACCGAATAGTAAGCGGAAACGGTTATTTCGCGCTCGAAACAGCGGTGGCGGGACGCTCTATTCGAGGTCGGGCCGCGAGAGTTCCGTGTACTTGGCGGTCAGGAACTCGAGCAGGACCGGCGTGCCTTCCTCGTTCTTCTGGACGGCGCGCTCGATGGCGTCGGAGATCTCGCTCGGGTCCTCGACGCGTTCGCCGTAGCCACCCATGGACTCCGCGAAGTCGGCGTAGTGCCCCGAGAACGGCGTGTCGTAGCTCGCCATCTCGAAGTTGTTGAGCACGACCGCGATGATCGGAATGTCCTCGCGGACGGCCGTCTCGAAGTCCATGCCGACCATGCCGATGGCACCGTCGCCCATGACGTGGACGCAGGTCTTCTCGGGCTTGGCGAGTTTCGCGCCCATCATGAGGCCGAGGCCGTAGCCGAGCTGGGTCGTCTTGCCCCAGCCGAGGTAGGAGAGCGGCTCGGTGACGTTGAAGAAGGGCGCCATGAAGTCACGCGCGTTGCCGGCGTCGGCGGTGGCGACGACCTCCTCTTTGTCGAGGGTCTGGTCGAGTTCGTAGACGACGCGGTAGGGGTTGATCGGCGCCTCGTCGGATTCAAGCACGTCCGACCAGTCGGCGAGCCACTCTTCCTCGATCGCCGCGATTTCGCTCGTCACGTCGTCGTAGCGGCCGAAGTCGGCGTCGTCGCCGACGCGGTCCGCGATTTCGTCCACGAGCGCTTCGAGGACGAGTTTGGCGTCGCCGATGACCGCGAGGTCGGATTTGTAGTCCTTGTCGACGTCGCCGGGGTCGTTCGTCGAGTGGATGAGGGTGTTGTCCTCGGTGGGCGGCGTGATGCCGTACGCCGTCTTGGTAAAGCTGCAACCGATGCCGAAGAGCACGTCCGCCTCGTGGATGAAGTGGTTGAGCTGGCGGGGTTCGCTCTTCGAGCCGGCACCGAGCGAGAGCGGGTGGTCCTCGGGGAAGGCGCTCTTGCCGTTGAGCGTGGTGGCGACCGGCGCTTCGAGCAGTTCCGCGAGTTCCTTCAGCGGCTCCCACGCCTTCGCGTAGTGGACGCCCTGCCCGGCGTTGATGACCGGCAGGTCGGCGTCGACGAGGGCGTCGGCGGCCTTCTCGATGGCCTGCGGGTCGGGACCCGACCGCGTCGACGTGGTGGGCTCGTAGTCGATGTCACCGATCTCCTCTCGGAACACGTCTTTCGGAATCTCGACCAGCCCGGGGCGCTGGCGGCCGTTACGCGCCGCCTGGAACGCGCGCCGGATCGTCTCCCCGGTCGCGTCGGGGTCGGTCAACTGCTCCGTCGTCTTCGTGACCGCCTGATAGTTGATGAGCGAACTGAACTTGGGGTCCGTGTTCGTCTTCGCGCGGGAGTAACCGGCCGGAAGCGCGACGATGGGCGCCGACTCGGCGTAGGCCTGCGCGATCCCGCCCACGGAGTTCTCCGTTCCCGGGCCGTGCTGGCAGGCGAACGCCTCGACCTGGTCACCGGAGGTGATCCGGGCGATGCCGTCGAGCATGTGTGCGCCCGTCCGCTCCTGTCGGACGACGATTGATCGGATGCCCGCTTCCTCCGCCGCGTTGTCGTCAAAGAGGGGGTTGCTCGGGAATCCGATCAGGTGTTCGACACCTTCCTGTGCCAAGATATCCGCGATGGCATCTGTTACGTTCATCCTATATTCGAGCAACGACCCCCGGGGTTGTAAAGTTAATTTTTATTAAAGATAAGGACAGATACCTAAACGTTAGTCGTCATCTGTCGAAAGATTGAGGACAGACGGCTAATGGCCAGTCGTCATCTGACGAAAAGTTGAATACGCCAAGTCCGGATTTCGGACACATGTCCGAGAGACCGCAGCTGGAGCGCCTCTGCATTCACGAGTCGGTCGCGAACAAGATTCCGAAAGACGGGTTCGCCGAGGCGTTCTCCGACCTCGACGTGCCGGTCGAGATCGTCGGCGACGACGAGGAGTTCGACCGGACGGACGCGGTGGCCTCCTTCCGACCCCGTGATTCCTTCCTCGACGCCGGGTGGGTCCACTGCATCCGTGCCGGCTACGACGAGTTCGACACCGACGCGTACGCGGACGCCGGTGTTCCCCTCACCAACAGCACCGGCATCCACGACACCACCGTCGGGGAGATCGCGGTCGGCTACATGGTGTCGCTCGCGCGGATGCTCCACATCTACCGCGACCACCAGACCGAGAACGACTGGTACGAACCGCCGTACGAGCGGCCGTTCACCGTCGAGAACGAACGCCTCTGTGTCGTCGGCCTCGGCACGCTCGGACAGGGCATCGCGGAACGCGCCGACGCGCTCGGCATGGACGTGGTCGGTGTCCGCCGCTCCGACGAACCCGTCCCCGGCGTCTCCGAAATCTACCACCCCGACGACCTCCACGAGGCCATCGCGGACGCGCGCTTCGTCGCCATCGCCGTCCCGCACACCCCCAAGACGGAGGGGATGTTTTCGACACCCGAGTTCGAGACCATGCGCGACGACGCCTTCCTGATCAACGTCGCCCGCGGTCCCATCGCCGACGAGGACGACCTGATCGCCGCCCTCGAGAACGGCGATATCGCAGGCGCCGGCCTCGACGTGTTCGAGACCGAACCTCTCCCCGAGGACAACCCGCTCTGGGACTTCGAGGAGGTCATCATCTCGCCGCACCGCGGCTCCGCGACCAACCGCTACCACCTCGACATCGCCGACCTGGTGAAAGAAATCTTCCACCAGTACCAGGCCGGCGAGGACTTGCGTAACCGCGTCGCCTAGAGGCCGACCAGGTCGTCGAGTTCCACGTCGTCGACCCGCCCGCCACACGCGGCACACTCCTCGACCCGGTCCGGCCCGGGACCGCCCTCCATGTGTACCAGCCCGCAGTCGCGACACACTTCCAGGTCTGCCTGTATCATGCACCCAGATTCTGTCGGCTGTCGGATAGGTCTTGGGGCCGACCCACAATCTACTAACCGACGCCACCGCTACGTCGCCCGATGGGTTCCGCCGCGTTCGACGCGCTCGCCGGCCTCCTCGACCGCGCCGGCGTCATCGACCGTCTCCGATTCCGGGAGACGTTCGACCTGTCGTGGCCCCGGATCGTCACGGGGCTCGCCATCATGTCGAAATCCACCGTCGATCTGGCGATGGTCGGGTGGGACGTGGGCACCGCGGCCGTCGCCGGCCTCGCCTTCGCCAACGCCTACTGGCAGGTGGGGAAGTTCCTCGGCATCGGCCTCGCCGGCGGGACGGTGTCGCTCGTCTCGCAGGCCTACGGCGCCGAGAACCCTGAGCGGGCGAGCGCCGCCGTCGCCGTCTCCCTCGTCGTCACGCTCCTGATCGCGGCGCCGCTCGCAACCGCTTACGCGCTCTTCGCGCCCGAACTCGTGGCCGTCCTCGGCTCCGAACCCGAACCGCTCCGCCACGCCGCCACCTACCTCGCCCTCGTCGCGCCCGCGCTCCTGTTCGAATTCCCGAACCTGATCGCCAGCCGAACCTACGCCGGCGTCGGCGACACCGTGACGCCCATGCTGATCCGGGCGGGCGGCGCGCTGATGAACATCGGCTTCTCGGCGGTCCTGATCTTCGGCTACGGCCTCGGCGTCGCCGGCGCCGCCATCGGCACCTCACTCGCGACGGGGGTCGTCGTCCTCGTCTTCGTGTGGGGGCTCGCCGGTCGCACCTACTTCGGCCGCGGGGCGTGCCCAATCGCCGTCTCGCGGGCGACGCTCGCGTTCGACGGCTTCCTCCCGCTCACCCGCCGCCTCCTCGTCGTCTCCGCGCCACTGATGGCCCGCCGGACCGCCGAGATGCTCGTCGCCTTCCCCCTCGTCGCCATCGCCGCCACCTTCGGGCCGGCGGTCGTCGCCGCCTACGAGGTGGCCCGTCGGGTCCGCACCCTGATCGACAGTTTCTCGTGGGGCTTCTCCATCGCCGCGAGCACGCTCGTCGGGCAGCGTCTCGGTGCGGGCGACGAGGCCGACGCCGAGGCGTACGCCCGCGCCATCATCCGCCTCTCCGCGACGGTGTACGTCGTCGCCGCGGTGGTGGTGTTCGCCCTCTCGCCGTGGATCGCCGGCGTCTTCGTCGACGACCCCGCCGTCGTCGACATCGCCGCGCCCTTCGTCGCCGCCGCGGCCGTCAGTGTCGTCTTCCTCGGCATCGACGGCTCCGCCACCGGAACGCTCCGCGGCGCCGGCGACACCCAGTACCCCTTCTTCACCTCGCTTCTCGGCCGCTACGGCTGTGCGCTCCCCGTCGCAGCGCTCGGCCTCGTCACCACGCTCGGCGCTACCGCGCTCCTCGTCGCGCTGGTGGCCGAAACCGTCGTCCCGGCCATCCTGAACGTGCGACGCGTGCGCTCGAACCGCTGGAAGGCGGTGGGGCGCGCACACGTCGCGGCGGGTGACTAGTCGTACGCCGCCGCGAAGAACGCCCGCTCCAGTTCGACCGTCCGCCGAAACAGCCGGTCCAGCCGTCGCTGTCGCCGCGGCGACGCCGCCGCCCCCTCGCGGTCGAGTTCTGCCCGGAGCCACCCCACGAAGTCGACGAACGCGGAGTTTGCGTGCAACTCGATCCACTCGTCGAGGTAGAACCGCTCGGGTCGCGGGTCGTCGATTCCGGTCGCCCACGTCTCGTACACCCACTCGGCGGGCACGAGGACGGCGAGCGTCTCGGCGTAGCCGCCCTCGCGTCCGGCGCGTTCGAGCAGGTCGATAAAGGCCCGCGTCGTGGCGTCGGGGTCCGCCTCCGGGTTGCCATCGAGCGCCCCGAACGACCGCTCGAAATAGTCGTTCTCCTCGCTCGTGAGGGTGCCGAGAAAGTCCGCGAGGCGACCCTTCGCGGCCATCGACGGCGCCTCGCCGAGCGCGTGGCCGAACGTCCCGGTCAGCGTCTCGACGAACGCGTAATCTTGCTCCAGATACCGGCGGAACACGTCGGCGTCCATCGTATCCTCGCCGAGTTCGCGGACGAACCGGCCGTCGACCGCCGCGGTCCAGTCGGGTTCGGACCGGGCGCGAAGCCAGTCGGTGAAGCGGGCGCCGTCGCGGCCGTCGGCGTACGCCGCGAACGTGTCGGCTACGTCGGGCATACCTCCCGTTCGTCGAGCCACGGACAAATGGATTCCCGTCCGTGGGGTTTTGTCGCTCCGGCCGTAGAGTGGGTATGACCGAACTCGGCATCGTGGGCGCCGGCGCCGCGGCGGCTGCGGCCTGTTACGTCGTCGACGGCGCGCTTCCGGACGCCTCGATCACCGTTCTGGAGAAGTCGGGCGGGGTCTGTGGTCGCGCGGCGACGCGCCGCCGCGGCGACGTGACCTACGACTACGGCGCGAACTACCTGAAAGACGACGACCAGCGCGTCCTCGATGTGGTCCACGAGTTCGACGACGGCCTCGTCGAAGTCGACGGCGACGTTCACGTCTTCGACCGGACGGAGACGGTGAGCGGGGGTCGGGACGATCAGGAGCGCAAGTTCACGTACCGCACGGGACTGACCCGCCTCGCCAAACACCTGTTCGGCGCGACCGACGCGACCGTCAACCGACGGACGCGGGTCGAAGGCGTCGCGCGCACGCACGACGACCGGTGGACGGTCACGGACGCCGACGGCGAGCGCTGGGGGCCTTTCGACGCCCTCCTGCTCAACCCGCCGGCGCCGCAGACGGCGACGTTGCTGGAGACGGCCGACTGGGACGCCGAGGCCCGCGACGATCTCCTGACCGCCGTCCGCGACGTGGACTACCGAACCATCTGGACCGCGGTACTCGGCTACCCGTTCGAACTCGACCGCCCCTACTACGCGCTGGTGAACACGGACAAGGACCACGAAGTCGGCTGGATCGCCCGCGAGGAGTGTAAGCCGGGTCACGTCCCCGACGGCGAATCCGTGTTGGTCGTGCAGGCGAACCACGAGTGGTCCGTCGAGCACTACGGCGCGGACACCGCGGAGAACGTCGCCGCCCTCGCCGACCACGCGGCGTCGATTCTGGACGACGACCGGCTGGCCGACCCCGCGTGGACGGACCACCAGGGCTGGCGCTACGCCCTCCCGGAGTCCGGACTGCGACGTGGCGTCCGCGACGCCGCCGAAGACGCCGGCTGCTACGTCGTCGGCGACTGGGTCGACGGCGAGGCCCGACTCCACGCCGCCGTTCGGTGCGGGCTGGAGACGGGCGAGCGACTCGTCTACGCGCTGTAGGGTCGCGGATCGTCGTTCTCGAGGATACGTTTATGTCCGAAAGTCAACTATTTCGCCGAAATGAACGTCGGTACGATTTCGGTTGTCGTGGTAACGGTGTTCGTCGTCTCGTCGGCCGCTGGCGTCGGCGTCGTCGTCGGAGGCACGGACGCGACGGCGGACGTGTCGGGGGCGGCCGCACAGTTCGCACAGGACGGCGACGTGAGCGCGCTCGCGCCGCGCGGCCGGTGGAACCCGGCGACGAGTCGCGGTGAACTCGTCCTCGACGGGGAGAGCTACTACCGGGTGTATCGGGGCGAGGCGGATATCGACCGGTGGCGACGCGCCAGCGACGACGCCGACGTGACCGGGCGGACGCTGTCCGGGCAGGGTGGCGCGGCCGACGGCGACGTGCTCGACCTCTCGGCGTCGATTCCGCGCGACCAGACGGTGGGTCGGTACGCCGACGGCGACCTGACGGCACAGGTCGTCGAGCCGCGAATCACGTCGCTCCGGCTGGTCGATTCGCGGGGCGTCGAACTCGGGAGCGACGTGACGGTGCGTCGGAGTCAGCGCCTCCTGCTCCGTGTCGACTGGAACTTCGTCGAGGCCGAAGACCTCCAGGTCGACGTGCGCCGGGACGGCGTCGGCTACGAGAACGAGGCGCTGTCGACGGCGGCGACGAGCGAGCAACTCGCGACACTCCCGAGCGGGTTCGACCGTGCCGACCTCGCCCGCGAGATGCAGGGCGCTGGCACGACGGGCCGATCGACTGCCGCGTGGCTGTTCGACTTCACCGACCTCGATCCCGGCGTCTACACCCTCCGCGTCGAGGGCGTCGACGACCTCACGACCGGGGACGCCACCCGGACGGTCACGGTCCGGGCCGGCACCGAATCCCGACCGACGCTCGGCTTCGACGACCGGACCGTCTCTCGCGGCGACTGGGCACGCTTCACGATCACGGGGAGCGATTCCGGAACCTACCACGCCGTCTCGATTCCGCGGAGCCGCCTCCGGAGTTCGACGACCGATCCGGCGCGGGTGTTTCGCGCCGTCGGGGACGTGGCGGCGACCGGGAGTACCGACCAGCGGGCCTACGGGATCGTCGAAATCCCCGACAGCGGCGAGGGCGTTGGGTCCGTCGACACCGGCCTCCTCGATACGGGGCGGACGACGGTCACGCTCCACGGTGCCCGGTCGACGCGGGCCGACGCGGTGTCGAGCGTCACCGATCAGCCCGGTGGCGTGTCGACAGTCGCTCTCGACGTCGACCGTGCCGGTCTCTCGACGAACCTCGGTGATCTCACCTACACCACCGGCACTGCGGTCGACGTGCGCGGCACCGGATCGGGTGCGGATCGCGTGGCGCTCTACATCCGCGACGGCGGTGACTGGTACCTCCTGACACTCGACGGCCGCCGGACCGTCCGCGTCGGCGCCGACGGCGTCTGGGAAGTCCGCAACGTCGTCCTCTCGGACGGTGGCGACGGGGGATACATCCTCCGCGTTCCCGGCACGTACCGCCTCGGTGTCGTCGACGCCGACCAGTTCGACGACCCCACGGACCCGCCGGACCGCATCTTCCGTGAGGAGTTCGCGGATCTCCGGAGCGAGCAGAAGAACATCCGAACGGTCGCACCCGGTCTCACCGGCCGCGTCACCACCTACGACGGGGAGGTGGCCGACACCGACGCCGTGGCCGTCCGCGGCGTCGCCGCCGGTGCGGTCGAGGTCGGTCTCGTCGTCGTCGACCAGCGGGGCGGAATCCGGGCCGCGTCGATCCGCGTCGACCGCGACACCACGTTCGAGGCGTCGGTCCGCCTCGCGGATCTGGCGCGGGGTCGCGTCACCGCCTTGATCGTCGCGCCCGGCCGCGACGGCGAGTTCGGGAGCGGGAGCGTCCGAACACCCGACGGGACGACCATCCGACTCGACTCCGTGGGCGCGTTCCTGCGGTACGTCGAGACGCAGCGGGATCGCGGACACACCGGCGAGCAGACTCTCGCGCGGATAGAGGGAGAGGTGCTCACCGCCGCCGGGAGCGACGACCTCGCGGTTCGCCAGACGCTCCAACTGGCCGCCCCGCGAACGACGGTCCGCGACGTGGTGCCGGCGGACCGCCCGGACGCGACCGGGATGCTGGCCGTTCCGCCCGGCGGGACGATGCTCGTCCGCGGGACGACCAACCGGAATCCCGACGATGCGCTCGTCGTCGTCGAGGTGATCGAGGGTCCATCGGCGGCGTCGTTCCCGTCCGTGACGACGGCGGCCTGGGGATCGGATGGGATCTGGTCGGCCCAGCTCGCGGTGCCGGCCGGTGCCGATCCCGGGACGTACACCCTCCGGATCGAGGACGGGGAGACGGCGGTGACGCGGCAGGTGGTGATCGGCCGCGAGCGGACGCCGACGGAGCGCCCACCCCCGCCGACCGAGCGCCCGACAGTGACGGCGATGCCGACGGAGCACCCATCCACGCCGACCGACCGCCCCACCGCGACGCCGACGCCGACCGCTCCACCGTCGCCAACGAACGGCGGCGGACCCGGGTTCGGCCCACTGGTGGCGACCCTCGCGCTCTGCGCGTTCGTCGTGGTGACACTGACCCGGCGTCGACGCTGATCGGTGGTCGGTCGACCACGCCGCTACGCGCCCTCCGGCCGTTCGCCGCCGGGATCGAGCCGTACGAACGCTGGCAACGTCACTGCCGCGAGCGCGAGTTCGAGGCCACCGACGAGCAGGAAGGCGGTGCCGTAGCCGTAGGCGTCGGCCGCGAACCCGCCGACGAGGATCCCGGCGAGGAAGCCGAGGCTGCCGGCGATGTTGAACCCGGCCATGGCGACGCCGCGCTCCGTCCGCGCGGCCAGATCCGTCACCAGCGCCAGCGTCGCCGGCGCCATGAGCGCGCCGAGGACGCCCACGAGCACCATCCCCGCCTGTGCGGCCCGGAGGCTCGACACGGCGCCGACGAGGATCACCGCCACGCCGTAACACGCCGACCCCGCGACGATGGGGATGGTCCGGCCGATCCGATCCGAGACGACGCCGAACGGGTACTGCAGGAGCGCGAAAGGGGCGAAAAAGAGCGCGAGCGTCAGCCCAGTCGCGCCGGGACTCAGGTCGAAAACGGTACGGAAGTAGAGCGTCCCGACCAGCGAGAAGAAGCCGGCGGTCAGGCGGTCGACGAAGCCGAAGGCGTAGGGGAGCGCGAGCGTCGGCGTCCGCCGGAGACCGTCGAACGGGGAGCGTCGTTCTCCATCGGGCGCCCGGTCGACGACGAACGGGACGCAGACGGCGATGGCGAGGAAGACGGCGCTCGCGGCGTACAGCGGGACGAGCGGGCCGAGTTCGTACAGCAGGCCACCGAGCGGCGCGCCCGTCGCCGTCCCGAGGCCGATGGCGATGCCCGTCGCGCCCATGTTGCGCCCGTGTGACCCCTCCAGATCCATGAGCATCGTCATCGAGAGCGAGAAGGCGCCGACGGTCGCCGCACCCTGGAAGATCCGGAGCAGGAGGGCGACGCCGAATGACCCGGTCGCGGCCGGGACGACGGCGAGGAGGACGTAGCCGATGGCGCCGAGGAGGGCGCCCGCAGCGACGAAGGGGACCCGCTTGCCGGCGGCGTCGCTCGCCAGCCCCCACGGGACGGCGAAGACGACGAACGCGCCGAACTCGGCGGCGAGAAACCACATGCTCGCGTTCAGCGCCGTGCCGGCGCCGAGCGCCGCGACGAGCGTGTCGATGCCGGGATAGAGCAACACCTGCGCGAGCAACACGGCGTAGACGACGGCGGCCAGCGCGACGCGACTCCGGGTCCGGGTCACCGTGCGTCCGTACGGACGGCTCCCGTCTACTGTCTTTCGACCGGCGAATTCTAGACGGAGTTCGGACGAATCTTGAGAAATCCCTTACCCCTTGCGACGTCTCCAGTTCACTATGGATCGACAGCAGCGGTTCGTCCCGGCGCTCGTCGCCCTCGCGGGCGGCGTCGCGGCCGTCGCCGGGTCGTACGCGACCGTTGGCGACTCGCCGGCGTTCGTGGCGGCCCCCATCGCCAACGCGACGGTCACGCTCGCGCCGAGCGTCCTCGTCACCTTCGCCATCACCGTCCTCGGCGACCTCGGGATCAAACTGGCGTACGTCTTGGGGCTGGGACTTACAGCCGTCGCCCTCGGTATCGTCGCCGGCGCGGCACGGGTCGCCGCGACGCGGGCCGGGCGGCCCCTCGCCGGTCCGGTCGTCGCCACCGTGGCGGTCGGCCTCGTCGCCGCCGCCCTCTCCGGATCGGCCGCCTCCGCGGTCGGCGCGGCCGTCGGCACGGCGCTGGTGGCGACCGTCGTCACCCTCGGAACGGCGCCGGACGGTGAGTCGGCCGCCGACTCGCGGCGCGCCGTCCTCGCGGGTGTCGCCGCGCTCTCCGTGGGCGTCCTCGCCGTCGGCGGGCGACGGGTGTTCCGGACGCCACCCGACGACGACGACCTGCCGCCCATCCCCGACGACGTGGCGGCCATGCTCGACGACGCCGAGTCGAAGTCGCTCGCCGTCGAGGGACTCGAACCGCTCGTGAGCGACCACTTCTACACGGTCGACATCGCGAACGTCGACCCCCGTCCCGCCCGCGAGGACTGGTCGCTCCGCATCCACGGCGCGGTGGGGCAGGAGACGACGTACACCGCCGCGGACATCGACGCGATGGAGCACGAACACCGGTTCGAGACGCTCCGTTGCGTGGGCGAGACGCTCAACGGCCGGAAACTCGACACCGCCGTCTGGACGGGCGTCCCGCTGATGGACTTGCTCGCTGCCGCCGACCTGCAGGGCGACTACGTCATGCTCCGCGCGGCCGACGGCTTCTACGAGGAGTTCCCGGTCGACGCGCTGGAGACGGGCTTTCTCGCCGTCGGGATGAACGGTCGACCGCTCCCCCGACCACACGGCGCACCGGCGCGGGCGCTGATTCCGGGCCACTGGGGCGAGATCAACGTCAAGTGGCTGACGGAGGTCGAGATCCTCGACGAACCGGCGACGGGCTACTGGGAAAAGCGGGGCTGGCACGGCACCGGTCCCGTGAATACGGTGGCGAAACTCTGGGCGGAGAACCGCCTTGATGACGGCCGGATGGAGGTGGCCGGGCCGGCCTACGCCGGGACGCGCGGCATCGAGCGAGTCGAGGTGTCGACCGACGGCGGGGCGACGTGGAACGACGCCGACCTCTCCGACCCCCTCCCCGCCGACGACGTGTGGCGGCAGTGGGTGTATCGCTACGACCCGCCGGACGGGGCACACGAGGTGGTCGTCCGCGCGACGGACGGCCTCGGTACCCTCCAGCCCCGGGACGAGCGGCGGGCCTACCCCAGCGGGCCGAGTGGGTGGGTGTCGACGACGATAGAGCCGTAATTGGGGCGAAGCGTTTTGTCCGCGCCGCCCACCCTAACACATCGTTCGATGGAGAAGGCACTCTGGTATCTGCTCGCCGGGACGCGCGGCGGGAAGAACCGCGCGCGCATCATTCGCCTGCTCGACGAGCGACCGCGCAACGCCAACCAGCTCCACGAGGCGCTGGATATCGACTACAACTCCGTTCGCCACCATCTCGACATGCTGGAGGACCACGACGTGATCGAGAGCGGCGATCAGGAGTACGGTCGGCTCTACTTCCTCACCGACCGGTTCGACCGCCACCGCGAGCAGTTCGAGGAGATCACGGAGCACGTCTGACATGGCACCAATGACCCCCACCCTCACGATCGCGAGCGCCCTCTCGGGCTTGAACATCGTCCTGCTGGCCGCCCTGCTGGTCGTCTGGTGGCGGAACTATCAGGCGTTCGGCACGCCGCTCACGCTCGGTCTCGTCGCCTTCGCGCTCGTCCTCGCCGTCGAGAACGTCGTCGCTATCGGCTTCTTCTTCAGTTCGCAGATGCTGTACGCGGCGGACGCGAGCGCGCAGACGGCCGTCCTCGCCATGCGCGCCCTCCAGTTCGTCGCGCTCGCTTTCCTCACCTACGTCACGATGCGCTGAGACGGCGTCCGAGGCGCCACGCCCAAGTCACGGTGCCGCGTCCGTCGCGTTGACCCTCCTCCAGACCGAGACGAAGATCATCGTCCTGTTCATGTTCCCCGGCCTCACCGGCTGGTATCTGGTCCAGCCCGTGACGACGAACGACGCCGTCGGGTTTGCCGTCCTGATCGGTGTCGGCGTCGTCGTCCCGACGCTGATCAACGAGTGGCGGCGGCGGAGCGACTAGTCGACGTTCGCGAGCGCCTCGTACGCCTCCGCGTCCTCGTCGGGCGCGAGTTCGATCAGTTCCAGCCGCCGGACTGCCTTCACCGTCCGCGCGGCGACGACGCCCGGCGCGACGAATCGCGGCCGGTCGGCGGGCGGCAGGCGGTCGTCACCCCGTTCGACCGCGAGGACGCCGCCGAGGGCATCCGCGAGCGATACGCAGGCGACGTGGTCGCCGGCGCCGTGAATCCGCAGGTGGGTGGCCGCGTCGTCGCCGGGTGCTCGCTCCAGTAGCCACGCGACGGGAACGCCGCGCCACTCGCCACCCCAGCGCTCCCCGCTCGCACACAGAAACGAGTCGGTCACCGTCCGCCACGGCGCGTCCGCCGGATCGACGACGCGACGGTCGTCGCCAGCGACGAGCGTCACGTGCGGGCTATCGCTGGGTGACTGGGTGGGCACCGCCCGCGACGACTCGTCCGCGCTGTCGGGGTGGTCCATACGCTGCACGGGGACGCGAGCGGTCAAAAGACCCGCGCGAACTTTCAGCAGATGAGAATCTATCGCGTCGGTTCGACCGTCAGGTCGCTCGCGATCCAGCCGTCCGTGTTGCCGGATTCGATGAAGACCGTCCGCCCGGGACAGCTTTCACAGACCGACACCGTCGGCGTCTCGGGCAGCGAGGGCTCCCCCTCGTCGTCCGCTCCCGACTGCGTACCAGTTGGCATTGACAGCCTTTAGGGGGACCTAAAATAAAAAGGGTGCGGTTCGTCACGCACCTGACTCGTGGCAGATGTCGGCCACTCGTTCCAGATTCACGTCGGCGCCGGTGTCGACGGAGACGAACACCCCCGAATACTCCCCATTTGCGGCGTGGAGACAGATGGCCTGTTCGAAGCGATGCATCGTGCAGTGCCACCGGCCGACCCGAAACAGGTTCTCCAGATACTCGCGGCCGATCTCCTGTAACACCAGTTCCTCGTGGATACGGTCGATGGCCGTCTCCTTCTGCACCACGTCGTCACGTTCGAAGACGACTTCGATCCCGTCGCGGTCGTACGCGGCGACCGCCCGGAGCGACCCGTTCGTCGCCATCTTGAGCGTCTCCACAGGGACTGTAGACATTCGCGCGGAGTTAACAGCCGGTGAACATGAATGTGGTGGCCGGCAGGTGCCGACGTGGGCGGTTGCGGTCGAGTTCCCCGGGCATCTTTACCCCCGGTGTCGTTGTGCCACTATGTACCGTGACGTACTCGGATGGCTCGGTGCCATGCTCGGTGTGGCCATACTCGCTCCGATCTTTCTGTATCTGATTACCGGTGCGGTCGTCGGCTTCCTCGTCGCCTGTCCCGGCGGCCCCTCGGGGACGATGGTCGTCGGCGCGTCCGGCGCCGAGAGTCTGGAACTCTCGTGTTCGGCCGTTCGGACGCTGGTGAAGACGGCGGTCACGGTGGGTGGGAGCGCCGCAGCCACCCTCGGTGTCGCTATCCTCGCCGTGGCGGACATCCTGCGTGGCTCCGGCGTTCGGTAGCCGCAACCGCCGGCATGACGTTTTTCCGTCAGGATGCCGTCACGTACGCGCGGGGTGATGGCAGATGCCCCTCGTACCACACGTGCCAGCGGACGAACCGACACGTGACCGCACGCCGCCGGATCTCGACGAAATCGTCGAGCGAATCATTCACGGCGATTCGTCGGCGGCGCGTGGGTACTAAGGAACTGCTCGCGCATCTGATCGCAAGACTGCGATCAGGTGTGCGACAATGTCCGAACACAACTGCATCGTGACCCTAGACTGTGGCCGACGACAGGCGTGCCCCTTCCATGACCGCCACTCCGTGCGTGTCGGGCCGCCGCTTACGCGCGCGGCGGCACCGACACCGGATGCACTTCCCAGCAGTCGGGACATTCCGCGTACGACCGGATGTCGCCGTCGCGGTCGACGATCCGCTCACGAGGGATCGCCGTTCCGCAGTTCGGACAGAGTGACATGAGGGGGATGGGGAGCGTGTGACGCGGTCCCCACTGAGGCCTGTGCGTTCCGACTAGTTAGTTAATCCGCGGTTAAGCGGTCACAGCAGCACGCCGCCGATGAGGAGGAGTCCCACGGCGGCGACTGCCGCCGCGGTGAACAGCGGCGTCGCCGACCGCGCGGGTTCCCGAACTTTCCGCTCGTCGAGGCCGTCGACGAGGCGGCCCGACCCCATCTCGACGAGGCCGGTCAGCACGAACCACAGCACCACCATCGCGACGACGAGGTAGCCGCGGGTCGACCCGAGGAGCGTCTCGGCCGTGTAGCGCGTCCCGGCGAGGTGGCCGCCGGTGAGAAAGAGGAGGAGCGAGGAGACCCGCGACGACGTCCGGAACTTCCCGATCAGCCGACGCAACGGCGTCGCGTCGAGGTTGCCGTCGCGGGCCGCGGGGATCACGCCCCGCGTGACGAAGATGACGCTTCCCGCCCACAACCCGGCAAACAGCAGGTGTATCGCGTTTACCGCCGTATCGACAGTCGCCATGCCCGTGGCTGGGACGCCGCCGACTTGATAGTGTTGTTGTAACTGTTTGCTGGCGTGTTGCCGCCGCAGCCGGCAACACGCCAGCAATGACTTACAACGATCACTATGAATCCGAGGATCGCCGGCCGGCGTCGAACCGAAACCGATTAAACGCCCGCTCTCCCAACCTTTGGTGAGCCGAGGTAGCCTAGCCCGGCCAAGGCGGTTGCTTCGAGAGCAACTGTCCGTCAGGACTCGTGAGTTCAAATCTCACCCTCGGCGCTTCTTCACTTTCACGCCTCGAGCCGTCGCTGTACGCGCTATTCGAACGTCCACTCGGTCGTCACGTCCGGCGACTCGACCAGCGTCTGATACACCACGCAGAAGCGCTCGGTCGCGTCCCGGATCGACGCCGCCGTCTCCGGGTCGAGATCACCAGACAGCGTCACGTCGAGCCGAATATTCTGGAAGCCGACGGGCACGTCCGCGACGCCCATCGTCCCCCGGAGGTCGAGATCTCCCTCGACCGCGACCGACACGTCGGCGTCGGCGCCGAAGTTCTCGATCACCGCTTGCGCGGTCAGCTGTGAACAGGCGGCGAGCGCGCCGAGCAGGAGGTCGCCCGAACAGGCTGCCGTCCCCGACCCGCCCGCCCCCTCGTGGAGTTCCGCCTCGTAGATGGCCTCGCCCACCTTGACGCTACAGGTCGTCGCGTCCACCTCGTCGCCCGTCGCGGTGAGGGTCAGTTGGGCTGCCTCCGGGTCCGATTCGTACGTCTCTTTCAGCGGTTTCTGTGTCTCGCGGAGATCGTCCGTCATGTGATAACATGGTCGGATGGACGGAAAAAGCGTTCCGGGGGTGGGAGTCGTCGGTGCGCGACCGCGACGGATCGCCAGCCCTGACTCCAGTTAACCGCCGATTCAGTCGGTGAATGGTGTGATTAACGAAGTAGTTCCTCCACGATGTGGAGACGATGGATGGCGACGGCTTCAGGCTGACACGGCGGCGGGCGTTGAGCGCCCTCGCCGCGACGGGTGCCGTCTCCGCCGGCGTCGGCGTCGGGACCGACGCCTTCTTCAGCGACGCCGAATCGTTCGACGGCAACCGCGTCGTCGCTGGTGAACTCGACCTCGCAGTGGCGTGGCACAAGGTCGTCGAGACGGCGACGACGCGCGTGGCGACGAGCGACGGGTGGCCGACGCCCCGAAGCGACGCCACGGCGCCGGGCTGTGACCTCGCGGACCTGAAACCCGGCGATAGCGCCACGCTCACCCTCGCGCTCCGCATCGATGGCCTCCCCGGCTACCTGTCGCTGGTCGGGCACGAGCGAACCGACGCCGAACGCGGCCAGTCGGAAGCCGAAGCCGGCTACTTCCGGGAGGCAGCGCCGAACGCCGAGGGCGAACTCGACGAGTTGACGACGGCGACCCTCTCGTATCTCACGCCCGACGACCCTACCGCGCCGGAGGCCGGGGGGACAGCGACGCCCGCTTACACCGGGTCGCTCGCGTCGCTCGTCGGCCTCTGTGACCTCGGGACGGGCGTCCCCCTCGACGGCGACGAGGCCGCGGGCGTCTACGACTGCCTCGTCGGCGGCGCACCGCTCGGGACGTACGGCGGCGGCCAGACCCACTACCTCCGTATGGAGTGGACGGTGCCGCCGTGGGTCGGGTCGGGAATCGCCAGCGACGCCTTCGCCTTCGACGTGGGGCTGTACGGCGTGCAGGAGGGTGGCGGATGACCCACGACCCGCACCGCCGCCTGCAGGAGGCGTTCCTCCGGCGAGAGCGTGCGGCGCGCCAGCAACTGCTCGAATCGACCTACCGGACCGACGAGAGCGACGGCGCCGACGACCCGGTGGCCTGCTACGGGAAGGCGCTGCGCCACCGCGACGACGGCGTCCCCACGGCGTCGGCGTACGACAGCCTCGTCGGTGCGCTCGAAACGGGGACGGTCGAGGCGTACAACGCCATCGAACTCGACGAGTCCCCGGAGATGCGCCCGCTCGCCGAACCCCACGGCGCCCACGGGTTCGAGGGGATGGGCGCCGACCCGTGGGCGATCCACATGGCGGCGCCGCCCGCCTTTTCGTCGTCCGAGATGGGTGCGGAACTGATCGAACTCTACTGCCGTTCGCTCTGTCGCGACGTGCCCTTCGGTGCCTACGGCGACGACGGTGCGATTGCCGACGCGATCGACGATTTGAACGGTGCGACGGACTACGCCGGTCCCGCCGGCACCACGGACCCCCACGGTGGAATGCTCGACGCCAACACCGTCTTCCGGGGTCTCCTCCCCGGTACCCAGACCGGCCCTCACGTCTCGCAACTCCTCTGGAAGGACGTGCCCCGCGGGGCGGTCCCACAGAGCCAGCGGATTCGTGTCCTCGCCGGGGAGGCGGCCGACGGCACCGGCGACGCCGACGTGGTCGGGACCGGCCCGGACTACCTCACCGACTGGGACACGTGGCTCCGCGTCCAGCGTGGCGTCCCCGTCGGCCGGACGAACCCGCCGCCGACGCTGGTCGACGCCGGCGGCGACCCCGACGCGGCGGCCACCCGTCACATCGTTACGGGCCGCGATCTGGCGAACAAGGTCCGCCGGCAGGTACCCTACCTTGCCATCCGCGACGCCGCCGAGATACTTCTGGGGATGGGTGTCCCCTTCGACCGTCGGATTCCGTACCGGCAGGGCAGTCGGGAGAGTGCGACGGACGGAACGTCCGGCATTCGGACCGCCACCCCGGTAATCAACTTCGGCTCCCACGACGTGCTCGAATCGGTCGTGAGTGTCTTCGACCTCGCTCAGACCGCCGCCTGGTATCGGAAGTGGCTCGTCCACCGCCGCCTCCGGCCGGAGGAGTACGCCGGGCGACTGGAATCCGAGCGCCGGGGTGCGGGCGGGCCGTTCGACCTTCCCGACACCCTCCGCGAGTCGACGGCCCCATCGCGAGTCGTCGACGCCTACGGAACCTCTCTCCTTCCACAGGCTTACACCGAGGGCTGTCCCACTCACCCCTCCTACCCCGCGGGCCACAGCGTCGTCGCCGGGGCGACGGTGACTCTCCTGAAGGCGATGTTCGACGGCAGACATCCGTTTCCGGTCGCGGAGATGGTCGTCCCGGTCGCCGACGGGACGGTCGAGGGGACGATGGCCGGCGGCGGGACGACGACGGTCCAATCGACCCGTCTCGCGCCCGTGACCGAGGTGTCGACGGCGCTCGGCGCGACGGCCGACTCGCTGGCCGAGGTGCGCACGGCGACGATCACCGTCAACGACGAACTCAACAAACTCGCGACGAACGTCGCCCTCGGGCGCAACTGGGCCGGCATCCACTACCGCTCCGACGGCATCGAGGGCCTCCTGCTCGGCGAACAGGTGGCCGTCCGCTACCTGCAGGATCACCTTCGCTCGACCGACCTCCCCTTCGACGGCTACCGCCTCGAACCCTTCTTCGACGCCTACCCCGGCACGCAGGACGGCGCCGCGCCCAACCTCGACCGGGACGCCATCCTGATCACGCCCGACCGGATCACGACGCCCGACGACGAGTCGAGTTCGATCAGTGTGGACGATCCGGCACGATAGCGGTCGCGTGGCCGCTCAGGCCTCGTGAATCGCCTCCCCCCGATTCAGCCGTTCGGCGATCCGGAAGGTCTGTTCCCCTTCGCGGCGCGTCGGCGTGTGCGCGGCGAGATAGCGCGCGGTGGCGACGAGGTGGAGGCGCCCCCGTTCCTCCTCGTCGGCCGCGTCGTACCGGCTGAACGCGGCTTCGACGTTCTGTCGCGGGTGGAACCCGGCGTCCTCGCGGAGCAGGACCTCCCCGAGTGCCCGCTTCAGACGCGCGGGGTCGCCGCCGCTTGCGAGATACTCGGCGGTGTGTCGTCCGGCCGCGCCGACCGTCTCGTCGGCCTCCACCTCGAACGTCTCCAGCAAGTCGTCGAGGACGGTGTCGGGGTCCCGATCACCGTCGGGATCGGGCAACGGAATCGGCGGTGTGTTGAGAAAGCGGTCGAGGTAGACGCTCACGGCGCCGTCGAAGACGGCGCGGTAGATTTCTGGGGCGTCCGTCCGTTTCGCCAGCCCACAGACCGCGTTGGCGTACGTGTAGGTGTGATGCACCGTGTTCCAGTCGCGGAACTCGTTGGCGGTGCCGAACTGCGCGATTCGGCGCGCGGCGGCGTCGGCGACGGCGCCCGCGAGTTGCGCCCCCGTCGCTCCCGCCTCGATGGCGTCGGTCAGGGCGTCCATGATGGCGTGTGGATCGTCGTCCAGCAGCCGATCCACGAAGTCGTCCGGTTCGGTCCACGTCGCTTCCGCGCCCGCATGGGTCGGCAGGTCGTCGCTCGCCTCCTCGACCAGTGCAGCCACGTCGATTGGCTGGCGCCACGAGGAGCGCTCCTCCGCTCGGTCGGCGTCGGCGAGGGCGGGGACGAGGCTGGGGAGGACGGTGTCGGCGTGGTCCCAGCCGATCCGGTCCAGCAGTTCGACGGCCTTGTTGACGAAGTCGAGGCGATGGCCAGTGTCGAGATAGCGGTGATCGGTGGCGGCGGCGACGAACATGCGGACGAGCGCCGCCTCGTCGAGGTCGGCATCTTCGCCGGCTTCGCGAGGCGTCTGCGACGCCTCGATTGCCGCGCGGAGCACCCGCTCCGCTCCGTCGGCGTCTCGCACCTCGATGGTGTCGCGGAACCACTCGATCAGGCGGTCGGCGGCCACCCTGTCGGTCGAGAGCGGGTCCTGCACGAAGAAAGGGGGTTCGCCCGCGCAGTCGTCGGCGACGGCGCCGAGGCCGACGGCCAGCGCTCGGCGGCGGTCCGCGGGTCGCAGGTCGGGGAGCAGGTTCGCCATCGCGCTCATGGTCGTCAGCCCGCTCCCCCACCCCATCCGCCGGTACTGGGTTCCGAAGGTGGCACCGGTCGTCAGCGGCACTGTCGGCTCGACGCCCGCGTCGTCGAGGCCGATGATGGCCTTGTCAATGACGAGGCGCAGCGACTCCTGCAGGCCGTGTTCGAGGCGCTCCCGCCAGTGCTCCTCGGGCGCCGTCTCCCGCTCCGGATCGGGGTCGACGTACACGTCGCCGTCGCGCACCTCGACCGGGAACGTCCGTACGTCGTCCGCGAAAGGGTCGAACGTGTCGCCGCCGGAGAGTTCGAACCGGGCGTGGTGCCACGGGCAGGTGAGGATGCCGTCGTCGACGGAGCCATCCGTGAGTGGAAAGCCCATGTGTGGGCAGCGGTTGTCGACGGCGTAGAACTCGCCCTCGTGGTGGAACAGGCCGAGCGTCCGGCCGCCGACGCTGACGACCTGCGGACTCGCCTCGCGGGCCTCGGCGGCGGACGCCACGCGCTCGAAACTGGGCATGGTGAACGGTAGCACGCCGAACGGAATAAGCGTGCGCTCAGGACGGGGATATATGCCCCGTCCGCCCGCACCACCGGTATGTCACGTGGAGTGGTGTTACCGCGCGGTGACGTGGCCGACGCCCGGGCCGTCGCCGTCCGGTGTGAGAACTTCGGGTACGACGCCTGCTGGACCGGCGAACTCTGGGGGCGGGACGCCTTCGTCGCGCTGACCGCCGTCGCGGACGCCGTCGAGCGGATCGACCTCGGCACCGCCATCGTCAACGTGTTCTCCCGCTCCCCGGCGACGCTCGCGGCGGCCGCGGCGACGCTCACGGAAGTCGCCCCGGCCGGCGTTCGCCTCGGCATCGGGCCGAGTACCGCGAAGGCCATCGAGGACCTGCACGGCCGCGACTACGACCGCCCCGTGCGCCGCCTCCACGAGACGGCGGAGTTGATCGCCGCGTTCACCCGCGGCGAGGGCCGCGTCGACTACGACGGCGAGACCGTCTCAGTCGCGGACTTCCCCGCCCTCGACGCCGACGTGCCGGTCTACACGGCGGCGCTCGGCCCGGCCGCCCGGCGCGCGACGGGGCGGGTCGCGGACGGGTGGCTCCCGCACAACGTCCCCTTCCCGGAGCTATCGAGCGCGTTCGAGACGGTGGCCGAGACGGCGCGCGAGAGCGACCGCGACCCTGACGATATCACCGTCGCGCCGTACGTCCCGGCGGCCGTCGCGGACGACCCCGACGAGGCCCGGGCGGCGATCCGTGGTCACCTCGCCTACTACGTCGGGAGCGGGGAGGGGTATCGTCGCGCCGTGGCGACGGCATTTCCCGACGAAGCCAACCGGATCGCCGAGGCGTGGGTGGACGGCGACCGCGACGCCGCCCGGGCGGCCGTTACCGAGGAGATGGTCGACGCGCTCGGCGTGGCTGGAACGCCCGAGGGGGCCCGGGAGCGATTCGCGGCAGTCGCGTCGCTCGACGTGGTAGATCACCCCATCGTCGTCGTGCCTGACGGCGCGGACGAGGCGACCGTCGGGCGGACGATCGAGGCACTCGCGCCGTGAGATGCCGGCGCCGCGTTCGGACGCCGATCAGGCCGGGTTCTTCCGCGACAGATCGCTCCCGCAGATGGGGCAGCGGTCGCGGTGTTCGTCGAACTCGCGGCCACAGCCCTGACACTGGAAGCGCCAGTCGCGCTGTTCCGTGATGCCGTCGCGTGCGATGGCTTCGACGACGACGCCCAGATGCTCGGCGACGTTCTGCATCGCGTAGTCGTCGGTGACGAGCGTCCCGTCGAGTTCGAACGCGGCGGCGATCAGGCGAACGTCGGTGTCGGAGAGTTCCTCTCCGTCACCCGTCTCGACGGCCGCGCGCTCGATGGTCTCGACGGTGTTGTCGGCGGGGATGTGGATGTGCATCCCGGCGCCCTCCATCGCGTCGAAGCGGTAGGCGCTCTCGTCTTCGAGTTCTTCCTCCACCGCGGGCACGGAGGCCATCTTGTCGGAGGTGTGGTACTCGTGGATGAACGCAGAAGAGTCGAGGACGTGCATCTACCGGTCGATAACGATGTAGTCTTTCACAGCCTGCACGTGGGAGACTGGGACGTGGAGTCGACCCTGTTCGTCCTGCTCGAAGCCGGACTCGGCGGCCGGGAACTCCTCGTTGGGGGAGACGAGCAGGTCGTTCAGCGATCCCGTCTTCAGGTTCATCGTGATGTTGTACAGCATACCGAGTTCCGTCCCGTCCGAGCCCATGACGGACTTTCCGGAGAGGTTCTCGGCGAGTACGTCGGTCATGAGTGGCACATTCGCGGGGAATACCTTAAACGCCACGGGGTTCGCGTCGGTCCGACCCATGTTGAAAGACTTAACTTCGGTCCACGGCTCTTTCGCCACAAGGAAGCTTCTGCCGGGGGAAACTATGTCAGATTCGGACACACGCGACCGATCCGAGGCGCTTCGCACCCCCATCGTCGCCGTGCTGGGGCACGTCGACCACGGGAAGACCAGCCTGCTCGATAAGATTCGTGGCTCGGCGGTCAGCGAGGGCGAAGCCGGCGCCATCACCCAACACATCGGCGCGACGGCCGTCCCGCTCGACACCATCTCGGGCATCGCGGGGAGTCTCGTCGACCCGGACGACTTCGACCTGCCCGGCCTGCTGTTTATCGACACGCCCGGCCACCACTCGTTCTCGACGCTCCGTTCGCGCGGCGGCGCTCTCGCCGACATCGCCGTCCTCGTCGTCGACGTGAACGACGGATTCCAGCCCCAGACCGAGGAAGCCATCGACATCCTCAAACGCACGGGCACGCCCTTCATCGTCGCCGCAAACAAGATCGACACGACGCCCGGCTGGAACCCCCAAGATGGGGAACCTATTCAGGTCACCTACGACTCCCAGAGCGACCGCGCCCGCTCCCGTCTCGACGAGAATCTCTACGAGATCATCGGACAGCTCTCGGATTCGGGTTTCTCCGCCGATCTCTACTGGCGCGTCCAGGATTTCCAGGCCAACGTCGGCGTCGTCCCCGTCTCTGCCGTGACCGGCGAGGGCGTCCCCGACCTCCTGACCGTCCTCATGGGCCTCTCCCAGCGGTACATGAAAGACCAGATGGCCATCGACGTGGAGGGGCCCGGCGCCGGGACGGTGCTGGAGGTGAAAGAGGAGAAAGGCTTCGGCACCACCCTCGACGTGGTGATGTACGACGGGACGATCCGCGAGGGCGACGAAATCGTCGTCGGCGGGATGCACGAACCCATCGTGACCGAGGTTCGGGCGCTGCTCCAGCCGAAACCGCTCGCGGAAATTCGGACCGAAAAACGGTTCGACCGCGTGGATTCCGTCGCCGCCGCGGCCGGGGTGAAGATCGCCGCGCCAGATCTGGAGGACGCGATGGCCGGCGCGCCCGTCCGCGTGATCCGCGACCGCGACCGCGAGGCCGTCATCGCCGATGTGGAGTCCGAACTCGCGGAGATTCAGGTCGACACCGAGGAGGAGGGCGTCGTCGTCAAGGCCGACACGCTCGGGAGTCTGGAGGCGATGGCGAACGCACTGAAGGAAGCCGAAATCCCCATCCTTCGCGCCGAAGTCGGTGACGTGGCCCCGCGGGACGTGGCCGTCGCCAGCACCGCCGCCGAAGCCGAACACCAGATCATCCTCGGGTTCAACGTCGACGTACTCCCGAACGCCGAACGGGAGTTGGAGGAGAGCGACGTGCGCCTATTCGACGACGACGTGATCTACCAACTCGTCGAGGACTACGAGACGTTCGTCGAGGAGCGCAAGCGCGCCCAGCAGGAGACGGTCCTCGACAAGATCGTCCGCCCCGCTCGCTTCCAGATCCTCCCCGATCACGTCTTCCGCCAGAACAACCCCGCCGTCGTCGGCGTCGAAGTGCTCTCGGGCACGCTGAAGAACAACACCTACGTCGGCCGGTTCGAGGGCAACGAGTTCGAGCGGGTCGGCCAACTCAGTGGGATTCAGAAGCAAGGCGACGACGTTTCGGAGGCCCGCGCCGGCGAACGCGTCAGCATCGCCATCGACGGCCCGACCGTCGGCCGACAGATCGACGAGGGCGACGAACTCTGGGTGGATCTGCCGGAGAAGCACGCGAAGATCCTCGAACAGGAACTCACCGACGAGATTCCGGCCGACGAGCTAGAGGCGCTGCAGGGCTTTCTCGACAACCACCGGCGGCGGGACCCGTTCTGGGGCAAGTAGGCCGTCGCACGGCCGGACCTGTCACCGACAGTCCCTCGGCTCATATTATTCACAGCGGTTTCGAACGGGTTTCATAGACGTTGCCTCGACGTGGTCACGACGCTCGGAGAAACTTTTTAGTCCAAAAATAGACAAGTAACAAACGAGGTGAGTACCGATGAGTGTTCGAACGACCCGTAGCGACAGTATCGGCCTGCCGACGGCGACCCGGTACGACCTGTTGCTCGCCCTCCTCCCGGTGTCGTTGCTCTGCGGGGCGTTCGTGTCGGTCGTCACATCGCTCCCAGTGACGATTGCGATGGGTCTCGGGAGCCTTCCCTCCGCGTTCCTGTTCTGCTATGCGATCACGGTGGCGGCGCCGACGACCGCTACCGAGCGGTCGGCTTGACGCCGTCGCCGACGGCGTCCATCACCTGGAGGGCCGCACTCGCGGCCAGTCCGCGTGCGACTTCGTCGCGTTCGTCGGCGGCCAGTCCGGTCTCGATATCGTCGAGATCGGGCGTGAAGCCCGCGCTGACGGGGTGGCCCGCTGGCGGTCGGACGGCGACGGTCGCGGTCGGCCCGTTGGAGCCGTAGGATAGCTCCGATCCGACGGTGTAGCTGTCGGGCAGGTAGGATCGGGTTCGAGAAACGATCCCCGCCACGGCCTGTCGGAGGGCCCGGCGCTGATCCTGCGTAAGTTCGACATCCGTCGACGGCTGTCCCGCTTCGGTTACTCCGGGTGCGCCTCCGTACGGCGTGTTTCCATTCATCCGAGTCGGTATCGATACGCGGACCGCGCGTAAAAACCCGTCGGAGGCCCTAATATTGGTAGTCGGTGAAGGCCATCACCGGGCCGGAGTCCTCGTTGTCCTCGATCTTCTGCTTTGCGTCGCGGAAGTCCTGCATTCCCACTTCGGTGCGGCCGTCGCGGATGGCGAACATCCCGGCTTCCGTCGCCAGCGAGGCGAGGTCCGCCCCGCTGTAGCCGTCGAGATCCGTCGCCAGTTCCACGAAGTCTACGTCGTCGTCGACGTTCATATCCCGGGTGTGGATGCGGAGGATCTGTGCCCGGCCCTCGCCGTCGGGTTTGGGCACCTCGATGAGGCGGTCGAACCGGCCGGGACGCAGGATCGCCTCGTCCAGCATGTCGAAGCGGTTGGTCGCGGCCATGATCCGGATCTCGCCGCGGTCGTCGAAGCCGTCCATCTCCGAGAGCAGTTGCATCATCGTCCGCTGGACCTCGGCGTCGCCGGAAGTCTTCGAGTCCGTCCGCTTGGCGGCGACGGCGTCGATTTCGTCGATGAAGATGACCGCTGGCTGGCGCTCCGAGGCGAGTTCGAACAGGTCGCGTACGAGCCGCGACCCCTCGCCGATGAACTTCCGAACCAACTCGGAGCCGGCCATCTTGATGAAGGTGGCGTCGGTCTCGTTGGCGACGGCTTTCGCGAGCATCGTCTTCCCGGTCCCCGGCGGGCCGTGCAGGAGGACGCCGGACGGGGGTTCGACGCCCACCTCCTCGAACAGTTCGGGGGTCAGGAGCGGGTCCTCGACCGCCTCGCGCACCTCGCGCACCTGTTCGTCGATGCCCCCGATGTCGTCGTACGTGACCGACGGGGACTCCTCGACCTCCATCGCCTGCGCCCGGGAGTCGGTCTCGTCGTCGAGGATGGTCTGGACGCCGAAGGAGTCGTTGACGGCGACGCGGTCGCCCGCCGAGAGTTCCTTGCGGATACGCGGCGACGGCTCGGTCAGCACTTCCTGATTGTTGCCGTGCTGTTTGATGATCGTGCCTTCCTCGGTGACTTCCTCGACGGTAGCGACGTACAGCGACGAGGTTTTGAGGACTTCGTTGCGGCGCTTGAGGTGGTCGACCTCCTCCATGAGTTCCTCGCGACGCTCGTCGGTTTCGTCGAGGCGTTCGGCGAGTTCTTCGTTGACGCGGACCATGCGCTCGTAATGCTGGCGGATGGCGTCGAGACGCTCCGCCTCTGACATCTCAGGATCGAGATCGAGTCGCGGGCGGTCCGGAAGCGACGGACTCCGTGACATTGGTTGTGCCTGCTAAGATGCGGGCATAAATGTGCCTTTGGGTCGCACCCTCTCCCGACGGCCCTTTCCGTCGTGACCGTCCCGACGCAGTGAGTCCTACCCGCGGTGTCTGACGCCGACTCCGGCCACCTCCGTCTCAGAGCAACGCCGCCATCTCGTCCAGATACGTCCCGTACACGTCGAGGGCGTCCTCGACGGGGCCGGCGGTCGTCATGTCGACGCCCGCCGTCCTGAGTACGTCCATGGGATACTCGCTCCCGCCCAGTTGCAGGGCCTCGCGGTAGTCCGCCGCCGCCGACTCGCCCTCCTCGCGGATGCGCTCGACGATGGCCGTCGCCGCGCTGATGCCCGTGCTGTACTGGTAGACGTAGTAGCCGTAGTAGAAGTGTGGAATCCGCATCCACTCCCGGGCGATGCGGTCGTCGACGACCGCCGGTTCGTAGTACTGCTCTTTCAGGCCACCGTAAATGTCGTCGAAGCGGTCTGGTGTGAGCGCGCCGCCGTCCTCCACGATTTCGTGGATCTGCAACTCGAAGTCCGCGAACATGGTCTGCCGGTAGAGCGTCGAGCGGAAGCGTTCGAGATACTCGTCGAGGACGTGCCGACGGAGCCGTTCGTCCTCGACCGTCTCCAGCAGGTGATGGGTCAACAGCGTCTCGTTGACCGTACTCGCCACCTCCGCGACGAAGATGTCGTAACTGCTGTACTGCCACGGCTGGGCCTCGTTGGTCAACTCCGAGTGCATCGAGTGCCCGAGTTCGTGCGCCAGCGTGAACATCGACGCCACGTCGTCCTGGTAGTTCATCAGGATGAACGGCTGGGTGTCGTAGGTGCCCGCGGAGAACGCGCCCGAGCGCTTGCCGCGGTTCTCGTACACGTCGACCCACCGCGAATCCAGCCCCTCGGCCATCCGTTCCTGATACTCCGTACCGAGCGGTTCGACCGCCTCGACGACGTAGTCGACCGCCTGCTCGTAGCTGATCTCTGGTGGCTCCCCCGCCGCCATCGAGGCGTAGAGGTCCCACATCTGCAGGTCGTCGACACCGAGGGCCGTGGCCTTGAGGTCGGCGTGGCGGTGGAGGTAGTCGAGGTTGTCCTCGACCGTCTCGATCAGGGTGTCGTACACCTCGACCGGCACGTTCGGGCCGTCCAGCGCCGCCTCGCGGGCGGTGTCGTAGTTGCGAGCCCGGGCGAGTTTCACGTCCGCCGTCACGCTCTTTTTCAGCGACGTGCCGACACTGTTGCGCACGTCCGCCCACCGGTCGTAGAATGCCTCGTGGACTTCGCGCCGGAACTCGCGGTTCGGCCGCTTCTGGAGTTTCGTGAAGTTGCCGAGCGAGATTTCGACCGGCTCGCCCTCGGCGTCCTCGACGGTCGGGAACTCCATGTCCGCGTTCGAGAGCATGTTGTACACGTCGCTCGCGGCGTCGGTCACGTCCGAGAGGTCCGCCAGCAGTTCCTCCACCTCCTTCGAGCGCGTGTGGGGTTTCTGGCGCAACACGTCGTCGAAGTAGTGTTCGTACTCCGCGAGGCCGGGTTCGGCGTCGACGAACGCGTCCAGTTCCGACTCGTCGAGTTCCTGCAGTTCGGGTTCGACGTAGCTCGCGGCGCTCCGGGCGTCGGCCGCGAGCGACTCCGCCCGCGCCGACATGGCCTGATACTCCTGATCGCGGGTGTCCTCGCTACTCCGCAGGTTGGCGTACGTCGACACGACCGCCACGTCGCGCAACAGGTCCTCGCGGAGTTCGAGCAGTTCGAGCAGCGTCTCGGGGCTCTCCGTCACCCGCCCCTCGTAGGCTTCGAGGTCGTCGACGCGCTCGCGCACGTCTTCGAAGGCCTGCTCCCAGTCCTCGTCACTGGTGAAGATGCTCTCCAGATCCCACTTGTCCTCGGCGTCGATGTCGCTCCGTTCGGGAACCGAACTCATCGGCGGGCGTTGGATGGCGGTCGCCGTAAGGGTTCGTACTCCGCTCCGCGAACGGTGTCGGGACGGTCTTTCGCCATGTGATCACCAAACTACTTACCGCTCCCCCGGAACGGCGTACGTACCGAGATGGCCGGACCGAACTCCGACCCCACGGCTACCGACGAGTCCGGTCCCGACGAGGGGCACCACGACGACGTACTCGCCGACCAGTTCTCCACCGACGAGGTGTACCAGCGGGTGGTCGCCGACGCCGACCACGAGGTCACCTCCGGGACGCGCGAACTGTTCTTCAGCGCGCTGGCCGCTGGCTTCGCCATCACCGTCACCTTCCTGCTGTACGCCTCGGTGACGGCGACGACCGAAACCAAGTTCGTCGGCGTCCTGCTCTACCCGCTGGGGTTCATCTACATCATCATCGGCGGCTACCAACTGTACACGGAGAACACGCTGCCGCCGGTGGCGCTGACGCTGGAGCGGCTGGTCTCGGTTCCCACCCTCTTTCGACACTGGCTGATCGTGCTCGCGGGCAACTTCCTGGGCGGCGGGCTCGGGGCGCTGGCGCTGGCTTACGGCGGCGTGTTCGACGACGCCACCGCGCAGGTGGCCATCGGCTTCGCGGAGAAGGGCATCGCCACCCCCGCCTCCGCCCTGTTCGTCAAGGCCGCCTTCGCCGGGCTGATCGTCGCCGGCGTCGTCTGGATCAACTTCGCCGCCAGAGACACCATCTCCCGGCTGATCGTCGTCTATCTGGCCTTCCTCGCCATCCCCATGGGCAACCTGTTCCACGTCGTCGTCTCCTTCACCGAGGTGGTCTATCTGGCGCTGGTCACCGGCGCCAACCCGTTGCCTGCGCTGGGTGGGTTCGTATTGCCGGTGCTGCTGGGCAACACGCTCGGCGGGATCGTGCTGGTGACGATCGTCAACTACTACCAGACCTCCGACCGGCGCCTGGAGATCGACCGCTTCCAGAACGTCCGTCGGCTCTCGCTCCGGGAGTGGTTGGTGGGTTCGCTGGCTGGTCGCTCGTACGTCCCGGTGATCGACACTGTCGAGGAGATCGTTCGCGATCCGGAAACCTACCGAATCCTGGTGCCCATCGCCAACCCCCGGATGGAGACCGGCGTGATTCGGCTGGCCTGCCAACTGGCTAGCAGCCGTGAGAAAGGAACGGTTCACGTCGTCCACGTCGTTCAGGCTCCACGGTGGTGGTCCACGGACGACGAGAGCGGCCAGCAGGACCGGATCAGACACGAGTCCGAGCGACTTCTGGAGGACGCCCGCCGGATCGGCAGCAACTACGATATCACGCTGGACACGTCGACCGTGGTCACGCCGCGCTCCTTCGAGGAGATTTTCACGCTCGCCCGGCGGACGAGCCCCGATCTGGTCGTGATGGACTGGGAGCGGGAAGGGCTGTGGAGTTCGGCTCGTGCCGAGCGCCCGCTGGCTGAGCTGACCAACCGGCTGCCCTGTGATTTCCTGGTCGCCAACGACAGCGAACTCGATCCCTCGCGGATCCTGCTCCCGACCGCCGGCGGCCCCGACTCCGACCTGAACGCGGAGGTCGCCCGTGCGCTTCGGCAGGTCGCCAATGCGGAGATCGAGTTACTCCACGTCGTCGCCGACGAGGCCGACGAAGGTGCGGGCGAGGCGTTCCTCCGGGACTGGGCGGCCGAGCGCGACTTGGCGGACGCGACGATCACCGTCGACTCCGGTGACCTCGAACCGGCAATCGCCCGCGCGGCCACCGACAGCACGATGCTCATGCTCGGGGCGACCGAACAGGGCCTGCTCTCCCGACTGGTCCAGAATTCGTTGCACCTCGACGTGATCCACGATGTGGACTGCTCGGTGTTGCTGGCGGAACGGCCGTCCGAACGGTCGATCCGCCAGCGGCTGTTCGGCTCCCCGACCCGCGAACGGCATCCCGCACGGGCGTTTCGGGACCGCGCCGAGGCGGCCGACGGCCACGAGGTCGCCGAGGCGACCGACGAGTGACTCACGTTCGGGACGATTCCCGAACGCGGAGGGAAGCTTTTCGGCCTTCCCGTCCCACGACTCGGTATGGTTCGGTCCTCGCTCCCCACCGACGACTCGACGCTCGCTCACCTCTGGGCGCTCGTGGTCGTCCTCGTCGTCGCCGGCATCGGCCTCGGTGCCGGCGTCGTCCTCGTCCTCGGTCTCTCACTCTCGTTGACCATCGCCGGCTTCGATCCCTCGCCGTTGACCCTCCTCGTCGTCTCGCTCGTGTCGATTCAGGGGCTCGCCTTCGGCGGCGTCGCTCTCGTCTATCTCCGCCTGCGCGGGCGGTCCATCGGGAGCGTCGGCCTCCGTGTCCCCTCGGTGCGCGAGTTGCTGATCGCCGTGGGTGGGTACGCGGCCGCGTTCGTCGCCGCCATCACCGGGGCGATCATCATCAGCGTCACCGGCGCGCCAGCCGGCGAGAATCAGGTTTCGGAGTTCGCCAGCGCCGACCCGTCCGTCCTGCTCTGGCTCGTCCCCGCCTCCTTCCTCCTCATCGGTCCCGGCGAGGAACTGCTCTTCCGGGGGATCGTGCAGGACCGGTTGCGCGAGACGTTCGACCGCGTCCCCGGCGTCGTCCTCGCCAGCGCGCTCTTCGCCGCCGTCCACTACGTCGCCCTGACCGGCGGCGCCGGCGGCCGCCTCGTCACCGTCACCATCCTCTTTTTCCCGGCACTCGTCTTCGGCGCCGTCTACGAGTTCACCGACAACCTCGTCGTCCCCGCGCTGGTCCACGGCGCGTACAACGCGACGCTCTTTGCCCTCGCGTACCTCGCCATCCGACTCTCGGAGTCGGGAGGGTTCCCCGAAGGTGGACCGGGGGCGGGGGCCGAAACCCTCGCGCTTCTCGTCGACGGCCTCGCCGCCCTCCCCGTCTGAGCCGGAGCGGAACCCTTACCGCCGCGGCCCCGAAAGCGGGGCTATGCGCGACTGTTTCGAGGTACGGGACGACGACGCCCTCGGTCGGATCGGCGCACTGACCGTCCCCCGTGCCGACCGGACCGTCGAGACGCCGGCCCTCCTCCCGGTCATCAACCCCAACATCCGGACGGTGTCGCCCGCCCGCCTCGAAGCCGAGTTCGGTGCCGAGATCCTCATCACCAACTCCTACATCATCCGTAGCACCGACGACCTCCGGGAGCGAGCACTCGCCGAGGGCCTGCACGAGATGCTCGATTTCTCCGGCGCCATCGTCACCGACTCCGGCTCCTTCCAGTTGGCCGAGTACGGCGAGATCGACGTGACGACCCGCGAGATTCTGGAGTTCCAACACGCCATCGGCTCGGACGTTGGGACGCCGGTCGACGTGCCGACGCCGCCCGACGCCACCCGCGAGACGGCCGAAGCGGATCTGGCGACCACGGAGCAGGCGCTCGCGGACGCCGAGGCCGTCGACACCGGCGAGATGCTCGTCAACGCGCCGGTGCAGGGGTCGACCCACCTCGATCTCCGGGAGGACGCCGCCCGCCACGCCGACGCCACGGATCTGGACGTGTTCCCCGTCGGCGCCGTCGTCCCCCTGATGAACGACTACCGCTACGCCGACGTGGTGGACGTGGTCGCCGCCGCGAAGCGTGGCCTCGGCGCCGACTGCCCCGTCCACCTGTTCGGCGCCGGCCACCCCATGATGTTCGCGCTCGCCGTCGCGATGGGGTGTGATCTGTTCGACTCCGCCGCCTACGCCATCTACGCCCGCGACGACCGCTACCTGACCGTCCGCGGGACGAAACACCTCGACGACCTCGACTACTTCCCCTGCGAGTGTCCGATCTGTACGTCCCACACCCCCGACGACATCCGCGCGGCGGGAGACGAGGAACGCGAACGCCTCCTCGCCGAACACAACCTCCACGTCTCCTACGGCGAGTTGCGCCGGATCAAGGGGGCGATCCGCGAGGGCAACCTGCTCGAACTCGTGGAGACGCGCGCCCGGAGCCACCCCGCGATGCTCGACGGCTACCGCGCCCTGCTGGATCATGCCCGCCAACTGGAGCGTCACGACCCCGCCACCAAAGGGTCGTTTTTCTACACCTCGACCGAGAGCGCGCGCCGGCCCGAGGTGGTTCGTCACCACGACCGAATCGGCCGCCTCGACGCCCCCGACCGCCTGCTTCTGACGGAGGGCAACGCTCCTTCCGGCGACCGCTTCGACGCCGCGTGGCGGCTCCTTCCCCCCTTCGGCCCCGTTCCCCGCGCGCTCTCGGAGACGTACCCGTTCACCGCGGAACTCCCCGACCGAACCGACGCGGCCGCCTGCGAGGCCGCCGCTCGCGGCGTCGCCGCCCTCGTCGACGCCAACCCCGACACCGACGTGACCATCGCGCACGACGACTGGCCCGACTCGGCGCTCGCGCTGGTGCCCGACTCGGTCACCGTCGAACGACTCGGCGCCCGGCCGGATCGCGACGGAGCATGATTTTTTGGTGTGTGGTACCAACTATCACACATGAATCGCCGATACTTCGTGACGGCGACTGCGACCGCTGTGGCGATGCCCCTCGCTGGCTGTACCGGGCCGGAGGACGGTGAGGACGGCGGCGACGAGGGGGAGAACGGCGGTGGCAGCGGGCCGTACGGGAAGGTCGACGGCCACACTCGGCCGCCGATCCCGTGACTCGCCACCGTCGTGGTACCACGACCCTCGGAAGGGTTATCCGTGACCGGGGTGTACATTTGTTTGCAATGGCAAACGGTAAGGTTGACTTCTTCAACGACACTGGCGGCTACGGTTTCATCTCGACTGACGACGCGGACGACGACGTGTTCTTCCACATGGAGGACGTTGGCGGTCCGGACCTCGAAGAGGGGCAGGACGTCGACTTCGAAATCGAGGACTCCCCCAAGGGTCCGCGCGCGACGAACCTCGTTCGTAACTAATACTCGCGTTCCGTCCCCGCGTTGCGGTGACGGTCGGCGAGAACTTCGTTTTGTGTACTCACGCTCTCAGCGCCCGCTTCACGCCACGCGTTGGCCACCGGTCGCTCAGACGTCGCTCACTTCTCGCATGCGCTCCGTGAAATCCCACGAGTACAGTCGGGCGGGGTCGATCCGAATCGCCACCTCGTCGCGTTCGGGGGCGAGCAGTCGTCGGGCGAGTGCGGAGTCGGTCCCGCCGAGGTAGCGTTCGAGCAGACTCCGCAGGACCGCCTTGTCGTCGTCGGGCGTGATGGTCGCCTGCCCGTTCCCGCGGACGCCGCGGTAGGGCGGGTCGTTGGTCGACACTTCGAACGTGACCTCGTCGTCGGCGCGGAGATACTCGACTACGTCCGCCTCGGCGGCGGTGGCACAGACCAGTCGCTCGGCGTCGGCGTCGAAGCGATACCACAGCGAGAGCATCCAGAGGCCGCCGGCGGGGGTCCGGCAGGCTAGCCGAACGGGCACCGTCGCGTCGGCCAGGAACGCCGCCACCTCTGTGCGGTCCCACTCGCCGGTGTACGTGGGCATGGGACGCGTTGGGGCGCGGGTGAGTAAAAGCCGCGGACCGGTTATACGGATCGTTGTAAGTCGTCTCCGGTGTCGCCGACTACGGGGACGGCGACAGCCGGTATACAGTTACAACCGTCCGTCTCACGCGGGGTGAACAACGTCCCGGCAGCCGGGACACTCCGCGTACGCCGCCGGTCCGTCTGACGTATCGTATTCGATCAGCAGCCGTGCCGTCGAAATTCGGGCATCGCAGCGCGGACAGTCGCCGAGCGTCGATGACATGGGGGATCGGAGCGTGTCTTCGAAGCGTGTGACCCACGCTCCACCCGCTCCTACCGCGGCCAGACACATATACCACCGCCAACCGGAGTGAAAGTGAAACTGACGGCCGTGAACGTTTTTGTCAGTCGCTTCGGAACACGGAGGTATGCCCGTACCCGTCCTGCAGGTCGGCGTGCCCGGTGGCGCCGAGATTCTGATCATGCTGTTCGTCTTCGCCCTCTCCGTCGTCGTCCCACTCGTCGTTTCGTTCCTCATCTACCGGGACGCGAAGGGGAGGGGGAGTCGACACGCCCTCGCGTGGGCGCTCGGCGCCTTCTTCGGCAGCCTCGTCGTCTGGATCCTCTACTACGTCGTCCGCGACGAGGTCGGATCGCGCAGTATGTAGTCGCCGCCGGAACGAAACGTAGTTCCGCGCCCCCCGCCACGTCCACGCATGACCGAGTACTTCGAGGTCCACGCGCGGGACGGGGCCGCCCGCGTGGGCGAACTTCGCCTGCGCGACCCCGTCATCACGCCCGCCGTCGCCGACGACTTCGTCGTCGACACCGGAAGCCTGTGGGCCGCCGACTGCGACCTCCCCGAGGGGAGCGAGGCCGAACTGACGGTCCTCCCGCACCGCTCCTTCCCCACCGGAACCGACCCGGCCGTCCAGGAGTCATTCGCCGTCGACTACCCCAATGTGGACTACCCTAGCGCCGGCGTCGTCACCGGCCAGACCGCCGGCAACTACGGCTGTGACGCCTACGTCCTCGCCACCGCCACGGGTGTCGTCGGTCACGGCGAGTCCTTCCGCGACGAGGTGATCGCCGTCCGCGAGGCGGTTCCGCCGGACACCGCGCTCTATCTCGCCGGCGTCGCCACGCCCGCCAACGTCGCCACCCTCGTCGCCGCCGGGGTGGATCTGGTCGACACCAAACTCGCTCGCGTGAAGGGCCGACAGGGCATCTATCTCACTACCGAGGGCGAGTACCACCTCGACGAACTCCACGAACTCCCCGAGGCGTTCCCCTCCGACCCACCGCTTTCCGAGTTCACGCGCGAAGACTGCGTGTCCCACAACGTCGCGGCCCTCGAATCGGCGCTCGGGACGGTCCGGACCCGCATCCGTCGGGGTCGCCTCCGCGACTATCTGGAGGGGCAGGCCCGTCACGAGAACTGGCTGACCGCGACGTTCCGCGAGTTCGATGGGGAGTACCGGTATCTGGAGCAGCGGACACCCGTCGTCCGCGATACGGAACTCAGCGCCGCGAGCGAGGACACCCTCCGCCGGGTGGAGATTCAGCGCTTCACGGACCGCGTGACCTCCCGCTACCGCAACCGCTTTTCGAATCCGCTCGTCCTCGTCCCGTGTTCGGCTCGCAAGCCCTACAGCGACTCCCAGAGCCACGCGCAGTTCCACCGCGCCATCAACTACCGGGGCCACCTCGCCTCCATCACGTCGCCTATCGGTGTCGTCCCGCAGGAACTGGAGTGTACCTACCCCGCCCAGCACTACGACGCCGTCGTCACCGGTCACTGGACGGAAGGCGAGAAGGACTTCGTCGCGCGCGTCCTCCAGCGGTATCTGGAGCGCAACGACTACCCGCGGGTGATCGCACACGTCCCCGGCGAGGGCTACCGCGACATCTGCGAGCGTGTGGCCGAGAACGTCGACGTCCCCTTCGAGTTCACCGTCGAGGACCACCCCACCACCTCCGAGTCGCTGTCGAACCTCTCCGACGCCCTCGCGGGCGAACTCAAGTATTCGAAGCGGGAGCGCCAGCACAACACGGTCCGCGCCATCGCGGACTACCAGTTCGGCCCCGGCGCGGGCGACGACCTCTTTCCCGACTTGCAGACGACGAGTCGCCACCCCAAGTTGCAGGTGCGGGACGGTTCGGGGACGCAACTCGCGGCGCAGGTGCCCCAGTACGGCGTCCTCTCCTTTACGCTCGCGGGCGCCCGCCACTGGGCGGAGAGCGACGCCCCGACCAAGCGGGTCGAGATCGATTCGTTCGTCCCCCACGGGAGCGTCCTCGCCCCGGGCGTCGTCGACGCGAGTGCGGACATCCGCGCCGGCGACGAGGTGGTCGTCGAGGGACCGGTCGCCTTCGGCGTCGGCCGCGCCGAGATGAGCGGCCCGGAGATGCGCGACAGTACGCGTGGCGTCGCCGTCGAGGTGCGTCACGTGGAGGACAACGCTTAACACCGTTTCCCAACTACGTGTGTCGATGCCATCGCCCGGCCGGCGCGACGTGATTCGGGTCGACCTCTCGGCAGGGACTGTCGCCCGCGAGCGCGTCCCCGCGGACTGGCGACACGACTTCCTCGGCGGCAAGGGCCTCGGCGCCCGCTATCTCTACGAGGAACTCGACGCGGGGACCGACCCGCTCGGCCCGGCCAACCGCCTCGCTTTCTTCATCGGCCCGCTCTCGGGCTACCTGCCCGCCGAGTCGCGCTACGCCGCCGTCACCAAGTCGCCGCTGACGGGCGCCTTCCTCGACTCCTACAGCGGCGGCTCCTTCGCCGACGCCCTCGCCGGCGCCCTCCCCGACGCCTTCGGCCTGTTGATCGAGGGGGCGGCCGACGACCCCGTTCGCCTCACTGTCGCCGACGGCGAGGCACGACTCCACGACGCGACCGACCTCTGGGGCGCCGACGCCGCCGAGGTCGACGCCGCCCTCGACGGCGCCGTCGCCTGTATCGGGCCGGCCGGCGAGAACGAAGTAGCGTACGCCACCATCGCCTCCGACGGCGGCGACCACCACGCCGGTCGCGGCGGCGCCGGCGCGGTGATGGGTGCGAAACGGCTGAAGGCCGTCGCCGTCCGCGGCGACCCGCCGGAACCGACCGGGGAACTCGCCGCCCTCCGCGACCGGTACGACGACGCCTACCGCGACGACGACACCGGCCGCTGGCAGGCCGCCGGCGAGACGGTCGAGAGCGTCGACTTCGCCAACGAGGTGGGCGTCCTCTCCACTCGGGGCTGGCAGGGCGGCCAGTTCGACGACGCCGGCGACATCGGCGTCGAGGCGGTGCGCGAGGCCGCCACCGGTCGGGAGAACGAGGACGACGCCGTCCCCGGCGGTTTCCGCGTCGACACCGAAGACGGCGAGTCCGTCCCTCGTGGCGGCACGCTGATGTCGCTCGGCGCCGGCCTCGGCATCGACGACTTCGACGACGTGGCGCGTCTCGGCGCGACCTGTGATCTGCTCGGGATGGACGCGATCAGCGCCGGCAACGCCGTCGCGTGGGCGATGCGGGCGACCGACGTGGCCGCCATCGACGCCGACCTCGAGTTCGGCGACGCCGACGCAGCCGAGCGGTTACTGGCGGCCATCGCCGCCCGGTCCTCCGACCTCGGTGACACGCTGGCCGACGGCGTCGACGCGGCGCAGGACCGGTACGGCGCGGGGGCGGTCCCGACGGTGAAGTCGATGGAACTCCCCGCCTACGACCCCCGAGGCGCCGCGGGGATGGCACTGGCGTACGCCACGAGCGACCGCGGTGGGTGTCACCGCCGCGCTCGGCCGGTCGAGCGCGAGGCGTTCGCCCGCGACGAGTGGACCGACGCCGACCGCGTCACGACGGTCATCGGCGCCCAGAACGTCCGGTCGACGCTCTGGAGCCTCGTCGTCGACGATTTCGCTGGCGAGACCATGTGGGAGGATCTCGGCGCCGAGTGGTTGCAGGCGGTGGGGCTGGACCACGACCGCGAGTCGCTGGCGACGCTCGGCGAACGCGTCTGGACGCTCGTCCGCCTGTTCAACGTCCGCGAGGGCTTCGACCGGTCGGACGACTCGCTGCCGGACGTGTTCGAGGAACCGATGCCCGACGGCCCGGCCGCCGGCCGCACCGTCGACCGCGAGGCGTTCGAGACGATGCTCGACGCCTACTACGCGGCGCGGGGCTGGGCGGCCGACGGCCGTCCCACGCCAGCGACGGTCGACCGCCTCGGTCTCGCCGCCCTGATCGACGACGAGACGCCGCTCGGCGCGTCGCCGGCCGTCGACCCCGTCGAACACGACGGCTGTGAGCAGGAGTACGGCCACGGACACGGCTCGTGACCGAGGACCATCCGACCGGCACCGGATCGAACCCGTCGCGCCCCCACGACTGTTACCGGTGTGGCGCGACTATCGCCCCCGGCCACGTCTACGGTGCGCTCGATCTGCTCGACGCCGACGGCGACCTCCGGGTGCTGCTCTGTCGGTCCTGTTCGGCGGAGTTGCGCGAGTTTCTGGGGTGAGTGGCTCGCCGTATTCCGGTGGTCTCGCGGAGCGGGCGCTCACGCACGCTGGAGTTGCACCTTGAAGATCGCTCCCTTTGGATCGTTATCTTCGATCCAGACGTCGCCGCCGAACTCGTCGACGAGTCGCTTCACGAGATACAGGCCGATACCCGTGCCTGCGCTGTCGAGGTTCTTCTCGCCTTTCCCGAACACGGTCTCTTTCTGCGAGTCCGGAATTCCCGGACCGTCGTCGGCGACGCTGATGATCACGGACTCCTCGGTTCGGTCGGCGTCGATCGTGACTGTCGGCGTCTCCCCGTCGTTGTGTTGGACTGCGTTGTTCAACAGGTTCCGGATCACGGAGGAGAGGAGTTCGTTCGCTCGCACCTCGATCTCCGAAAGGTCTGCTTCCAGGCGAAACTCCGCTTCGGGATACGTCTCCCGTCGCGTGACGAGTTCGTTGCGAACGGCGTCGGAGAGCGAAACGGCGTGGAGTTCAGCCGAACTACTGCCGGAGATGATCTCGACGTAGTCCCGGGAAATCTCCGTGAGTTCGGTCACGTGGTGACTGGTCTCCTGTATTCGATCGAGAATCTCCTCGCTGTCCTCGTCTACGTGTTCGGGAAGCGTCTCCACCCATCCCGTGATGACGTTCATGTCGTTGCGGATATCGTGACGAATGACGCGGTTGAGAACTTCCAGTTGTTCGGTTCGTTTACGCAACTCTTGCTCTCGAACCCGTCGATCCGAGATGTCGCGGAAAACGCCGATGAATCGAGGATCGTCCCGGTACGCGAACCGACTGGCGTTGATTTCGACCGGGACGTGCTCCCCCTCGGCGGTGACGACGTGGATATCCGAGCCGTCGGGCAGTTTCGTCTCGACCGCCTCGTCAGCGGCCACGTGCCCCTCAAACAGTTCGGCGTATTGATCGCGATTTTCGTCCGGATGGAGGCTCGTCTGATCCCTGCCGAGGATATCCTCTCTGGGACGATCGAGCAACTGTTCGGCGGTTCTGTTCGCATCGATGATCTCGCCCGTCGCGATCCGCGCGACGAAGATTGCGTCGGGGACGGCGTCGAGGAGGGAACGGTATCGCTGTCGATCCTGCTCGGTGAGCCGTTGCTGCTGGCGTTGGAATCCATCGTAGATGCCGATGAGCACGCCACCGAGACCGCCCGTCGTCAACAGGTTCAGCAACACGAACGGGAGGTGTGTCGTGATTATTCGAGAACCCTCCGCGAACTGGTAGGCGAGCATCGCGGCGGTGACGATCGCCATGGCCACGATGCCACTCACGGTCCACGCAGTGACGCGAGGCAGAAATTCGCCGTTCAGGTCGCTTCGATACACCCAGTACCCGGCCGTGGTGAGTCCGCTCGCCAACACCATCGGAAAGAACACACCCAGCGCGTACGCGAGCGGTCCCTCCTCTCTGAGGAGGTGTGGCACGTTCGCGAGCAACAGGACGAGTCCGATCGCACAGATCGTCCCTGCCCACACGAGGCGCTGACTGGCGCTTTCAGATCGCATTAGACTGAGTCCACCGCTGATTCGGCCTGTGGGAGACGGATCGTCACGATCGGTCCGTGGGGGTCGTTTTCGCGGAACCGGAGTTCGCCGCGAGAGCGCGTCACCAGCCAGTGGGCGATCCAGAGGTCGACGCGACTCCCGTGGTACAGCGGATCGATCTCTCGCTCTCCCGTGAGCGTCTTCACGTCCATCTCCGAAATTCCCTGCCCGTTGTCGGCAATATCGAGGTCGACGGCTCCTGGCTCCCTGCGCGTCACCGTGACTTCGACCTCACAGGTTTCTTTCCGATTGAGTTTCACCGTGTTCTCGATGAGTTCGTCCAGCGCCGTTCCGAACTGATCGGCACACAGCGCACACACGTCTTCGACCTCGGTTTCGAACCGAAAGGTCGAGTCGGGGTACCGACTTCGGAACGCGTCGAGGTGTGTCTCGACCAGTCGCGGTAAATCCGTCGGCGTGACGGACGACTGGGCCTGGATGATTTGCTCGGCTGTCCCGGCCTTTTCGCACAGGTCGATCAGCTCGTTGCCGACGTCGACGATCTTCGCTGCCCGCTCTCGTTCTTCGCCAGAGAGCGTTTCCTCTAGCTCTTCGGCCAGTCCCTGGATCAGGTTCGTGTCGTTCCGGAGCCGGTGTCGGAGCACCGTCGTGAGGATGTCGAGCTGGTCCTCCCGATTTTGCAGGTCACGCTTCATCCGCTCGCGTTCTGCGATGTTCGTCAGCCACCGCTCGAGATCTGCCTCCGCGTCCGGATCCAGGTACTCGTCCGGAGGAACGTAATAGAAGTTCTCCGCCACGGTGTACCCGTACACCAGATCGGGGTGTGTCCTGATCACCTCGCGGAGAACCTCCGGACTGAACCGCTCGTAGTTGTACTGGCAGATGGCGAGACAATCGTGCGCATCGAGGAAGTCGTTCAATCTGGCTTCGTACTCGAGCAGGGCGTCGGTTCCTGGATCGCCGCCCAGTTGCCACGTCATTTCGCCGGTCGCCCGTAATGCGGAATAGCCTGCCGCTTTGGCCTTCTCGACCGCCTCGTGCAGGAACTCGACCATCTCGTCAGGGTCGAAATAGCCGCCCTGAAGGTAGGTTTCGGACGGGTCCGCGATTTCGAGGTCGCCCGTCGCTAGCGCATCCTGAACGTCGATCCCGTACGTGGATGCGGCTTCGATCACGTCCTCTGCCGCGTTGTCGTCGGTGATGTAGATACACTTCTCGTTGTGTGCGAGTCCAGTGGCGATGAAGGGAATCGCAGCGTCGAACTGTTCTTCCCGTGTCTTGTAGATCAGGGCGAGGTGATCGTGTGTTTCGAGTGATCGCAACGCCTCGATGAGAGCGAGTTTGTCTTGTCGTCGGAGGAATTCGATATCCTCCCTGTCCGACGCCGTATCCATACGCCCCTCCCTCTCACTACTGTCTTGAGTGTTTTACGCAAATAATCACTAGCCGAGGGAAATTCGGCGCTGATCAGAGTGGCTCGTAGGACATGGAGAGTCCGTATATGGCGTGATTTTCGATCACATCTCCAAATACAGTATTGGTGGAGGTGTACACGTAACGGCGTTCTGGACGTCTCTGCACATATCGACCTAGCCGATACATACCGGACTCCTTTCAGAGATCGTGTTGGTAGGTTGGACAGCGTTTAGCGGGGCTTCGTCGAGGAGTTGCGCCGGACACGCTACCGTCGCGACGCGCTGCCCCGATCCGTTTCGCGAACACCGGCTTCCGACCGTCGGTTCGTACGAGTGCGGGACGCTTTTACCCCTCGCGGGCCACCCGTTCGTATGGACGAGTTCGATCTCGGCGTGCCGAAGCAGATTCTCGAATCGCTCCCCGACGAGGACCAGGCAGCCAAGCAGGACATGCAGCGGGCGGTCGCCGGCCTCGAAGCCCGGCTGAACGAGGCAGTGTCGGCGGCCGAGGACGAACGTGAGGCCGCACAGGCCGTCGTCAGTGTACTCGAACGGCTGGAGGATCAACTCGAACAGTACGACGAGTTCGTCCCCGAACTCCGGGCGTGGGGGCAGTCGCCCATCTACGCTATCTCGTGGCGAAACCTGCAGGCCGACCTGATCATGCAGATTCAGGAGGTCGGCTGGGTCGCCGAGCGCATCGATCAGGAGCGCAACTACCGGACCGTCGAGGACGGTATCCGCCTGCGCGATCGGTAGGGTAGCCGTTCCGCACGCTGTCGCGTCCCTTTTTACGCTGGCGCACTTGACGACTGACATGGATCTGCAACTGCGATTTTTCGCGACGTTCCGCGAGGCGGTCGGGCAGAAGACCCTCGAACACGGGTTCGAGGACGGTGCGACCGTCGGGGACGTTCTCCTGACCCTCGAGTCCGAGTACAACGGCCTCGAGGGCCAACTGCTGGACGATCAGGGAGAACTGCAGCCGAATCTCAATATCCTGAAAAACGGGCGGGAAGTGCTCCACATGGAGGGGCCGGAGACGGTGATGGAAGACGGCGATACGCTGTCGATATTCCCACCGGTGGCAGGCGGCGCATGAGCGAGGATTGGGTCCGCCGGGAGCGCTCCTTCCGGGGCATCTCGAAGCGACTCGCGATCCAGTATCTCGAGAACCTCGGCGCCGAACAGGTCGACGACGACCGGGTCGAAGCCGACGACTGGGCGGCCGACCTCTCGGAGCAGACCGTCGGCATCGGGCCGTCGGTGTCGCTGACGCAGGTCGACCTCACCTTCGAAGGTGATCCGGAGATGCTCGACTCGCTCATCGAACGCTTCGCACAGAAGGCGATGCGCGCGGGAGGCTGACCGTGTCCGGTGCGTCGAACTCGCCAATCGACGGGCAGGTGTTCATGCTCGCCTCGGCGAAAGCCAGCGTCGACCCCGGAACCCTGTCGGACCTGCTGTCGCGCGTGCAGGCCCACCTCGCCGACCGGGTCGACACGTACCGCCGCGAGTTCGAGCGCGTCGCCGAGAGCGACGAACGGGAGGTGTTTCTCGTCCCGACCGGTCACTGGGAGACGATCGGTGACCGTCTCGACCTGACCGACCGAGAGCGGAAGGCAGTCGCCCGGACGCACGCGGAACAGCTCCGCCGTATCGGCTCCGACACCGACCGTGACGAGGAGTTCGAGACGGCGCTGGAGATTCGCGAGGCAGTCGTCGTCGGTCGGTGAGTGACGGCGACCGGGAAACCGAAAGGTCGTTACTGGACGCTCGCGCACGGGCATCCATGTTCCCCGACGATTTCCGCGCCGGCGTCCGGGCGGCGCTCCCCTCCCTCCTCGGTCTCGTCCCGTTCGGCCTCGTCGCGGGTATCGCCGCGGTGAACGCCGGCCTTTCGCCCCTGCAGGCGATCGGTCTGTCGTTCGTCGTCTTCGCTGGCGCGTCCCAACTCGCCGCGGTCGACCTCCTCGCGCAGGACGCCTCTCTCGCCGTCGTCGTCGTCACCGCCGTCGTGATCAACCTCCGGATGGCGATGTACTCGGCCTCCATCGCGCCCTACTTCGAGTCGCTCCGGCGGCGCTGGGAGCTGGTGTGTTCCTACCTGCTGACCGACGTTGGCTACGCGCTGTCGATCACCGAGTTCGCCGACGACGAGGGGACGAGTCGGCTGTGGTACTACCTCGGCGCCGCGGGCGCCGTCTGGGCCATCTGGCAGCTCGCCACCATCGCCGGCGTCTTCCTCGGGACGGGCATTCCCGAGCAGTGGAACATTGGCTTCGCCGTCCCCCTCGTGTTCCTGACGCTTCTCGTCTCCGAGGTGTCGGATCGGCCGCGACTCGTCGCCGCCCTGATCGGGGGGAGCGTCGCCGTCGTCGGTGTGAACTGGCCGCTGAATCTCGGCCTCATCGGCGGGGCACTCGCGGGCGTCGGTTCCGGCGTCCTCGTCGATCGGAGGGACGGATGACGACGGACTACGGCCCGCTCGCTATCTGGGCGGTCGTCCTCGCCGTCGGCGTCGCCACCTTCGCCATCCGCTACTCCTTCATCTACCTCTTCGGACGGATCGACGGCGTGCCGCCGCGGGTCGAGGAAGGCCTCCGGTTCGTCCCCGCGGCGGTGCTGGCGGCGCTCGTGGCGCCCTCGATCGTCGACCCCGGACCGACGGTCGTCGCGACGGTCGTCGACGGCCGCTTTCTCGCCGGCGTCGTCGCGGCGCTGGTGGCGTGGTACACCGACAACATGTTCGCCACCATCGCCGTGGGGCTGTTCGCGCTCTGGACGTTCGGGGCGGTGCTGTAGCGTCGCCGCGAAGCGCGAAAAATGAGTGACGATTCGGTCAGTCGTCGTCGTTCGTCGGCGCCGTCTCCTCCCGTTCCTCCGAGGAGATGGGGTCGCTGGCCTCCTCGCTGAAGCCCTTCGAGGACTCCATCCGCCGACGAGCCTCGGGGTCGAACTGCGCCTCGATGTCCTGGTACTTGCTGACGAAGGAGAGTTCGTGGTGGCTCTCCGTCGGGTGGCCCAGGTAGCGGTCTTCGAGGTCGAACTGCGCTTCTTCGTCGTCCTCCGCGAGGCGCTTGAAGTCCTCGTAGACGGCGTGGGCGCCGGAGTGGAGGCCGAAGAGGGTGATGAAGATGTACTTGTAGCCGAGGTCACCCAGTTCCGCGAACGTCAGCGGGTCCTCCTCCTCGGACCACGCGAACGAGGAGGAGTAGTTGAAGGCGAGATCCAGATCCGGGTGGGTCTCGTGGATGGTCTCGGCGTAGTTGATCGCGTCCTCGCGGGACGGGTCGGGCATCTCCGGCCAGACGAGGTCGACCCCGGCGTCGGCGTAGATGCGTCCGCGTTCGAGGTGCTCCTCCCAGTCGCCGTTGGCGGAGCCGTAGGCGTCGGTGCGAGCGATGATCACGGTGTCGTCGCACTGCTTGGCGTCGACGGCGGCGCTGAAGCGGGCTTCGGCGTCCTCGCGGGAGATGATCTGCTTGCCCGCGATGTGGCCACAGCGCTTTGGTGTCGTCTGATCCTCGATGTGGATCGCCGCGACACCCGCCTTTTCGTACTCGCGGACGGCGCGGCGGACGTTGTGGATGCCGCCGTAGCCGGTGTCGCAGTCGGCGATCACGGGGAGGGTCGTCGCCTCCGCGATCCGCTTCGCGTTCTCGACCATCTCGGTCATCGTCACCATCTCCAGATCGGGGAAGCCGAACTGGCCGAGGACGGTCGAGTAGCCGCTCATGTAGACGGCGTCGTGGCCCGTCATCTCCGCGAGACGGGCGTCGAGGGCGTGGTAGAGGCCGGGGGCGAACACGAACTGCTGGTTCGCCAGTTGCTCACGGAACTGGACCGCTGCGGGGTTGTCGATATCGCGCGTGACCGTGTCGGTGTCGAGGTCTTCTGGGGTCATTTAGATGTCCGTTGGGTCGTCAGTTCGGGAACGGTTCGGGCGGCCGAGATCGGGGACGAGTGGCGCCTCCTGTGCCATCTCGTCGTCGTACGTTCGCTGGGTCTCGGTGTCGGTCGGCGTCGTCCGCCGTGTCGGAGGCGTCTCGCGGGTCGTCTGTCCCCCGTCCGTGCGGGTGTCGTCTGCACGGCCGATGTCGGGAACGAGCGGGGCTTGCTGGGCTAGTTCGTCGTCGCGTCGGGTCGTGGGTTGCATGGTGGTGTTGTGTCGCGTGGTGGTCGTCTAGCGATCCGGCTCGCCTCGGCGGCGGAGTCGCGTACGTGCATTGCACCCGATGGGATGGCACGGGACCAAATAAAGTTAATGATCTATAATGATAATATTCGTTAATGTTGATTCCACTGCCTTAAATGCGTCTTGGTACCAATACTCATGGACGGCGACCCACTTCACGGAGCTTAATTCCGTCCGGCGCCGAGGACGGATAGATGGTAGCAGCGATCGAGATCGACGATCTCAGGAAGGCTTACGGCGACGTGACGGCGCTGGACGGCGTGTCGCTGACGGTGCCCGAGGGGAGTTTCTTCGGCTTGCTCGGTCCGAACGGCGCCGGCAAGACGACGTTCATCAACGTCCTCGTCGGCCTCGTCCGCAAGAGCGGCGGCGAGGCGCGGGTGTTCGGCCACGACGTGGAGGACGACTACCGCGAGGCCCGCAACTGCATCGGCCTCGCGCCGCAGGAGTTCAACGTCGACCGCTTCTTCCCGATCCGGGAAGTGCTGGAGCACAAAGCCGGCTACCACGGCATCCCCGCGAGCGAGGCGCGCGAGCGCGCCGACGAGGTGTTGAAACAGGTCGGCATCTACGAGAAACGCGACACCCGCTTCGACTGGCTCTCCGGCGGCATGAAACGCCGGTTCCTCATCGCGCGGGCGCTCGTCACCGACCCCGACCTCCTCATCCTCGACGAGCCGACCGCCGGCGTCGACGTCCAGCTCCGCCACGACCTCTGGGACCTCATCACCGACCTCAACGCACAGGGGACGACCATCCTGCTCACGACCCACTACATCGAGGAGGCCGAACGCCTCTGTGACGAGGTGGCCATCCTCGACAGTGGGCAGGTCGTGACGGTGAGTACGCCGGACGAACTCATGGACCGCGGCACCGACCGCATCACGGTCACGTTCCGCGAGCCGATCCAGTCGGCGCCCGCCATCGCCGCTGGCAACGGGCAAGTCGAGGCGGTGGACGTGGAGGACGGTCGCCTCGTCGTCGCCGCGTCCCGCGGAGGTCTCGTCGCCCCCGACCTCGTGCGCGAACTCGACTCGGCGGGCTACGAAATCGTCGACCTCGACGTGTCGCGCACGTCGCTGGAGGAAGTGTTCGTCGAGATGACTCGCACCGACTCGGCGGTCACCGACGGAGGGCGACCATGAGCGTCGTCGGCCTCAAGACGCTGACCCGCCGGGAGATTCTCCGGTTCCTCCGGCGTCCCAAGAACACCTTCGCGCCGCCGCTGATCACGAACGTCCTCTACTTCTCGGTGTTCGGCGTCATCCTCGGCCAGCGCATCGACACGATTCAGGGGATTCCGTACATCCTCTTTATCCTCCCCGGCCTCGTCGTCCTCGGCGCCATCTCCAACGCCTTCGAGAACGCCGCCTTCTCCATCTTCCACGGCCGGTGGAACGAGTACATCCACGAACCCCTCACCTCGCCGCTCTCCTACACGGAGATGGCGGCGGCGTACGTCCTCGCCGGCGCGACCCGCGGGGCCATCGTGGGCGTCCTCATCGCCTTCGTCGGCGCCGCCTTCACCTCCGTCGGCGTCACACGTCCGCTCTATCTCGTCGGCTTCGGCGTCGTCATCACCGTCCTCTTCGCCGGCATCGGCGTGGTCGGCGGCCTCTGGGCCGACGACTGGGACGACCTCACCATGATGAATCAGTTCATCCTCCGCCCGCTGGTCTTCTTCGGCGGCGTCTTCTACTCCATCGCCGAACTCCCGCCGCTTCTGGAGACCCTCTCCTATCTCAATCCGATGGTCTACATGGTCAACGGGGTTCGGTACGGCTTCCTCGGCGCGTCGGAAGTCGACCCGAACGTCTCCCTCGCGGTCCTCGCCGGCCTCGCGACGGCCGTCGTCGCCCTCGACATCGCGCTGTTCCGTCGGGGCTACGGGCTGACCGAGTGAACCCTTCCCAAGGTACAATCCGCGTTTTCGCCAAGCCAGTCTATTACGGGACGGCGTCCGCACGCCGACCTGCATCATGTCCGACGACTCCGATGGCGCGTCACTGTCGAGGGCCCAGTCGTACGCCCTCGTCGTGGCCGCGGCCATCCTGTTGAGTGCGGTCCTCGCACCCGTCGCCTACGACCGGGCGACAGCCCCCGACGGTCGCGTCGCCGTCATCTCCGTCGAGGGCTTCATCTCCTCCAGTTCGGTCACCGCCGTGCAGGAGGACCTCCGCGAGGCCCGCGAGAACGAATCGATCGACGCGGTCGTCCTGAACGTCGACAGCCCCGGTGGCTCGGCGGCCGCGAGCGAACAACTCTACCTCGCCGTCCAGCGGACGGCGCAGGTGATGCCCGTCGTCGCGAGCGTCAAATCGACCGGCGCGTCCGGCGCCTACTACGCGATGCTCCCCGCGCGTGACATCTACGTCACCCCGGCCTCCATCGTCGGGAGCGTCGGCGTCCGCGGCGCGGCGCCCGGCCCCTCGCTCCCCGGCGAGATCAAGAGCGGCCCGGACAAGGCCAGTACGACCGCCGACCAGCGCCGCGCACAGATCGAGACGCTCCAGCGCGCGTTCGTCGGCAGCGTCATGAAACACCGCGGCGACGAACTCGGCCTCTCGCGCACCGAGGTCGCACACGCCAAGGTGTACACCGGCGCCAGCGCCGTCGACAACGGTATGGCCGACCAGATTGGGTCGACCCCCGAGGCCATCGACGCGGCGGCCGAGGCGGCCGACCTCGAAGACTACGAGGTCGTCCGCAAGGAGCCGCCGCGCGCCGGCGGCCTCATCCTGCTCAGTACGGACGACGGCGGGACCGTCGTCGTCGAGAAAAGCCCCGCCGGCTACGACGCCGTCGACACGCCCACCTTCCTGATGGTGTACGGCGAGGTTCAGACGACAGACGAGGTGATCGGCAATGTCAGCGCCTAAGTCCAGACTCGCGGTCGTGTTCGTCGTTATCGTCGCCGCCATCGTCGGCGGTGCAGCCGTCGCGCCCTACGCGCTCGGTTCGGCCGATGACGGCGACAGCGACCCCGTGAGCGTCGAGAACCAGCAGTTCCAGCCCGGCACCATCCTCCCCGACGAGACGACCGAGGAGGGCGAAATCAGCATGGAGAGCGACGCCACGGGTAAGACCGTCCTCGTCGACGTTGGGCACGAGAACGGCATCTCGAAGACGCAGCTCGAACCCCTCCTCTCCACGCTCGTCGAGAACGGGCACCAGATTCGGTTCTACCGCGGCCAGCGCCAGAGCCTCAACGAGTCGCTCCGCTCGGCCGACGCTTTCCTCGTCGCCAGCCCCCAGCGGCGCTACACGAGCGACGAACTCGCGGGCGTCGAGGCCTTCACCGACGCCGGCGGACGCGTCCTCGTGATGGGCGACCCGCCGTCCGTGCAGGCCTCCGGCGGCCTCCTGTTCGGCCTCGGCAGCCTCCAGCCCACCGCCCCGCGCACGACGGCGCTCGGATCGACCTACGGGGTGGCGTACGGCTCCGGCTACCTCTACAACATGGACGAGAACGACAACAACTACAAGAGCATCTACGCCCGGCCGACGGCTGACACCGATCTCACCGCTGGCGTCGACCGCGTCGTGATGCGCGAGGCCGTTCCGCTCCGGACGACCGGCGCCACGCGTGCACTCGTCGGCACCGACGGCACGCACCTGTCGACGACCCGCGATCCCGGGCAGTACGCGGTGCTCGCCCGGAGCGGCAACGTCACCGCGGTCGGTGACACCGACTTCGTCACCCGCGAGAACGCCTACGACGCCGACAACGACGTGTTGATCGGCAACCTCGCGGACTTCCTCGTGAGCGGCGACAAGCGCCCCGGCGCGCCGAGGCCGCCCGGTGCGGACCAGCCGCAGCGACCGCCGGCGGGTGGCGAGAGCGGCGGTGGTGGGCAGCCGACCCCGCCGCCGACCCCGGCGCCCGCCTGACGCCGGTGTCGTTCGCCCAATCGTAGCATATTTCGGCGTCGGCCGCCGGACTGGTAGTATGCCACCGTTCACCACATCGCGCCGTCGACTGCTGCGATGGGTGGGAGCGGCGGGTGCTGCCGGCCTCGCCGGCTGTGCCGGCGGCTCCGGTGACGGTTCGGAACTCGTCGCGACCCTCGGCGCCGACGTGAGCACGTACGATCCGACACAGGCCAACGACACCACGTCACGCAAGGCCTTCGGCCTCGTCTACGAACCGCTCGTCTCCGTCGACTTCGAGGGTACCGTCCGCCCGACGCTCGCCACCGCGGTCGACCAGCGGGACGACCGCACCTGGCGCATCTCCCTCCGCGAGGGCGTCACCTTCCACGACGGGAGCGACCTCACCGCCGCCGACGTGGTCGCTACCTTCGAGCGCTACGAGGGCACGCCCCGCGAGTCCGACGTGTACCTCTGGTACGACGACGCGACCATCCGCGACGACTACACGCTCGACGTGACCCTCTCGGAACCCTACGCCCCGTTTCAGCTCTCCCTCGGTGGCGTCCCAATCGTCCCAGAAGCGGCCGCGACGGACGCCCTCGACCTCTCGAACGGTCCCGTGGGCACCGGCCCGTACGCCTTCGATACGCACGAACCCGACCGACTCTATCGACTCGTCCGCAACGACGACCACTGGTACGGAGGGGAGGGCGAAGCCGATGACGGCGACGGCGTCCCGGACACTCCGCCCATCGAGACCCTCACCTTCCGCATCATCGTCGAACAGTCCTCGCAGGTGGCCGCCCTCCGGGCCGGCGACATCGACCTCGCCAACAACCCGCCGGCCGACGCGGTGGCCGACCTGCGCGCCGACGACGCCATCACCGTCTCCGAACGCCTCGCCGGCGGGTTCGAGATGCTCGTCTTCCCTCTCGCCACCTCACCGTTTTCGAACCGCGACGTGCGCGAGGGTATCGCCCGCCTCGTCCCCAGACAGGAGATCATCGACTCGGTGTACGGTGGCATCGGTCAGCCGGCGTACGCCCCGATCTCGCCGCTCCTCTCCGACTACACCTCCGAGTCGTTCCTGCAGGAGATGGGAGAGGAGTACATGCGCTACGACCCCGAGCAGGCCCGCGAGTTGCTGGAGCGGGGCTTTTCCGCCCTCGACATCTCGCCGCCGTACGAGACGACCATCGTCACCAACGAGACGGGCGACCGGGTGCGGTGGGCGCAACTCGTCCGCGACGAACTGAACCGGACCGACTACTTCGACGTGTCCCTCGAACAGTTCGAGTGGAACACGTACGTCGGGCGCGTGCTCGCCGGTGACTCCCACCGCTCCGACGCCATGATGGCGCTCGGCTGGTCCGGTGGCTGGGACCCCGACACCTACCTCCGCAGCGTGTTCCACGGCGAGCAGTCGACGCCCTCGTGCTGTAACGCCGCTCACTACGCCAACGACGAGGTGGACCGCCTCCTGGACGAGGCGCTCACCGTCTACGACACCGCGGAGCGCCGCGAACTCTACGAACAGGCCCAGCGCCGCATCGTCTCCGACGCCCCCGTCGCCTTCGTCCGGTTCGGTACGCGAATCGAGGCGTTCCGCTCCGACACCGTCGAGGGATTTCGCACCTACCCCCTCGACTCCGGGGAGTTCACCGCCATCTACGCGCCGTGGGCGAACACCTACACCTCCCTCGGGGGCGGATAGCCGCCGATGTCGCTCCGGCGTTACGTCCTCCGGCGGACGCTCCTCACCCTCCCCATCCTCTTCGGCGTCTCCGTGCTCACGTTCAGCCTCGTCAAACTCCTGCCGGGCACGCCCGTCGATTACGTCCTCCAGTTTCAGGAGGCGACGCCCGAACTCCGGGCGTCGCTCCGCGCCCAGTACCACCTCGACGAACCGCTCTGGCGACAGTACCTGCTCTGGCTGAACGACGTGCTCCATCTCGATTTCGGTGACCGGGTCGTCTCCGACCGCAGCGTCCGCGCCGCCATCGCCGAGCGCCTCCCCGAGACGCTCGTTCTCGGCGGCGTCGCTTTCCTGATCGCCCTCCTCGTCGGCGTCCCGGCCGGCGTCCTCGCCGCCGTCCGTCGCGGGACGCTCGTCGACGAGGGGAGTCGCGTCGTCGCCCTCGCCGGCATCGCCACCCCGAACTTCTGGCTCGGCCTCCTGCTCATCCTCCTGTTCGGCGTCCACCTGAACCTCGTGAGCGTCATCCCACCCATCGCCCCGCTGTTCGCCCCCGAGTCGCTCGCCTTCCTCGTCCTCCCGGCCATCACCCTCGGCACCGCCTCGGCCGCGCTCTTTACTCGCCTCACCCGCTCGGCCGTCACCGAACAACTCCGGCAGGAGTATGTCCGCACCGCCCGCGCCAAGGGGCTGGACGAACGGACCGTGGTCGTCAAACACGTCCTCCGCAACTCGCTCATCTCGGTCGTTACCGTCGCCGCCGTACAGGTCGCCTTCCTCCTTGACGGCGCCGTCGTCATCGAGCGAGTGTTCTCGTGGCCCGGCCTCGGTCGTCTGCTCGTTCGCGCCATCCTCCAGCGTGACTTCCCCGTCGTGCAGGCGGTGGTGTTGCTCGTCGCCACGGCCGTGGTTCTCGCCAACCTGCTCGCGGACGTACTGTACGCCTGGCTCGATCCCCGCATCGCCTACTGATCATGTCCAGAAATCCACTCGACGGCCGTGGCCGCCTCCGTGTGCGTGGGTTCGGGAGCGACGCGGACGAGAGGGATTCGGATGCCGAGACGACTGCCACCGTCGACACCCCCACGACCGACCGCTGGCGCCGCGCCTGGACTCGATTCCGCCGTGACCGCGCCGCCGTCGCCGGACTCGCCGTCATCGTCGTCATGGCTCTCCTCGCCGTCTTCGCTCGGCCCGTCGAGGTGGCTGGCGTCGTCGTCCAACCGGTCGCGCTGGCGCCGTACGACCCCGGCGCCTCGGGTGTCGCCCCCGCCTACCGTCCGCCCTCCCTGTCCCACCCCTTCGGCACCGACTGGGCCGGCCGCGACGTGTTCTCCCGCGTCCTCTACGGCGGGCGCTACAGCCTCTCCATCGGTGTCGTCGCCGTCGGCCTCGCCCTCCTCGTCGGCGTCCCCCTCGGCGCCGTTGCGGGCTACGCCGGCGGCTGGGTCGACGAGACCATCATGCGACTGGTCGACGTGCTCTACGCCTTCCCCTTCCTCGTTCTCGCCATCGCGCTCGTCGCGGTGTTCGGGCAGGGGTTCTGGAAACTCGTCGTCGCGCTCGTCGCCGTCGGCTGGATCAGCTACGCCCGCCTCATCCGGGGCGAGGTGTTGAGCGTGAGCGAACGCGACTACGTGCTGGCGGCGCAAGCCCTCGGCGCGAGCGACGGCCACATCCTCCGGCGCCACGTCGTCCCCAACGCCATCGCCCCCGTCATCGTGCAGGCGACGCTCAACGTCGGCACCGTCGTCCTCTCGGCGGCGGCGCTCGGCTTCCTCGGCCTCGGCCTCGAACCCGGCACCGCGGAGTGGGGGTCGATGCTCTCCGCCGGCCGCGACACCCTCGTCGGCGGCGAGTGGTGGGTCACCGTCTTCCCCGGCCTCGCCATCTTCCTCTTTGTCCTCTCGATCAACCTCGTCGGCGACGGCGTCCGGGACGCCCTCGACCCCGACGCCGACACCGACCGCTACCGCACCCGGGAGGCGCGCTGATGGCGCTGTTGGAAGTCGAGGATCTCGACGTGCGCTTCTACACCGAGGGCGGCGTGGTGCAAGCCGTCGACGACCTCTCCTACACTCTCGACCGCGGCGAACGCCTCGGCATCGTCGGCGAGAGCGGCGCGGGCAAGACCGTCACCGCCCTCGCCGTTCTCGACTTGCTCGACGATCCCGGACGGATCGAGGGCGGATCGATCCGCTTCGACGGCGAGGAAATCGTCGGTGCCTCACCCGAACGGCTTCGTCGCCTCCGCGGCGGCGAGATCGGGATGGTGTTTCAGGACCCCGAGACGGCGCTCAATCCCGTCTACACCGTCGGCGAGCAGGTCGCGGAGGCGGTGCGCGTCCACACCGACCGCGAGGGCGAGGCCGCCCACGACCGCGCCGTCGCCCTCCTCGACCGCGTGGGCATCCCCGACCCCGCGACCCGCGCGACCCAGTACCCCCACGAGTTCTCGGGCGGCATGGCCCAGCGGGTCGTCGTCGCCATGGCGCTCGCCGGCGACCCCGACCTCCTGATCGCGGACGAACCGACCACGGGACTGGACGTGACCATCGAGGCCCAACTCCTCGACCTCCTCGACGACCTCGCGGCCGACGACCTCGCCGTGCAACTCGTCTCCCACGACCTCGGCGTCGTCGCTGGCTTCTGTGATCGCGTGCTGGTGATGTACGCCGGACAGGCCGTCGAGCGTGCGTCCGTCGGCGACCTGTTTTACCACCCACGCCACCCCTACACGGCCGGCCTGTTGAGCGCCATCCCGCGCATCGGCGACGACCGCGACCGTCTCGCCACGATTCCCGGCACCACGCCCGACCTCGCCTCGCCGCCGCCGGGCTGTCGCTTCCACCCCCGATGTCCCTACGCCGAGGACGCCTGCACGAAACGCGATCCGCCGCTGGTCGGCGTCGACAGCGAGGTGCGGCGCACCTCGGAGAGCGGAGCCGGTGAAGCCGGCAACGGCAAGGCGCGACGCGCCTCGGAGAGCGGAGCCGACGCCAGCGACCACCAAGCCGCTTGCCTCGCCTACGTCGACGACGCCGACTTCGACGGCGATCTCGATTTCTTCGTCGAAGTCGCGGGAGACGAAGACGACGCGGAGGCCGACTCGTGACCGACCCGCTCGTCAGCGCCGAGGGACTGGTGAAACACTACCCGACCGAGGACTCGTTTCTCGCTCGACTGCTCGGCCGACGGCGGTGGGTCCGCGCTGTCGACGGCATCGACCTCGACATCTACCCCGGCGAGACGCTGGCGCTCGTCGGCGAATCTGGCTGTGGCAAGAGCACGCTCGGGCGGACGCTCCTCCACCTCGACGAACCGACTGCGGGGACGGTCCGTCACCGCGGCGACGACCTCGGAACCCTCTCCGCCGCCGACCTACGGACCCGCCGGCGCGACCTTCAGTACGTCTTCCAGAACCCGACCGCGAGTCTCGACCCGCGGCTCACCGTCGGCGACGCCATCGGCGAAGCGCTGGACGTACACGGCATCGCCTCGGGCGCCGAGCGTGACCGTCGGATCGCGGAGCTGCTGGAGACGGTCGGCCTCCGCCCGAGTCACGCCGCGCGCTACCCACGCGAACTCTCCGGCGGCCAGCGCCAGCGGGTCGGCATCGCTCGCGCCCTCGCTGTCGACCCCGAGTTCGTCGTCTGCGACGAACCCGTCAGCGCCCTCGACGTGTCCGTGCAGGCCGGCGTCCTCAACCTCCTTGCGGACCTGCAGGACGAGTTCGGCCTCACCTACCTCCTGATCGCCCACGACCTCTCGGTCGTCCAGCATCTCGCGGACCGCGTGGCGGTGATGTATCTCGGCGAACTCGTCGAAGTCGGGACCGTCGAGGAGGTGTTCTCGCCGCCCTACCACCCCTACACGTGGTCGCTCCTCTCGGCGGTCCCCGAACCCGACCCGCAGTGGGATCGGGAACGGGTCGTCCTCGACGGCACCGTCCCTTCTGCGACCGATCCGCCCGACGGCTGTAAGTTCCACACCCGCTGTCCCATCGTGCAGGACGACTGCGACGAGTGGGACGATCACCCCGACCTCACCCCCGTCGCCGGCGCCCGTATCGGCGCCGGCGACCACTCCAGTATCGGCGCCGGCGACGACGATGCCGACCACACCCACGCCATCGCCTGCCCCTACCACGAACGACTCGATGTCGACCCGGAGGCCGACCAGTGACCCGTCCCCCTCGCCGCGCCGAGCGCACCGACGCCCTCGCCCGCGATGACGACCATCCGAACACGCCGCCCGCACCGTCGACCACCCGCTCGTTCGACGCCGCGAAGGCGAGTCACGCGCTCCTCCCTCGCGCCCTCCGCCGCCGCGCCCTCGTCGTCGACTGCGACACCGACCGCGACAGCTACGCCTCCGACCAGCCCGTTCGTCTCCGCGTCACCGTCCGCAACCGCTTCCCCCTCCCGCTTCAACTGCGCACGACCGCGCCCGTCCCGTGGACGTGGTCGGTCGACGGCGTGGACCGCGCCTCCGAACTCGATTCGCTCCCCGACGAGACCGGCACTCTCCGTCTCGCCCGCCGCGAGACCAAGACCTTCGAGGCCGTCTGGTACCAGCGCATCCGCGTCGCCGCCGACGAGTGGGTGGCCGTCGCCCCCGGCGCACACACTATCGGGGTTCGCCTCCTCGTCGCCGACCCGACCGACCGCCTCGCGGCGACGACAGCCGTCCACATCGAATAGCCCAAGGCCAGCGGGCGCGCAGGGTGACCATGCGCCAGTTCGTCGTCGTCGGTCACGACGCCCCCACGACGCCCGACTTCGCCCTCGACGACCTCGCGGGCGCAGCCGGGCGCCTCGACGTGCTCTGTCGGTGTGTCAACTCCGCCTTCTTCCTCTCGCACGCCATCCGCGAGGACGTGCGCGCCCACCTCGTCCTCGCCGACGAGTTCACGGTCACGTTCGAGGGGAGCGACCTCCGCCGGCTCAACCCCGACGAGCGGAGTACGGCGGCGCTGATCCGCAACGCCTTGGAGCGCCGCGAGGACGCTATCGGCCACCAGCCGGTCGAGTCGAGTCCCGGCGTCTCGATCCGCCGCCGCGGATTCGAGGCGACTGTCGACGCGCTGGACGGCACGCTCGTCCACCTTCACGAGGACGGCACCCCCGTCGTCGACACCGAACCGCCGGTCGACCCCGTCTTCGTCCTCTCCGATCACCACGACTTTACGGCCGCCGAGGCCGACCTGCTGGCCGAACGAGCCGACGCGCGCGTCCGTCTCGGGCCGACGGCGCTCCACGCCGACCACGCTATCGTCGTCGCGCACAACTACCTCGACACCGAGGGGTTTCGGTCCTACTGAAGCCCGGGAATCACAACTGTTAAACTCGGCGCTGGCGTTCGTTCGACTGCGGGCCGGTGGGGTAGCTTGGTATCCTTCGGCCTTCGGGTGGCCGTAACCACGATTCAAATTCGTGCCGGCCCATTTTCCCCACTTTCGAACCGACGAGCGGAGCGAGCGAAGTGAGCGACGGCTCTCGGGTGGTCGTAAGTACCATACGCCGACGACCGGTATCGTGCGTCGATGGCCACTTGCAGTTTCTGCGACGCTCACGCCGAGCACCTCATACGGTGCAATTACTGTGAACGGCGCCACTGCTCCGAACACCGTCTCCCGGAGAATCACGACTGTCCTGATAGGCCGACTATACTGAGTCGGGGACTCGGGGGTGACGGTCCGTCGATAGATGATCGTCGAGGAACGTGGACGAAGCGGATCGAACGGGTCCGTGAGAAAGAGACTTCACGGGATAACCCGCCGACCGCCGAGTATCGGCAGGCACGACGGGAGCACGAAGACGACGATACGGACACGACGAACGTGCTAACGTGCCCGAACTGCGGTGCATCTACGGATCGCATTCTCGATTGCGGCGACTGTGGCCAGTCGGTCTGTCCGGCATGCCGAACGGCCGACGACCACGACTGTGTCGCCACTACCGAGGACACCGACGACGAATCGGACTCGACACCCGTTCGAGAGTCGTTTTTCGGGCGATTATTGGATCTTCTCGGTCGATAGTCTTCGGCATCCTGCTCGGTGGTCTCGCTCTCGGCTGGTGCGGCCGCCGTGTGGGAGTCACTCGGCCCGTCCGGAACAGCCTTTAACCGTTCACCCCCCTACCCTCAGACGTGGACGCTCCGTTCGAGGTTCTGGGGGTCGACCCTGACGCCGACGACGCCGAAATCGATCAGGCCTATCGCCGCCGCATCATGGAGACGCACCCGGATCAGGGCGGGTCGGCGCGCGCCTTCCAGCGAGTCAAGACGGCGTACGAACGCATCGTGGCGATGCGGAACGGCGAAGCCGCCATCGACCGAGACGCCGCCGACGAGGCGGACCACCACCACGACGCCGGCGCTCGGGTCGAGTATCTCAACTACGAAGTGATCGACGACCGCGGGTGGTCGCTCGACGACGACGACCTGTTCGCGACGGCCGCGGATGCGGGTCTCGACCCGCAGGATTACGGCGAGTTCTTGGTCGAACCCGGCGAGACGCTGCTCGAAGCGGCCGAAAACAGGGGCTTCGCGTGGCCCTACGCCTGCCGCGGCGGGGCGTGTGCGAACTGTGCCGTCGCGGTCGTCGAGGGCGAGATGACGATGCCTATCGATCACGTCCTCTCCACGGAGATGACTGAGCGTGGCATCCACCTCTCCTGTATCGGCGCTCCGGCGACGGCCGAGATGCAGGTCGTCTACAACGTCAAACACATGCCGGAACTCGACGAACTCCGGCTACCGGCGTACCGGTTCGAGCGGACGCAGTCAGTCGATTAGCGTCGTCGACGGCCGTACAGTGCCAGCGTGCCGAGCGCCAGCACTGCGCCCACGATGCCGAAGCCGGGGCCGTCACCGGCCGTGGTGGTCGGTGTGGCGGTTGGGGTGGTCGTGGGCATCGCCGTCGGTTCGGGCGTGGCTGTCGGCGTCGCGGTGGCCGTCGCCGTCGGTTCGGGTGTCGCCGTCGGTGTCACCGCCGCTGTCGGACTGGCGGTCGGCATCGGCGTGGCGGTCGGGGTCGCCGTCGGGGTGGGCGTCGCACCCCGCACGCGCACCGTCGCGGTTCGGGTGCCGGCCTCGATGTTGCTCCCGGTTGCGGTGACCGTGTACCGTCCCGGCGTGGGTTCGAGATCGACGGTGACGCGCTGACCGCTCTCCGTGATCCGCGTGGTGGCGACTTCCTCGCCGGACGGCCCGACGACGGAGACGTTGAGCCGATCCGCCTCTTCGAAGTTGTAGCGGGCGAGGATCGTCAGTCGGTCCAAGTTCTCCGGATCGACGCTCCCGCCGCCGACGCTCTGTGATCGCTCGTCACGGAGTTCGAGCGTCGATACTTCCGGCCGCGTGACGCGGAGGTCCGCCCGCACGTCGCTGTCGTTCTCGGCGTAGTACGCGCCGGGAGCGACGCCGTCGAAGTCGGCGTTCGTCGAATCGACCGTGAACGACGCGCCTCCTCCGACGGTGGTGAAGGTCGTCGGACCGGTGCCGACGGTTCCGCCGCCGGACAGTCGCGCCGCCGAGATGTTCAGCGTCTCGCTCACATACACCTGTACTGGTGGGGCGGTGTCCGCCGGTCTGTCGCGTGGTTCGCTCACGGCAACCGCGGGGAGGGCAACCGCGCCGACGAGGAGGGCGACGAGGAGGGCGACCGTGAGACCGTTCGTGTATCGTGTCACTGAACTATTATTGGGCGAACGAACACATAAATATAGACCCCGTAACCCCGTGGTCGCGTCCGGTACGCGACGATTAGTGGGGGGAAGGTTCCTACTGCCGGTTGTGAGTCGACCGAGAGCGTCGCTACTCCGCGGGTAGCGACGCTCTCGAAACAGTCGCAGCCGACAGTATAAATAGGTGGAGCGGAAATCCGGGGGTATGAATTGCCCGCAGTGTGGCGGCACGCTCGCCACGTACACCCTGGACGGCGAGGAGGCGTCCGTCTGTGAGGACTGCGGCTACGTCGGCATCGCGGCCGAACACCGGGGTGAGCCCCGGACGATCGAGTCGTGGGACGATGCCCTCCGCCGATTTTACCGCGCCCACGGGAGCGACGGAGCCCCGAGCGTCGACCTCAAGCCCCCGCTCTCCCGACCTGCGACCGGATCGACCGAGGAGGGCGAGTCGTGGGACGACGCACTTCGTCGGTTCCACGCCCGGCAGACGGCCGACGTAGCGGAGTCGGACGAGGTGACGGCGGACGAATCGGCCGAGGCGGCAGACGAGGCGGCCGAGGGCTCGGACGACGAGACAGAAGGGACGGAGACGATGGACGGGGCCGAGAGCGAGAATGAGGCCGACGGCGCCGATAGCGCTGCGGGCGAGAGAGACGAAGATGTCGATGCTGACGCGGTGGGCGAGGACGACACTGCGGACGAGGATGTCGAAGCCGACGCCACGGACGAGACCGAGGACGAAAGCGAGGGCGTCGAAGCCGACGCCGGCGGTCGCTGACGGCCGTCGAGACGGGCTTGGAAATTAAGCGAGCGCGGGGCCGCCATACGGATCGCTGGAAGTCAGTGCCGGTGAGTCGCCCGCTTGGCGACGGGTCGTATCAGTCCTCTGCGGGCGACTCCTGTGCCTGCCGGTTTCCGCCGCTCTCCTGTTCGTCCTGTTCTTCGTCGGATCGCGCGGCCACGAGGGCGCCGCGGGCGACGCTGTACAGGGGTTCTTCGACGCTCTTGACCTCGCTGATCGAGAACGGAATCGAGGCGTCGCGGAGGTGGTCTTCGAACAGTTTCTCGAAGCCGCGGGGGCTGGAGGTGCCGCCGGTGACGACGACGGGCACGTCCAGATCCTCCTCCACGTCCTCCTCGTCGACTTCGCGGGCGATGTTCTCGATGACGTAGTCGAGGAGGTTCTCGTAGTAGATGGCGAGTGCACCCTCGACGCCGCCCACGTCGGTGCGGAAGTCGAGTTCGAAGTCGTCTTCCTTGATCGAGGTGACCTTGTCGACCGGCGTCCCGGTGGCCTGTGCGGCCTGCTCGTCGATCCAGTCGCCACCGCGGGCGATGGAGAACTTCATGACGGGCACGGCGTAGTACGACAGGCAGACGTTGGTCATGCCTGCACCGAAGGAGACGCCGAGGCCGGTGAAGTTGTGGTTGGCGAGTTCGGAGTAGATGACGGCCATCCCCTCGTTGATCGGTTCCGTCTCGTAGCCCATGTCGCCGAGCATCGACTCCAGCGTCTTCTCGTGATAGAGAGTGGAAAGGTCGGAGTCGATGGGGTCGGCGGGCGAGGAGAAGTAGAGACGCTCGCCGGGGTGGTTCGGCTGGCCCACCACCTGTTCGGTGATGAGCTTGATCATCGGAATCGCCGAGGACTCCTCGGAGGAGAGGATGCCGTGTTGCATCGGGCGACGCGTTTCCTCGTTGAAAATGTTCGCGAAGTTGAGGGCGTCGTCACCGACGACGTACACCTTGTCGTCCTTCCGGATGTGGAGGACGTCGCTCCGCGAGAGCATCTGCTCTGCCATGTCGGAGTACTCGATTTCGACGAAGGAGTTGCGCTGCTGGACGAAAACCGTCTCCGCGCCCTCCTGCTGTGCCGAGATGAGGTTCATGGTGCCGACGTCTAGGCCTTTTGCCATACGCGTGTGATGCCCCGTCGCCATCATAAACGTTCGCCAAAGTGTCCGACCGCTTACCTAGGTCTGACGGGCGTCAGACGGTCGAAAACGGCGAATTACGGAATCGGGAGACGGAGGCGTGAGATGGCCGATGTCAGGACGAAAAGAGTTTCTTCGCGCGGTCGACGAGTCCGCCGTCGTCGTCTTCGGTCGCTATCTCCTCGGCCTCCTGTTGCTTTCGGAGTTCCGTCAGCGCCGCCGTCTGGTCGTCGACGCCGGACGAGGAGTCCGTCTCGCGCTCCCGGCCTTGCAGTTTCCGCAGGTTCGACAGCGCGTCGTCGACGTTGCTTCCCGAGGAACGGACGGTCGTCGCCTCCGCGTTCTCGAACGCCTCGCGGTCTACCTCCACGTCGCTCGGCGTGTTGAGTTCGAGGCGCTTGGTGTTTTTCCGGTTGACGCCACCCCACGAGAGGTCGGCGTCCGCCATCGCCTCGTCGATGTCGCGGCGCACCTGTTCGTCGGAGACCGTTTCGCCCGTCTCACCCGTCCCGCTCGCCTCGCTCGTCTCCGCGCGCACCTCGGCCGCGCGCTCGCCCGGCGTGGCGCGTTCGACCTGGTGGCCGACCAGCGCTGCGCCCGTCGCGCCGACGACGGCGACGAGGCCGACGGCGTAGATGGCGACCCCCTGCGCGCTGTAATCGGGCGTGCGCGCCACGTTCCAGTTCATCGGGTACGTGGCGACGAACAGGCCGACGGCGACGAGACACACCGCCAGCCCACCGAGCGAGACGTACGTCATCCGCTGATCGCCGGGGAGGAGGACGACCATCCCGAGCAGGATGACCGGCAACCCGACGCTGGCACACACCATCGCCACCTCGCGGATCGCCCACGCAGGCGTCCCGCCGCCGCTCGCCACGGCCGACAGCAGGAAGACGACGATCCCGATCGCACCGAGGGCGATACCGCCGAAAAAGAGCGCGAATCCGAGATACACGTCCGTCTCCGTCTCGGGGTCACCGATGTAACGCTCGTACCACTCGAAAAGTACGTTGTCGGGGGTGCCATCCAGATCCGTCATTGCGTGGGTCTACAGGCTCATCACACATGACTGTTGGCGCCCCGTCTGACGCGGGGCTGACGCCGTTAGAGACTGCTGTACGTCAACACCGGATGGATGGTGGGGCGCCTGTTATAGCAGACCTCGTATCCGAAGGCTTATGCTCGCAACTCGACACCCGACCACTAGATGCCTTCTCGGTACGGCACTGGCGACGTACTCGTCGTCCTCGGCTGTCTCTGCTTTCTCTCCACCGTCGTCGTGGGTGCGGCGCTGGCACCCACCGGCGCGACGAGCGCTACGACACCCGACGACGGCGACGACACGCCCCGAACCCTCGTCGGCGTGCAGGGTGTCGGTAGCTACGTCGCGGACGGCTCCGTCCGCCTCCTCGACGGCGACGAGGAGCAGTGGCGCGAGTCCTCGGCCTCCGTCTACTTCGACGTGACCAAGCTCGACAACGGCTCGGTGCTCGCGGGCTACATGGCCGACGGCTACGAGGACTGCGGTCCCTATCCGGCGCCGTGTCACCGTACCGGCTTCCGGATCATCGACCCCGACGCCGACCCCTCGCCCGAGGTAGTGTACGAGTGGTCGTTCCCGGTGCGTAACCGGGTCGCGAGCGAGGTTCACGACGTCGAACCCCTTCCCGGCGGCGGCTTCGTCCTCGCCGACATGGAACACGAACGGGTGCTGATCGTCGAGAACGGCGAGGTGACGTGGGAGTGGAACGCCGACGAGCGCTACGAGGTGCCCGAAGGCAAGGACCGGACGAAAATCGACTGGCTCCACATCAACGACGTGGACCGCATCGGCGAGGGTCGCTTCCTCGTCTCGGTACGCAACGCCAACCAGCTCGTCATCCTCGAACGTGGCGAGGGCGTCGTCGAGGTGATCAACGAGGACCACGACGACGCGAGCGACGACGACAGGATCGTGGGCGATCCGTCGGTCCTCTACCACCAGCACAACCCGCAGTGGCTCGGTGATGGCGCGGTCCTCGTCGCCGACAGCGAGAACCACCGCGTGGTCGAACTCCACCGGACCGACGACGGGACGTGGGAGCCCGTCTGGGTGCTCCGTGGTGCCGCCGACCAGAAGTTCAACTGGCCGCGCGATGCCGACCGCCTTCCCAACGGCAACACACTCATCACCGACACGCGCAACGCCCGCCTCGTCGAGATCAATTCCACGGGGACCGTCGTCTGGGAACACCAGTTCGACTACCGCACCCTGCCGTACGAGGCCGACCGCCTACCGCAGGGCGAACTCGTCGGCGCCCCTACCTACGGGAACACGGCGTCGGACGGCGTCACGGCCGGCGGCTACGTGCCCGTTCTCACACCCCTCCTCCGCCTCGTCAGCGCCGCTATCCGCCTCCCGCTGTGGGTCGGCGAACTCCACCTCTTCCTGACCCTCGTCTCCATCGCGCTCGTCGGTTCGGGCGTGGTGATCCGGTGGCGCGATGGCGAGAGCGCCCCTAGCAACGATTGAAAGTCGGGGCCCATCTGATCGCAGTGCAGCGTGCGATCAGATGCACAAACCGTTTCAATCGTTACTAGAGCTTTTTGACTCGCTGTCGTTGACCACCTGTATGGACGACACAGCCGACGAAACGGGCGACAGCGACGATCTCCAGTGGGCGACGACTGGCACGGCCGTCGACTACACCTGCCCCGGCTTCGACGTGCGTCGGGACGAGGTAACCCTTCCCGACGGCACCGAGACCGACTACCACTACGTCGACGAACCCGCGGCCGTCGTCGTCCTGCCCTTCACGCCCGAGGGCGACGTGGTCGTCATCGAGGAGTGGCGGCAGGCGGTCGGGCGCGTAAACCGCGGCCTGCCGGCGGGGTCGGTCGAAGACCTCGACGGCGACCTCGCAACCGCTGCCCGGCGCGAACTTCGGGAGGAGACGGGCTACGAGGCGGGGAGCGTCACCCACCTGTTCTCCGCGGAGCCGACCAACGGCATCGCCAACTCCGTCCACCACCACTTCGTCGCCCGCGACTGTACGCCGACCGGGGAACGCGACCTCGATTTCAACGAGAGCATCCGGGTCGAAACGGCCGACTACGACGCGTTACTGGCGATGGCGCTCGATGGCGACTTACGCGACGGGCGGGCGATGCACGCGCTGGCGCAGTACGAACTGCGCTTGGGTGTCGGCGCCGAACCTAGTAACGATTGAAAACTATAGCCATCGCTCGCGGCCGTGAAAAAATGAAGAAGTCGGGGGCTGATTGCCGGGTTAGTCGTCGGCCGGAGCCTGACCGCCGGAGCCGGAGACGCCCGTGCCCGGACCCGCGGTGATGTCGAGGTCTTCGAGCGTCTCGTCGGTGACGACGCCGTCGACCCAGCCACGGTGGCTGTAGTACTCCTCTTTCATCTCGGCGAGTTCGCAGAGTTCACCCTCGGAGCCGCGCTGGCCGGGGATGGCTTCCTCGTCGCCTTCGACGAAGCGACCCGGGAGCGAGTCGTCGGAGCCGTCGAAGCCGGCGAGGTTGTTGAAGTAGCGTTCGAGGTTGTACACGCGCTCACCGGCCGTCATGAGCTCGTTCTCCGAGAGGTCACGGCCGGTCATGCCGTTGTACTGCTTGATGTACTCCTCGATGCCTTCCGCGAACGCGTTGAACTTGCAGATGTCGAACGAGTCGGAGATGGCGTGCAGGTCCTGGAAGGTTGCACACAGCTCGCCTTTGCCCTCCCACTCGTAGGGATCGACCTTCTCCGGGATGCCGAGAATCTCGGCAGCCGGCGTGTAGCCGCGCAGGTGGCAGGCGCCACGGTTCGAGGTGGCGTAGCCGATGCCCATACCCTTCATGCAGCGCGGGTCGTAGGCGGCGATGGTCTGGCCCTTGACGTCGAGCCGGCAGTCGTGGGCGTCCTTCTCCTCGGCCATGCGTTCCGCGCCCATGGCGAGCAGGTCGCCGAGGTCGCTGGAGCGCTTGCCGGTCTCCTCGATGAGGTCGATCATGTGCTCCTCGTCGCCCCAGTCGATGCCGGCGTCGAGTTTGCCCTTGTCGGTCATCTCCATCGCCATGGCGAAGAGGTTCCCCATGTCGATGGTGTCGAGACCCATGTCGTTACAGCGGTCGATCATGACCGCGATGGAGTCGCGGTCGTCGTTGCTGGAGTTGGTGCCGAGGGCCCACGCACTCTCGTACTCGTAGGACTCCATCCGGACGTTCATGTCCTGGCCCTTGTGCTTGTAGTTGACCTCGACTTCCTTCTTACAGGCGACGGGGCAGGAGTGACAGGTGGGCTCGTCGACGAGGATGTTCTCGCGAACGTTCTCGCCGCTGATCTTCTCGGCCTCGACGTCCGTGCCTTCGGCCTCGTTCATCGCGAAGGAGGACGTGTACTGCCCGTTCTTCGTCGGGTGACCGTCCATCTCCTCCGTGATGTTCATCAGGACGTTCGTACCGTACATCGAGAGCGCGCCCTCGTTGGGCGCGGTGACATCGGACTCCTGAATGACCTGCATCGCCTGCCGGGCACCCTCGCCGAACGTGTCGGAGTCCGCGGGCTTGGGCATCTTCGTGCCGGATTTGACGACGACGGCCTTCAGGCCCTTGTTGCCCATCACACAGCCGGTACCGCCACGGCCGGAGGCACGGTCGTCCTCGTTGATGATGCAGGCGTGACGGGCCTCGTTCTCGCCACCGGGACCGATGGCCATGATGGAGAGGTTCTTGCCGTAGGACCCCTCGACTTCCTCCTCAACGATCTCTCGGGTCTCGTGCGTACCCTTGCCCCACAGGTGGGAGGCGTCACGGAGTTCGACCTCGCCGTCCTCGACGACGGCGTAGACCGGATCCTCGCTCTGGCCTTCGAAGACCAGGCCGTCGAAGCCGGACCATTTGAGTCGGGCGCCGGACCAACCGCCGTGGTGGGAGTCGGTGACCGTCCCCGTGAGCGGGGACTTGGTACAGATGGCGATCCGACCGCTCATGACGGCCTGCGATCCCGTGAGCGGGCCGTTCATGAACACGAGCCGGTTGTCCGGCCCGAGCGGGTCGACATCCGGCCCGGCGTCGAAGACGTATTTCACGCCGAGGCCGCGTCCGCCGATGTATTTCTTCGCGTCCTCGTCGTCGACGCCCTGATAGGAGACGTCGCCCGAACCGAGGTCCACGTGCGCTACGTGATCTCTGAATCCGCCTAAGTCTGTCATGGTAACGTACGTTAGTTTATTACACCTCCATGCTGTTAGTCGTTGCTTCGGGGATGTAATTGTATCCGGTTACGTGGTTGGCTGAGGGGGCCGCCGTGTGGTGAAAATCTGTCACGAATCACCGGATAATTCCCGACAATTCGGGCCGCTGTGCCGCCCGCCTCGATCCGCCGAAATCGAGGTTGAGCGGCGCCAGCCGGCAGGCCGACCCCGAAGCCGCTTTACGCGTCGGTCGGCTACCCCCGGCAATGAGCGAGCCGAGCCCCGAAGTGTACGAACAGGGGAAGGGCATGGACGCCCACAATCAGGTGATGCGGGAGATTCGCTCCCGCAAGGAGAAACACTACGATCCGCACGAGCCGACGCGGGTGTGGCTCGACGAGGATCGGACACCGGACGGCGTCTACCAGTCGCTCACGATCATCTTGAACACCGGTGGCTGTCGCTGGGCGCGGGCCGGCGGCTGTACCATGTGTGGTTACGTTGCCGAATCCGTCGAGGGTGGATCGGTCCCTCACGACGCTCTCATGGATCAGATCGACGCCTGCCTCGACCACGAACGCGAGAACGCCGACGAGCCGTCGGGCCTGATCAAGATCTACACCTCCGGCTCCTTCCTCGACGAGCGTGAAGTCGGCGCCGAGACCCGGGCCGCCATCGCCGAGACGTTCGCCGACCGCGACCGCATCGTCGTCGAGTCGCTTCCCGACTTCGTCGATCGCGAGAAACTCGCGGACTTCACGGATCGCGGCCTCGCGACCGACGTGGCGGTGGGCCTCGAAACCGCGACCGACCGCGTCCGCCACGACTGCGTGAACAAGTACTTCGACTTCGAGGATTTCGTCGCGGCGACGGAGGAAGCCGAGGCCGCCGGCGCCGGCGTCAAGGCCTACCTCCTCATGAAGCCCCCGTTCCTCACGGAATCCGAAGCGGTGGAGGATATGGTCGACTCCGTCCGTCGGTGCGCCGAGTACTGCCACACCGTCTCGATGAACCCCTGTAACGTCCAGCGGTACACGATGGTCGACGAACTCTACTTCCAGGGTGGCTACCGGCCGCCGTGGCTCTGGTCGGTCGCGGACGTCCTCGAACGCACGGCCGACGCCGACGCCATCGTCGTCTCCGACCCCGTCGGCGGCGGGAGCGACCGCGGCCCGCACAACTGCGGCGAGTGCGACGAGCGGGTCGAACGCGCGATCAAGGATTTCAGCCTTCGACAGGACCCTTCGGTGTTCGAGCAGGTGTCGTGTGACTGCGAGGCGACGTGGGAGACGGTCGTCGAGACGGAGACGGGGTACGCGATGCCGCTGGCGCGGTGACCCTTCGGAGCTATAGTAGCGTTTGGAACTGCTCACACACCTGATCGCCAGACGACGTGCGATCAGGTGTGCGATGACTTACAAACGCTACTATAGCGCTCCTCCCTCGTGCGGATAGCCCCGATTATTTCCGCTACAACAGATTCTTTGACTGTTAGACAGCCAGATGGTCCAGATCGATGGTAGACGAAACAGTTGGCACGCCGAGAAATTCGGCACCGGATGTCGACCATACCTATACCCCCGACGAGTTCATCGACCTTCCGTCCGGGCTCACATTTACGCGTCTGCTCCTCCTCATCGTGGTGGTCGTCGTCGCGGTCGATTACCTCGTCACTGGCCTTCCGGATGGCGTGATTCCGTACAATTACCAGTTCCTCGTGGGTATCGTTTACTGTCTCTCTGCGGTCGTTGTTCTGGAGAAGATATATAATCGATACGACCGCGCTCGGTTGGAACTGGTTAGCCTCTCGGAACGCACGTCCGATGTCGTGATTGTCGACGAATACGAGATCAATGGTGAGCAGATCGACCGGGAGTTTCAATCGTTACTTGACAAGGGTTTTCACCCCGTCGTCATCGTTGGCGGCGGCGTGGTCGGCGGTGCGTTCGTATACGGAGTTATGTGGGGTCTCGATGTCTTTTGGGCCTATCCATATCACTTGACAAACTACCTGTATGGCGCTGTTCATGGCCTGTATTACGGGCCGTTGGCCGTCGGGATGTATCTCATACATCGGATCTCGAACACGTATATCTCGGATATCGACATCCTAGCACCGGACGGATTGGGTGGATATCGGGCGATGGGAGACGCTCTCGTGTCGATAATCACCTATGCGATCTTTCTCGTCACGCTCGATTTCATCATCATCTCGAGCATCTCGTTTCTCGACAACCCGATTTTCCGCGGGGTAGCGATGGTGATATACGCTGCTATGCTTGGCTTTTTCCTGCTTCTTACTCTCTACGCAACCATCGCCATTCGAAGGCGGTTACTGGACATCCAAGAGCGGAAGATCGATATAATGCGCGAGTATTTCAACGAGACGGAGACTACATTCTGGCGCAAACAGGCTGAAGGAATCAACTCGGAAGCTGAAGCCTCCGAAATCATGACAATGTATACGATGTTTGACCATCTCAATCAGATGGCGCTATGGCCGTTGAACCTCTACTCGTTCGCGAAACTCGCTATCAGTCTCGGGAGTTCGCTGTTTGTTTTCGCGCTCGACTACGGTATTCTCTCTCTTCCCTTTTGATTCTTCGACGCCCTCCGCGACACGCTCCCGGAGCGCGAGTCGGCGGCCGACCGCCGGTTCCGGCAGGCCCAGTGCCGGACCAATCAGGCGATTGCGGCCGAGAAGCTTTAGAGCGCTCGTCTATGGTGTCGTTAGCGCCCGACAGGGCCATCCTGTGATCCGCTACGGTCTCGTTACCGACGAGGTATGCGACTCATACACATGATCGGTGGCGACGTACGCGATAGCATCCACTCATGACTCGTATCGACGTTCACAGTTCCGACCTGAACTGCACGGCGTTTCGCCACCCCGACGGGTGGTTCGAAATCCGCGAGAACGGCAACGGCGACGGCTGGATACGCACCTGCTCGCCGGTGTGGATCGAGATGTAGTTTAGACTTCGGCCAGCGCCGCCTCGAAGCCCCGCAGGACTCCCGCGCCATCCGTCCCGTCGAGGTCCGGTAGCGTCGCCCGCTCGGGGTGGGGCATCATCACCGCGACGGTGTCGCGGTCGCCGAGGACGCCGGCGACGTTCCCGCGTGACCCGTTGGGGTTCGCCGCGTCGGTTACTTCTCCACTGGCATCGCAGTACCGAAGCAGGATACGGTCCTCGTCGACGAGGCGGTCGTACGTCTCGTCGCTCGCCTCGAAGCGCCCCTCGCCGTGGGCGATGGGGAGGGAGAGCACCTCGCCCTCGTCGTACGCCTGCGTCCACGGCGTGTCGGCGTTCTCGACGCGGACGTGGACGCGTTCACACTGGAAGCGCGCGCTCCGGTTGATGGTGAACGCGCCCGGAGTAAGCCCCGCTTCACACCCGATCTGCGCGCCGTTGCAGACGCCGAGGACGGGCATTCCCTCGCTCGCCGCCTCGCGCACCTCCTCGACGATGGGGGTGCGCGCCGCCATCACGCCCGCGCGGAGATAGTCGCCGTAGGAGAAGCCGCCGGGGAGCATGACGCCCGTCGCGTCCGCGGGCAGGCCGTCCTCGTACCAGACGCGTTCGGCGTCGATGCCGAGGTGATCGAGCGCACGCACGGAATCGCGGTCGCAGTTGCTCCCGCCGAACTGGATCACCGCGACCGTCATCGCTGTGTGACCTCGACCTCGTAGTCGTGGATGGTCGGGTTCGCGAGCAGTCGCTCGGCCATCTCGTCGGCGCGGTCGGCGGCGGCCTCCGCCGAATCCGCGTCGAGGTCGACCTCGAACCGGTCGGCCGATCGGAGATCCTCGAGTTCGAACCCGAGTCGTTCGAGCGCACGCTGGGTCGTCTCCGCCTCCGGATCGAGGACGCCCCGCTTGAGTCGCACCGTGACCGTCGCGGTGTATGCCGTCATCGCTCGACCGTCGGTGGCCGGGCGCAAAAGCCGTTTTGGAGTCCGTCTACAGGTCGCGAACCGCATCCACCGCGTCGTCGATGCTCGGCGCGTCGAACCACGCCGCGCCCGTGTAGGCGTTCGCGCCCGCGGCGTACATATCCGCCACAGCGGCGATCACGTCGGCCGGAAGCGGCTTCGGCTCCTCCTCACAGAGCGGCCGCCAGTCGGCCACGCCCTGCCGGTCCGCCTCGGCTTTCGCCTCGCTCACCGCCTCGACCCACTCGGGGTGGGTGCGCTTGTAGTACTGGCGCACCACCTCCTTCGACACCTCCTGTCCGTCGTAGGCGAAGCGGTTCTCGTCGAAGGTGCCGACCACGTCGGCCACGCGGATCTCGCCGTCGACGTAGCAACACTCGATCTTGCCGTCCTCGTGGACGAAGCCCGTCGCTTCCGCTCGCTCCGTGACGACGCGGTTCACCTCGCGCGCCAAGTTGTCGAGGGCGTCGATATCCGCGACACCCGCGATGCGGTCCGCGTCCGTGCGGTCGAGATAGCGGTCCTGCTCCTCGTACTTCGTCGAGAATTCGACGACGGGTTCGGGCAGGTCGACCGGTTCGTCGGGCCACGCGTCGTGATCGAGACCGTAGTCGCTCGGCGCCCCCCGCTTCCGGAGGCTCGACCCGACCGGCACCGTGTTGCGGAAGACGATTTCGAGCGGGATCAGGTAGTTCGACCCCGCGGTGGCGTGATAGGCGTCGTAGTCGTACGTGCCGTCCTCGAACGGCAGGTCGGGCACCTGCACGAGTTCGATGGCGAGTTCGTGTGGCGCTTCCTCGACTTCGTCGAGGGGGACGGCGTCCGGTCCCACGCCGCGGTAGTGGGTCGGTACGCCCTCGCGTTCGAGCAGTTCGAAGTTGAACGCGCCCATCGTACAGAGGCTCCGACCCTTGTCCGGGATCTGGTCGGGCATCCCTCCCCAGTCGAAGACGGAGTAGTCGTCGGTGAAATCGAAGCGTCCGCGCCCCGTCGCCGTCGCCGTGGGTTCGCGCTCGACGCGGAACTCCTTGACGCTGGTCATGGTGAGCAACGCGGTGGCCGCCGGCAAAAGCGATTCGACCCGACCCGGGATGCTTTCACCCTCGCGCTCCTGTCTGCTCGTGTGACTGGTGCCTCGCGCGGATCGGCGGCCGACGGCGGGCGCGACGGCGACGAGCCGACCGTCGTCACGGTCGACCGCGATACTGCGCCCGCCCGCAACCCCGCCACCGCCGTCGACCTCCAGCGCCTCCGCGACCTGAGCCACCTGCTCGACGACTCGATCCGCGTCCCCGGCACCGACTTCCGCATCGGGATCGAACCGCTGATCGGCCTCCTCCCCGTCGTCGGCGACGCCGTCGGTCTCGCCATCTCGACGTACGTCTTCGCCGTCGCCGCCCGCTCCGGCGTCCCGCGGGCGACGCTGGGGCGGGTCGCGGTCGTCCTCTGGATCGACGCCGTCGGCGGCGCCGTCCCCGTCCTCGGCGACCTCTTCGACGCCTACTGGAAGGCGAACCTGCGGGTGTCTGATCTGCTCGACGCCCGCCTCGACGACCCCGCGAGCGCGGCCGCCGATCGACGGTATCTCCGGCGACTGGCCGCCGTCGCCGTCGTCTGTACGCTCGTCGTCGTCGCCGTCCTCGCCGTCCTCGTGTGGTGGCTCCTCGGCTACGTCGGTGCGGTGTAGCGTAGCGTTTGGAACTGATCGAACGCTGTCTTTCGACCGGCTGTGCGATGACTTCCGAACGCTGCGCTAGATGGCAAGACAGTTACGCCCGCCAGCCCCTCACCCGGTATGAGCCTCCTCGACGACGCACGCCGACTCGCGGCGACCGGGCCGGTGTGTGACGCGTGCCTGGGGCGCGTCTTCGCTGACCGGAGTTTCGGGCTGACCAACGCCGAACGCGGCCGGTCGCTCCGCGTCGCCGCCGCCCTCGACGACGACGAACCCTTCGACCCTGTCGACATCGCGGACTGCTGGGTCTGCGAGGGGCGGTGTGCCGAGTTCGACGACTGGGCCGAACGCGCCGCCGAGTCGGTCGACGGGGTGGAGTTTGCCACCTATCAGGTCGGCACCCGGACGCCTCCGCTGATCGAGGAGAACGAGCGCCTGCTTCGCGAGGAAATCGGCGCCGACGCCGACGCCGGCGAACCGTTCAAGGCGGAGTTCAACCGCGAGGTAGGCAAGCGGGTCGGCCGCCTGACCGACACCGAGGTGGATTTCGAGCGCCCGGACGTGCAGTTCGTCCTCGACCTCGACGCCGACCGCGTGGAGACGGAGATCAACTCCGCCTTCGTCTACGGCCGCTACCGCAAACTCGAACGCGACATTCCGCAGACGGAGTGGCCCTGTCGCGAGTGTGACGGGAGCGGGCGACAGGGGAGCCAGCCCTGTGACCACTGCGGCGGGTCGGGCTACCTCTACGACCGGAGCGTCGAGGGGCTGATCGCACCCCTCGTCGAGGACGTGATGGACGGCGTCGACGCCGTCTTCCACGGTGCGGGCCGCGAAGACGTGGACGCCAAGATGCTCGGCACCGGCCGCCCGTTCGTCGTCGAGGTGAAGGAACCCCGGCGGCGCGATATCGACACCGACCGCCTGCAGGAGGACGTGAACGCCTTCGCCGAGGGTGCCGTCGAGGTGGAGGGGCTCCGTCTGGCCACCTACGAGATGGTTGAGCGCGTGAAACGGCTGGACGCGAGCAAGACCTACCGCGCCGAAGTCACGTTCGACGAACCGGTCGACGCCGACGCGTTCACGGACGCCCTCGCCGACCTCGACGGCGCGACGGTCGAGCAGTACACGCCCCAGCGGGTCGATCACCGGCGCGCGAACCTGACCCGGACGCGCGAGGTGTACGCCATGTCGGGCGACCTCGACGACGCCACCCACGCCACGGTCGAGATTCACGGCGCGGGCGGCCTCTACGTGAAGGAACTCGTCTCCGGCGACGACGGCCGGACGGAGCCGAGCCTCGCCGGCTTGCTCGGTGTCGGCGCCCGCGTCACTGCCCTCGATGTACTGGCTGTGGAGGGAGAGGAGGAGTCGTTCGAGGACGAGGCGTACTTCGCCTGACGGTCGTCGACTGACGCCGCACCGGGCGCGGAGTACATAGGCATCGGGTGCCTACACGCCCCCATGACCGACGATCACGCCCTCGCAACGCTCGCTGGCGGCTGCTTCTGGTGTCTCGAAGCCCCGTTCGAGGAACTCGGCGGCGTCCACGCGGTGACTTCCGGTTACGCCGGCGGCCACGTCGCGGAGCCGACCTACGAGGACGTGTGTTCGGGTGAGACCGGCCACGCCGAAGTCGTCCAGATCGAATACGATCCCGACCGCATCTCTTACGCCGACCTGCTGGCGGTCTTCTTCGCGCTCCACGACCCGACGACGAAGGATCGACAGGGGCCGGACGTGGGTTCGCAGTATCGCTCGGCCATCTTCACGCACGACGACGCACAACGCGAGACGGCCGAGGCGGTCATCGACGAACTGGCCGACGAGTACGACGACCCCATCGTCACCGAAATCGAACCGCTGGAGACGTTCTATCCGGCCGAGGGCTACCACCAGAACTACTACGCCAACAACCCCCAGCGGGCGTACTGTCAGGTGCAGATCCGGCCGAAACTGCAGAAGGTGCGCGAGCAGTTCGCGGAGCAAGTGGCCGACGACTAACCTGTCACCAAACGTTTATTTCTCCCCGTCCACTATCGGTGTGCGGGTCAGAACCATGTGTCACCATCACAAACCCGTCGACCTGATCGCGGAGCGATACGCCGAAGAGGAGGAAGAAGACGACGCCGAGGCCGACCCCGAGACGCCGACGCTGACGCCCCCGGCGGACGACTAAACCGAACGATTTTGTCACCGTCCCTCCACGGCCCGGTATGCAGATCGGTGCCGACGAGGCGGGCAAGGGACCGGTGCTGGGACCGATGGTCGCGGCGGCGGTGCGAGCGCCGAGCGGCGCCGTCCCCGACGCCGTCGACGACTCGAAACGTCTCGCACCGGCCCGTCGGGAGGAACTCGCAGCGCGCCTCCGGAGCGACCCGGCCGTCGACGTGGGCGTCGCCGTCGTGACGCCGGCCCGCATCGACGACCCCGAGACGGACATGAACTCGCTGACCGTCGCGGCGCAGGCCGAGGCCATCGAGGCGGTGGCCGTCGACGACGACGCCGTGACCGTCGACGCGGGCGACGTGGATGCTGACCGCTTCGGCCGGCGCATCGGGTCGGGTGTCGACGCCGCGGTGACGGTGCGGTCCGAGCATCGCGCCGACGAGAACCACCCGCACGTCGCGGCGGCGAGTATCGTCGCCAAAGTCGAGCGCGACGCTCGAATCGAGGCGCTTTCGGACGACTACGGCGACGTTGGCAGCGGCTATCCGAGTGACGAACGAACGCGAACCTTCCTCGCAGAGTACGTCCGCGATCACGGCGAGTTGCCCGCGTGTGCGCGGGCGTCGTGGTCGACGTGTGCGGACGTGCTGGCGGCGGCGGAGCAGTCCTCCCTGTCGGAGTTCTAGCGATCCCGCGTCAGCAACGCCCGGAGGATGTCCCCGTACGCCGGGCGCGTGAGGAGGACGCCCACGACGACGCCGAGGATGGTGAAGATGGCGAAGCCCTGCAGGTCGCCGAGCGAGAGGACGGCCAGCGGGCTCATGGCGATGATGGTCGTCGCCGCGGCGGCGCCGATGACCCAGAACGCCTTCTTGAACCGGCTCTGGAACACCCGGCGACTGTTCACGTCGCCCTCGGCCATTACCTCGTCGGCGATGATGATGAGGTCGTCCACCCCCGTCCCGATGACGGCGATGAACCCGGCGATGACGGAGAGGTCGAGCGGGTAGCCGATACCGGCCGCGAAGCCGAGCAGGATCACCACCTCCGAGAGCGCGGTGACGATCATCGGCAGGGCGACTTCTACCTCACCGTAGCGCAGGAAGACGACGCCCGCGACGGCGAACACCGCGATGATCCCCGTCAGCAGGGAGTTCGTACGGAAGTCCTGCCCCTGACTCGGCGCGATGTACGAGGAGGTGCCCTCGCCCCCGGGACCGATGTCGAGTTTGGCGGGGAGCGCACCGGCGCGCAGGTTGATCGCCACCTCGCGTGCCTCGCTGAAGTTCTGCGTCTGGAGGATGAATCGGGGATCCTGCGCCCAGTCGCCGGAGCGCATGCCGGCGGCGAGTCCCGGACTCATCCCGAAGGAGTTGACGACCTGCCCGTCGACGATCAGGAGCAGACAGGCGTCGGTGCCGTTGGGTGCCGTCTCGTAGCGACAGCGGGACCCGCCCTGACTCGCGACTCCCGTCTCGATCATCTGCTGCTGGAACTGGGGAGCGACATCCTCGCGCACGACGACCGGCACGTTCGGTAACTGGCCCTCGCCGCCCTGCTGGGCGTTGCCGATGCTCTGGAAGTCGTCCTGTTCGAGCACCGTTTCCTGTTCGTAGCCGCCGTCAGTGGGGTAGTAGGCGTCGACGCGGACGCTCCCGCGCTGGTTCACGAGGTCGACGACGCGCTGGCGGTTCTCGTCGGGCACCTCGATGAGGATGAAGTTCTCGCCAGCCGAGGAGATCTGCTGGACGGTCCCGCCGGAGAGTCCCGCCTCGTTGATCTTGTTCGAGAGGATGTCGACCGTCTGTGTGCGCGTCTGCTCGGTAACGCCATCGCGCGTACTCTCGTACGTGTAGCCGGCGGCGTCGAGCGCGCTCCCGAGTTCCTCGGGCGTGACGCCGTCGACGGTCACCTCGACGGTACCGGCCGACTGCGTCGTCCGCCGGACGATCACGTCCGCGACGGTCACGTTGTCGAGTTGGCCGGCCACGTCCTGTTCGATCTGGGGGGGTTGCGTCCCGCCGAACTCGACGTCGGTGGCGGTGACGCCGACGAGCGGCGCGCGGATGCGCGTCCCGCCGGAGAGCTGGAGGCCGTACTGGAGGTTCGTGACCCCGCTGCTGGCGAGACCGGGGGTCTCGGTGCTGCCGTCGCCGGCCGCCATCGTCGGCGAGAACAGCGCGAAGAGGCTGCCGAGCAGGACGACGATCAGGAGGAAGATCCGCCAGTTCTCTCGGATCGTGCCCATCAGTTCGACACCCCCTCGTACTTGTACCAGCGGAGGAGGCTGAGATTGAGCATGTAGGTGTTCATGAGGTCAGTGGCGAGCCCGAACACGAGGACGGTCCCGATGGCGGCGAGTAGCTGGATGCCGAACAGCGTCGCCACGATGGTCATGACGACCATCGCCGCGAGCGACGTGAGCGTCATCGTAACACCGGTGCGCATCGCGCGGTGGGTCGACTCGTAGAACCCGCCCGACCGTCTGAGGATGTGGTTGTTGAGCAGGATGTCGGAGTCGACGCTGTACCCGATGATCATCAGGAGGGCGGCGACGGTTCCGAGCGTGAGCTGGATGCCGAGGACGTTCATCAGCGCGACCGGAATGACGATGTCGGAGAACGCCGACAGGACGACGGCGATGGAGGGGACGAACGTCCGGAACATGAGGAAGACGAGCGCGCTCATCCCGAGGAAGGCGAAAGCGACGCCGCCGAGTGCGAGCAGTTGCGTCCGGGAGCCGAAGGAGGCCGAGACGCTGTAACTCGATTCGACCTCGAGGCCGGCGGCTCTGGCTTGCTCTTCCAGCGTCGACACGGTCACATCCTCGGTCTGGAAGGTCAGGATGTACGTGTTGTCCGAGGGGACGCTCCGGATAGTCGCCGGTGCCGGGTCGAACGCCTGCTGAATCTGTTCGCGTGCCTGCCCGTTCGGTGCGTCGATGGCGACGCGAAGTTCAGCGCCGCCGGTGAAATCGAGGCCGGGGTCGACCGGTGCGCCGGTCGCGACGTACCACCCGCCGATGATCAGGAGGGCAATGGCGAGCACTGCGAGCGGCACGGCCGCGAGCTGGCGATTCGTGTACCGGGTGTAATCGATCTCCGGTACTTCGAACGCTACCATGCCCGCCGGTCCACCCCGACGCCTACTAAGCCTTCTTATGTCCGCTGGAACGGGCACCCCGGCGTCGTCGACCTGCACACGCCGACGCACCACCGATACGCCCATTAACGCCGACACGCACCGAGCACCCATGGGACTCGTCGCCGAGTACGAGATTCTGTGCGCGCACCTGCCGCTCGTCGACGTCGCCGCCGCCGTCCCCGACGCGACGCTGGAGGTGGCAATCCAGTTCAACCACGGCGACCGCCCCCCGTTTCTCGTCCACGCCACGCACGACGACCACGCCCCGCTCGAACGGGCCTTCGCGTCCTCCACGTTCGTCGATACGTACGCGCTCGTCGGCCGGGCGGGCGAGACGAGACGCTATCAGGTTCGGTCGGCAGTGAGCATGGAGGCCCAGTTGGGCGACCACCTCGACGACCTCGACGACCTCCGAGCGCTGGCGACGGCCGAGGCCATCGTCGAGCGGATTCGGGTCACGCCGCGGGGGTGGATACAGACCGGCTGGTTCGCCGATCGGGCGGCTTTCGACGCGTTTCGAACGTTCTGGCAGCGCAACGACTGCTTCTCGCTCCGGCGACTCACCCGCGACGGCGACCCCGAGGAACCGGGTGACGGCCTGACCGACCGCCAGCGCGAGGCCCTCCGTATCGCCTACGAGATGGGCTACTTCGACATCCCCCGGCGGGCGTCGCTCGACGACGTGGCCACCGAACTCGACATCACCGCCTCCTCGCTCTCCGAGCGCCTCCGCCGCGCCCAGACCCACCTCATCGAGACGACCGTTGCTTCGACGTGGCCGCCGTTGCCCGACACATAAAGGGCCCCACAGCTGAGAGACAGGGTTAGCCCGGCGTCGCTCGAAAAACGGGTACCGATGCCGACTGTCACGTCCCCGGACGGTACACGCATCGCGTACGAACGACACGGCGACGGGCCGCCGCTCGTCCTCCTCCACGGCGGGTTGACCCGGCGCTACTGGGAGCCGCTCGTCCCGCAGTTCGCCGGCGACTTCACCGTCGTCACGCCGGACCGGCGCGGCCGTGGTGAGAGCGATGACACGGCGCCGTACAGCATCGAGCGCGAAGTCGAAGACACTCGCGCCGTCGTCGACGCGGTGGCGGAGACTCCCGTCCTCTTCGGCCACTCCTTCGGCGGCCTGCAAGCCATCGAGACGGCCCGCGTCGCGTCCGTCGAGGCCGTCGTCGCCTACGAACCGGCCTACCTCGTCGACGAGTACCGCGAGACGGCCGATCTGGCGGCACGAATGCAGGCCCGACTCGACGCCGGTGAGCCCGCGGAAGCGACGAAACTCCACCTCTGCGAAGTCCTGCGTGACGACATCGACGACATCGACGACATCGACGCGTGGCTCGACGAGTGGCCGGTCTGGCCCGCCCCCGTCGACCACGTCGAGAACACGATCCGGATGAATCGGGCGCTCGAAAATCATCCCTTGCCCGATTCGCTCGACGTCGACGCGCCCGTCCTCCTGCTGACCGGAAGCGAGGGGCCGTCGCACCTCCGCGAGAGCGTTCGGGCGGTCCACGACGCCCTCCCGGACAGTCGTCTCGTCGAGTTCGAGGGCGTCGGACACAGCGGGCCGACGGAGGCGCCGGATCGTACCGTGGAAGCGGTACGCGACTTTCTGGCGACGGTGACGCCGGCCCGGTCGGCGTAGCTACGGCAGATAGCGGACGCAGACGACGCCCGGCGCCGACCGCACCACCACGCGCTCGACGCCGAGGCGGGCCGCCCGCGACCGGAGGTCGTCCGTGTCCTCCAGCACGTCGTCGACGGCCGACTCCGTCTCCGCCTCCGACACCGTCAGCACGTGAATCTCGCCCGTCCCCGCGCGTTCCCGCCGGGTGAGTTCGCCGACGGCCTGTTCGTCGGCCAGTTCCCGTTCGAGCGTCGTCGGCGACTCCGAACTCTCCTCGATGCTGATCGTCCACCGCTCGGCTACGTCCACGAGTTGCCACGCCACCTCCAGCGGCGGTTCGGGTTCCACGGTCCCCTCGATGGCCTCGCCCTCCTCGACGCCGGGGTTCGACGCGAGCGTGTGTACCTGCCCGTCGTCCACGTCCGTGAGCACGGCCGAGCCGTCGTCGGCCGCGGTCACGAGGAAGGTTCCGGTCTTTTCGTCGGTCATGTGGCGGGGTAGGCGGCCGGGGGGTTTCGGGGTTTCGTCACGTCATCGCCACCGCCGGTGGCACAGGAGCATGAGCACTGCCGCGAGTAGCGGCGGGACCACCCCCACGAGTTGCGGGAGAGCGTACAGCGCCGCGACGACGGGGGCGAGCGCGCCCGTCGGCGTCGTCTGCTGACTCGGGGGCACCGAGATCACGAGGCCGAGATAGAGCGCGACGACGAACAGGTAGCCCGTGGCGGCGAGTGCGGCGTCGTACGGCCCGTCCACCGGTTCGCCGCGCTCCCGGTGTCGCCGGTGCCGCCGCGCCACGAACAGCACGGGTGCGACGAGCGGCACGACCACGAACAGGCCGACGACGGCGAAAAAGGAACGCGAGAGCGTCAGATTCCCACCCCGACCGCCGGTCGTGGTGGCGATGACGCCGATCACGGCGGCGATAAAGATGAGGCTCACCGCGACGGTCAGCAGGCCGCCGAGGGCGACGTAGGAACGGAACAGATGGGAGTCGCTCGCCCGGAAGGCGTAGGGAAACGCGCCGACGACGCCACGGTAGTCGTCCGCCATCGGTGGGTGTAATCGGCGCGGCGAGTTAACGGGCCCGGATTCCGATCACGTGAGCCGGTAGCGGGTCGCCCCGTCGCGCTCCACCCGCTCCGTGACATCGAGGAGCACCAGCCAGTCCAGCAAGCGGGTCACTCGCTCGCGCCACGTGTCCGTCCACTCGGCGTCGCGGTGGCGCTCCCACGCGGGCACCCGTTCCCGGACGCGGTCGAACGCTTCTGCGGCCGTCAGTGGCCCAGCCTCCGCGAGCGTCTCGTGGACCGCCTCGGCCGCGAACACCCGGTTCAGGAGGGTCTCGCGACACGCCGAAACGGTCGGCTCCCGGTCCGTTCGGCGGTAGCCCGACGGCGTCTCCTCGGCGAGTTCGAGCGCGCGGAGGAAGGTGAGCCACGTCCGCGCCGCATCGCGGCTCGGCAGGTCGAGGCGGTCCACGAGGCGGGCACAGCAGTCGTCCTCGGTGCCCGGGACGAGCGGCACCGCCTGCTGCACGCGCTCGACGTACGCGAACTTCTCGGGCGCTGGCGGGACGGGTTTGAACTTCACAGCCCGAACGACTCGGCCAGCAGGTCGTGGTTCGTCTCGCCCAGCGCGTAGGTCGGCCCGTCTATCACGTCGATGGTCACCTGCGCGGGCGCGAACACCGATTCGGGCACCTCGTAGAAGTCCCAGTCGGCGTCCTCGAACACCTGTTCGAAGGGGGTGTCGTACTCGTCGGCGGCCGCGGAGGGCACCTCGTCGAAGCGGTCGAAATCCTCGCGCACCTGCACGTACACCTCGCCGCCGTAGGCCAGCGCGTCGTTGGTACGGCCCATCGCGACGCCCTCGTCGTGGCTGACGGGTGCGACCGGCGCGCTCCCGGCGGCCGACACCACGTCCCTCGGATCGTAACCGAGTTCGAACAGTCGGAAGAGCGCGAGTTCGGGGGCGCGGGCGGCGGCGCTGACGCTCCCGGCCATCGACCCCGTCGCGTACGTTGGGAGGAAGACGCCGCTCGGTTCGACGCCCGCGCGCTCGGCCACCTGCTCGGCGGCGTCGTCGCCCGGCAGGGTGTCGGCCTCGATGGTCAGCACCGTGAGATCGAACTCGTCGTAGTAGCCCACCACCTCGAACTCGTACTCCTCGCCGACGAGCGCTCGCGCCGGGCCGGAGCCGAGGCCGTCGACGCTCTCCGCGACGAGTTCCCACCCCGCCTTCTGCGAGCAGAGGAGCGAGAGCGCCGGCTTGTCCGTCGTGAGTTCGACGTACGGGAAGGGCGCCCCCGCTACCTCGTCCATCCGGGTCTGGATGGTCGCCAGTCCGGCCGTCTGAATCTCCGCGAGCAACAGTCCGGCTTCGAGGCCACCCGCGGCCGTGACGCCGAAATCGAGGACCGTCGCGCCCGAGTCGAGTTCGAAGACGTCGACGTTGAGTTCGCCAGCGAAATCAATCGCCTCGTCGACGAGTTCGACGGCCATCCGGTTGAGACTCTCCATACCGCCCGGTTGGGCGCTTTCAGTTAAATGGGTTGTCGGTGACGACCGCCGGCCGAATCGGTGGTGCCCGTTCGTGAAGAAACAGATGGCTGAAATCCTCCACTATAGCCAGAAATAAACAATATAATCGCGGCAATAAAGTTAATATTCTTTATCTAATCTAGCTGAATGCGGACGAATGGCCACACAATCTTTTTGTCACGTCCACGTTCAGTGTGTGTCGACTTCGGGAGCTATACGATACAGAAAAACGCCATGATTCTGAACACATCGGGGGCTGATCGCGGATGTAATGGACGAACAGGTAGTTCTTGCAGCCCCGGATCGCGGGGGCCACGATGACCGATCCCGTCCCGACGACGTGTATGCGGTGTGCGGTCGGCTGTGGGCTGATTCAGCGGGGCGTCGACATCGGCTACGGCATCGACACTGTCCGCGGGAACGCGAACGACCCCGTCAACCGCGGGATGGCGTGTTCGCGCGGCATCAGCGAGACGGCCGATCCGGACGGTGAGTGGCTCACACGGCCCATGGTCCGACGCGACGGCGAACTGACGAAGACCACGTGGGACACGGCGCTGTTCGAGGCCCAGCGTGGTCTCGGGGAAGCGATGGACCGCAACCCCGACGCCGTCGCCATCCTCGGCAGCGGCCAGCAGACCAACGAGGCGGCGTACGCCCTCGGCAAACTCGCCCGCGGCGGCATCGGCACGCGGTACTACGACGCCAACACGACGCTGTGCATGGCGAGTGCGGTGACCGCGTACTACGACGCGTTCGGTAGCGACGCGCCGCCGCCGACCTACGAGGACATCTCGAAAGCCGAGACCCACGTCGTCTGGGGGGCGAATCCGGCCGTCGCCCACCCCGTCATGTGCCGCTGGATCACCCAGAGCGCCGAGGACGGCACCCTGATCGTCGTCGATCCGGTGCGCACCAAGACCGCCCGGGCCGCCGACCACCACGTCGCCGTCGACCCCGGCGGCGACCTCGACCTCGCGCGGGCGGTCCTCGCGCGCGTCGTCGAAACCGGCGGCGTCGACGAGGCGTTCGTCGACGCGGCGACGACGGGCTTCGACGACCTGGAACTGCCCGACTCCGAGGCGGCGGCCGACCGTGCCGGCGTTCCTCTCTCCACCGTCGACCGCCTCGTCGAGACGCTCGCCGACGACACCCTCATCTACTGGGGGATGGGCGTCAACCAGAGCGTGCAGGGCACCGACACCGCGGGCGCGCTGATCGATCTGTGTCTCGCCACCGGCAACCTCGGACCGGGCACCGGTCCGTTCTCGCTCACCGGGCAGGCCAACTCGATGGGCACCCGTGTCTGCTCCTCGAAGGGGACGTGGCCCGGCCACCACGACTTCGACGACCCGGAAGAGCGCGAAGTCGTCGCCGACGCGTGGGGCGTCCCCGTAGAGCGCCTGCCCGACGACACCGGTCCCGGCCCGGTCGGCATCGTCGACGCCGTTCGTGAGGGATCGGTCGAGGCGGTGTACACCGTCGCCACCAACCCCGTCGCCGGGATGCCCGACGCGACGGACGTGGCCGACGCTCTGGAGGACGCCTTCCTCGTCGTACAGGACGCCTTCCGCACCGAGACGGTCGAACACGCCGACGTCGTGTTGCCGGCGGCGACGTGGGGCGAATCGAACGGCACCGCGATCAACATGGAGCGCACCGTCTCGCGGATCCGCCCCGCGAGCGACCTGCCCCGCGGCGTCCGGACCGACCTCAACATCATCCAGACGCTGGGGAACGTCCTAGTCAACGACCTGTTCGACCCGACGGCCGCCCCCGCCGCCGTCTTCGACGAATTCGCGGCGCTCACCGCCGGTACCGACGCCGACTGCTCGGGCATCAGCCACGAGCGACTGGACGAGGAACTCGCCGTGCGCTGGCCCGCGTCCGACGCGGAGACGAGTGCGGGGTATCGGTACTACGAGGGCGAGGAGCCACGCTCCTCGGAGAGTCGCGAGGAGCCACGCTCCTCGGAGGGCCGGACGGCGTCCGGCGACGGCGGTGACGCCGTCGCCCCCGACGACTGGTCGTTCCCCACACCCTCGGGCCGCGCCCGCTTCAGCGACGGCACGGGCCGACCGCTCCCCGAACCGACGGACGAGGAGTACCCCCTCCTGCTTACTACCGCTCGCGAGGCTGACGGCTACAACACCGGCGTCCGCTCGCGCGAGTCGCCGGACGATCCGGGGACTCTCGTCGCCCGTGTCCATCCCGACACGCTCGACGACCACCGCGAGGTCATCGAACCCAACGAAGCCGACGACCTCCTCGTCCGGGTCGCGTCGCGGCGGGGTGAGGTCATCGCCCGCGTCACCGCCGACGACGCCATCCCGTCGGACGTGGTGTGGCTGCCCATCCACCACCCGGCGACGAACGACCTCACCCACCCGGCGACCGATCCGCGGTCGGACGAACCGAACCTCAAGCAGTGTGCGGTTCGGCTCGCTCGCCCCGAATCCGACACGGTGACGCCCGCCTTCGAGCGTGAGCGTCCGCCCCAGCACCCATGACGAACAAGATCGAACAGCTGATTCTCGCCACCGTCGCCTTCTTCTGGGCGTTCCTGATGTGGTTCTCGACGGCGGCGTTCAGCCCGAGCATCGGCGAATTTTATGGACTGACGACCGGGCAACTCGCCCTGCTCGCCAGTTCGGCCATCTGGCTCGCGCCGCCGGGGCGCGTCCTCGCCGGGTGGGCCGCCGACCGTCTCGGCGCGCACAACGTCTTCACGATCATCCTCGCGTACTCCGGCATCGTCAGCATCGTCTCCGCGTACGCCTCGGGCATCGGCTTCCTCTCCGACTTCGAGGTCCTCTTTATCGAGCGCATGATCGTCGCCTCGGCGGGGATCAGCTTCGTCGTCGGCATCCAGCACGTCGCCCAGTGGTTCGACGAACACGAAATCGGGACGGCGGAGGGCCTCTACGCCGGCACCGGCAACGTCGGCGCCGGTGTCGGCGCCCTGCTCCTGCCCCGCATCTACGGCACCAACTTCTCCGACGCCTTCCTGCATCTCGGCATCGTCGCCCTGCTCATCGCGGTGGTCTACCAGTGGCGCGGTCAGGCCGCGAAAGACGTCGCTACTGCCGAAGCCGCCAAGGCCAACACCTCGCTTGGCGACACGCTGTTCGTCTGGACGCGCTTCGCCGCCATCGCCTTGATGCTCGCGTACGCCATGTCGTTCGGCCTCGAAATCGCGATGAACTCGTGGCTGCCGAGCTACTACGCCACCGGCTTCGACGGCGCCATCGCCGACCTCGGCTTCACCGGCACCGCGGCCATCCAGACCGCCGCCGGCACGTTCGCCGCGGTGCAGTCGTTCAACGCCTCCCTCTTTCGCCCCTTCTCGGGCTACATGTCCGACCTCTGGCAGCGCAAGGGGTGGACGCCGTACCCCCTCCTCTCGAAAACGCAGGCGTACTCGCCGCGCGTCCACTGGCTGATGACGGCGCTCATCCTCATCACGCTCACGATGGTCGCGCTGACGCTCGTCGGTCTCGCCGGTATCCTGCCGGCCTCCGTCGTCGTCCTCGCCATCTTCGGCGTCACCGTCAGCTTCGGCACCGGCGGCGTCTTCGCCATCGTGCCCGTCCTGTTCGAGGACCGGCCGGGCACCGCCTCGGGCTTCATCGGCGGTATCTCCACCTCCGGCGGCATCGTCTACCCCCTCGTCTACGGCTACGTCCCCAACATCCACATGGGCTACGCCGTCGTCGCCCTCGTCTTCTTCGTCCCCTTCATGCTCTTTTACGTCTGGGCGATGCGCTACGAGGCGGACCCGCGCGAACACGGGTTCGGCTCCGCCCGCCGGTGGCTCGGCGGCGACGGCCCGGCACCTACGGGAGGTGACGACTGATGGGTGGACAGGCAACTGACGCCGACGCGGACGCCGAGTACGACGACTGGTACACGTGGGGCAAGGCCGTCCTCTATCTGGAGATGGCCATTGCCATCCTCGTGACGGTGTTCTCGCTGTATCTGGCGTTCAACGGGCAGGCCGGATTCCTCGCGCACTGAGCGGCGACGGCCTTCGTCACGCGATCCGACGTGCGAGTACGTCGGCGACGGCGTCGACGACGGCGTCGCGATACTCCGTTCGAGCGACCAGGGGCTGTTCGAGTTGCACACCGCCAGTCCCGGCGTCGGTGAGCCAGTTCACCACGTTGTCGGTAGCCGTCCCGTTCCGTGCGGGGTCGGTCGCGAGTCGGACCGCGAACGCCCCGTCGACGGCCGCCTCCAGTTCGTCCCGAATCGCCGTCCTGAGTTCGAGCGACGCCGTCCCGCCGATGCCGAGGTAGTCGTTCCGCCAACCGTGGAATCCGACCGTGGTGTCGAAGCCCACGTCCTCGATACCCTCGAGCTCGGGGAACGAGCGCGGGTCGATGCGCGTCGAGGTGACGTGCCACCGCCTGTAGGCACCGCCCCCCGGCCACCACCCGGCACAGTACCAACCGGTCGCGCCGAGTCGGCTCGAGAGTCGCGTGACCTGCCGGTCCGTTCCGTGCTCGATGTACCCGCCGTGGGGTGCGAGCGCGACGATGCCCGAGTCCCCGTCGATCAGCCGTTCGACGAACTCCCCCGTCTCGGCGGCCGTCTCGCGGTCTAGTGTCGGGTGGACGACGTTCGGGTCGGCATCGACCCGGAACCGGTCGGTGGTCGCTCCCAGTCGGTCGCGTCCCGCCGCGCTGACGGCGCCGGCCTCGTCGTCGTGGACGGCGACGGTGAACACGGCCGGATCGCCGTCGTAGCGGAGCCGCACCTGTTGGCCGTCGGTGACGCCGACGGCGGCGGCGGCGTCCCGGGGGAGGCGACACATTCCGCCGTCGACGACGGCGTCGCTCACCGTCATCCGGACCATCGTTCGAGCCTCGGCCGGTCGCTCGGTCGACGCGAGGGATACGCGACCGATGCGGCCGAGCGTGAGTCCGCTGGCGAGTACCGTCCGTCTCGTCGGCGAATACACCCTCGCGATAGACGGTGAGCGGTGATCATCCGCACGCTCGTCCGGTTCGGTCGCCGACTCATTCGTGGTCCGACGTTCGCTCCCGTTTCGCCGCCCGCCCCAGCGCCGCCTCCACCCCTTCCACCTTCGACGCCGCCGACACCGTACTCGTCCGTTTGTCGTCGATTTTCAACACGGTACTCACCCGATCCGCGTCCACCGCACGGTGCGCAGCCTCGCAGGCGGCAAAGAGCGTCCCCACGTCGTCGGCTTCGATCACCGTCCCCATCGGGTTCGTCTCGTAGGCAACGTCGAAGTCGTCGAGTGCGGCCACCGCGTCCGCAACGTCTTCGGCCATACTGCCCTCTTTCACCGGTGCCACCGAGAGGAGTGCGACGACGGTCATGGGCGTGACTACGACGGCCGCAAGTATATTTCCCATCGTCGCGTTGACGGGGGCATGGCCGCAATCGAGGTGCAGGGGCTGACCAAGGCCTACGGCGACACCCTCGCCAACGACCACCTCGACTTCTCAATCGAGCGTGGCGAAATCTTCGGCTACCTCGGGCCGAACGGTGCGGGCAAGTCCACGACGATCCGACAGCTCATGGGATTTCAGGCGCCCACCGAGGGCACCGCGAGGATCTTCGGACACGACGTTCGCAACGACCGTGAACTCCGACAGGCGAAAGCGCGCATCGGCTTCCTCCCCGGCGAACCCGCCTTCACCCCCTCCGTCACCGGCGCCGAGTTGCTCGACTATCAGGCGGCGCTCAAGGGCGACGAGCGCCGCGACGAACTGCTCGACATCTTCACGCCGCCGCTCGACCGGCAGATCCGGGAGTATTCGACGGGCAACAAGCAGATGCTCGGCATCGTGCAGGCGTTCATGCACGACCCCGACCTCCTCATCATGGACGAACCCACCTCGGGACTCGACCCGCTCAAACAGGAGGCGTTCCACGCCTTCCTTCGCGAGGAGCGAGACCGGGGCAAGACCATCTTCTTCTCCTCGCACATCCTCGGCGAGGTGCGACGCGTCTGCGACCGGGTGGGAATCATTCGTGAGGGCCGACTGGTCACCGTCGAAGCGGTGGACGATCTGCTGGAACGCGGCGGAAAGCAAGTGCGCGTCCACACCGCCGAACCCGTGACCGAGGCGGATTTCGACGTGGACGGCATCGTCGGCTTCGAAGCCGAAGGGCGGCAGGCGCAGTTCACCTTCACCGGCGACTACAACGACCTGTTCGCCGCCCTCGCCGACCACCGCCTCGTCGATATCGAAATCGACGAACCGCCCATCGAGGAGGTCTTCATGCACTTCTACGGCGGTGAGGAGTGATGCTCGATACGACGCGGTACGAGGCGCGACAGCGCATCCGCGGCACCCTCGCGCTCGCCATCCTCCTCGGCCTGTTCGCCCTCCTCATCATCTCCATCTTCCCGACCATCGCCGAGTCGAGCGCCGACATCGACGCGTTCATCGAGTCGCTGCCGGAGTCGTTCCGGGAGGGATTCGGCGCCGAGACCTACACCACCATCGAGGGGTTCGTCGCCGCGGAACTGTACCAGACCGTCTGGGTTCTCCTCCTCGGCCTCTACATGGCCTACGCCGGCGGTGGCCTCCTCGCCGACGACATCGAGTCCGGGCGGCTGTACCTGGTGCTCGCGACACCCGTCGCGCGCAAGCGCGTCGCCTTCGAGAAGTTCCTCTCGCTCGGCCTCCCCATCGTCGTCCTCAACCTGTCGATGCCGCTTTTCGTCTTCGGCGGCTCCATCGCCATCGACTACCCGCTCGATCCGTACTACCTGCTGGTCGTCCACGCCCTCTCGATCCCCTACCTCCTGCTCTGTGGCGCCATCGGGCTGGCGCTCTCGGTCGTCCTCGACCGGGGTGACGCCGCTCAGCGAGGTTCCATCGCCGTCGTTTTCCTCCTCTTTCTCCTCGATTCCGTAACGCTCGGCACCGACGTGGAGTGGCTGGGCGCGATGAGTCCGACCCGGTATCTCGACCCGACCGACATCCTCCTGCACGAGACCATCGACCTCGTCGACCCACTCCTCCTGTTCGTGGTCGCCATCGTCCTCGTCCTCCTCAGTCTCGTCCACTTCCAGCACCGAGACCTCTAGCCGCCCTCACAATTTATGCGACCGCATGGCCGTAGTGTCGGTATGCGCGCGGTCCAGCCCCGTTCTCGCCCCTCCACCCGAGTCCGTCCGCGTCGGTCAGCGGAGGAGTTGCCGCGATGACGGCCCGTCGCAAAGTCGCCGGCGTCGTCGTCGCGCTCGGTCTCCTGTCGGCGGCCGTCGCCCCCGCCCTCGCGGTGCAGCAAGTGATCGGATCGCCCGACATCGACGTGTTCAGCCCCGACAACGAGGTGCGTCCCGGCGAGGAGGGTTCCCTTCCTGTCTACCTCTCGAACAGCGGTCGCCTGCGCCAGTCCGGTCCCGAGGAGTACGTCGACCGCGTGACGACGGCCCGCGGGCTGACCTTCACCGTCTCGGATGGGAACGCCCCGATTGACGTGCGAACGGGTCGCTATCCGGTCGGGAGCGTTCCGGTCGGGAGTGAAGGCCCCTTCTCCGTCTCCATCACCGTCGCCGAGAACGCGACGCCCGGCACCTACCGCATCCCGGTTCGTGTCCGGTACACGTACACGCTCATGGTGGATTACAGCACGTCGCCGGCGAACTTCGTCGACAGCACGCAGGACCGCCGCTACTATCTGACCGTCGTCGTCCGCGACGTGCCGCGATTCGAGGTGGTCGATACGTCGTCGCGGGTGGGCGTCGGCGGGCGGGGCAACGTCTCCATCACCGTCGAAAACGTCGGCACCGACCCTGCCCGCGACGCGACGGTACAGCTCTCGTCGCCGTCCGACGAGGTGTTGCTCGGCACGCGGTCGACCAGTTCGCGGGCGTTCACCGGCACTTGGCGCCCTGCCGAGCGGCGCACCTTCGAGTTCGTCGCGCGGACCACGTCCGACGCCGTCGTCCGGGAGTATCCCCTGACTGCCACCGTCTCGTATCGGGACCGGGACGGCATCGAGCGCACCTCGCGGGAGCTGACGACGGGCGTTACCCCGCTTCCGGAGCAGACGTTCACGGTGTCGAACCTCTCGACGACGCTCTACGTCGGCGAACCCGGCACCGTCCGGGGGACGATCACGAACACCGGGCCGCGGCCGGTGACCGACGCCAGCCTCGTCTACACCCCCACGAACCCGAACCTCGCCCCCGCCGACCGGGAAGTCGCGCTGGGTCGCCTCGCCCCCGGCGAGCAGGCGTCGTTCGCCTACGAGGTGACCGTGTCGGATCGCGCGACGGCGACCGCCCAGCAGCTCAACCTCTCCGTCCGGTACCGCAACGAGCGGGGGGATCGGCAGGTGAGCGACCCGCTGGAGCCGACAGTCACGGTCGCCCCCGAACGGACGTGGCTGGCGGTGACACCCGTGGATAACACGTTCGCTATCGACACCGACAACCGCCTGACGGTCCGGATTCGGAACGTCCAGCGCGTCCCGCTCCGGAACGTGGTCGCGCGCCTCGCCGTCGACGCCCCCTTCGAGACGGAGTCACGGGTCGCGTACGTTGACGCGCTCGACCCCGAGGAGACGGCGACGCTGGCGTTCGAACTCACCGTCTCCGAGGACGCCGTCCCGACGCAGTCGTCGGTCCGACTGAACGTCACGGCCGACCGTCCCGACGGCGAAACGATCCTCCTCGACACGTACGACGTGCCGGTCACCGTCGCGGCGGAGTCGGGGCCGACCGACACGGCCGTCTTCGTCGGCGGTGCCCTCGCCGCCCTCGCCCTCCTCGCCGGCGGGTGGCTGTGGCTCCGGCGGTAGCCAGCCGCGTCCTTATACACGCCCCGTCCCTCGTTTCGGCTATGACGGCCTGCACCTACTGTGGCTGTGACGTGACCGCCCACGATCCGGTGTACGTCGAGGAAGTCGAGGACAGCGACCGGGTTCCCGCCGGCCAGTTCTGCAACTACGGCTGTCTCGCGGCCCACGTCGAAACCGAGGGACTGGCCGAGGGGACGACCTGCCGGATCGATTAATCTACGTGTGTCGCGTCGATCACCGACGGCCCCTCGTCGAGACGAACGCGGAGGGTGTCGCCCTCGCATTCGACCCGCACCGTCGCCCGCCACGGGCCGGTGTCGGTGATGGTGGTCCGCTCGTCGGAGGCCGCAAAGGGGAGCGCCCAGATGTGGCGACGGGTCACGTCGACGCCGTGATCGTAGAAGAAGGAAACCACGGCCGGGTGGGTCACGAGGAGGCCGCCCAGTCGCGTGTAGATGGCGCCGTCGCAGGTGTCACAGACGTGCAGGACGCGGTGGTCGATGGCGGGGTTTTCGCGGTGGGGCATCTCGGCGTCCGTCGGGAGGATGCGCGAGGTCATGTGGCCACAACACCACGGACAGACGCCTTTCGCCATCGACGCGATTTCGCGTTGGATGTGCTCGTTGGCCGCCCGGAGAACGCCCTCGCGGTCCCGTTCGGTCAGGCTACTGGGCGGGCAGAAGTACTTGTAGAAGATCGCGCCGCAGTCGCCGCTACACCGCACCCGAAACATGCTCTCGCGGTAGGCGGCCTCCTGTGACGCGCCACAGACGTGGCAGTTCCCGTCGAGTTCGAACGGGTCGATCTGCACCCGGTCGGTGAACGTCCCCGCCTTGATCGCCTGATACACGCGCACTCCGGGGTAGCTCAGCCGGTAGCCGTCGTCCGTCTCCTCGACGAACTGGTCCACTAACTTGCCGAGGTGGTAGTTGAACCGGCCGCTCCCCGATATGTCGGCCCGGCGTCGCAACTCGGAGAAGGGGAGCGTCTCCGGCACGCCGGGCGTGGAGGCGTCCCCGAGCGCTCTGATAATTTTGATGCGCGTCCGGTCGGCCAACAGGGTGAAGGCGTCGTCGGGACGCAGGCTCTCGGTGTCGTCAGTCACCGTACACGAACTGCCGCGGTCGACCTACATAACCCTTGGCCGTCGCGGCACCACTCGCGCCGGAATCGCGGGCCAGCATGGTGAATCACGCGTGGGTTTTAACCCCGTCACCGTTCAGGATTTACGAAGGAATGCCGGACACCGCGCTCGAATATCTGGCTGGCTCGTCCGTTCGGCCAGCGACTCTCGCGGCGTTCCGGGAGCACGGTCGGCTCTCGCTCCGGAATCTGGACGACCGAGTGTCGGCCTCCCGGCGCACGCTCAAGCGCACGCTGACCACGATGGAGTCGCGTGGCTGGATTCGGCGGGTCGACGGCGTGTACGAGTTCACGGCGCTCGGCGATGCTATCTTCGACGCCTACGAGACGTTCCGGGACCGTGAACGCCTCGCCGAGCGTGTTCGGCCGTTTCTGGAACACACTCCCGCCGAGGCGTTCGACCTCGATATCGACGCCCTGGCCGACGCGAACGTGGTCGCTCCCGACGACGATCCGACCGCGCCGGTCGACCGACTGATGGAACTGCGCGCCGAGGCGGCACGGCTCCGGGAGTACGCCCCCTTTCTCCTCATCGATAGCGTCCGACAACTCGCCGCCCGCGTCGACAACGGGCAATCAGCACCGGACGTGACGCTCGTGCTCGAAACCGGGCGTCCGGGTGGGACCACCCCCGAGTACCGCGAGCGTTTCGAGACGCTGGCGTCCGCCCCCAGCGTCGACATCTGTCGCTATCCCGACGGCGTCCCGTTCGCGTTCGGCGTCGCCGACGGCCACGCGTTCATCGGCGCGGCGGACCTCGACGGCATGCCCTGTGCGCTGCTCGAAGGCGACTCGCCCGAACTCGTCGCGTGGGTCGAGCGGACCCTCGACGACTACCTCGACGCGGCGAAGCCACTGACGCCCGAGTAACCCTGCCGTTCATTACCCGGACCGCGCAACTCCCCCGTATGTACGCGGTGGTCGGCTGCAACGACTGTCACGCGCTGTGGTTGCTCGAAGACCCCGACGCGGCCGAGACGGCGACCTGTCCCCGGTGCCAGCGGCGACACCGGACGGCGAAGCTCAAGCGCCTGTTCACGGCCGACGACCGCGATACCGCCCGTGAGGCGCGGGCGGCGATGCTCGCTGACGCCGCCGACGCGACGGACGCCTTCGACTCCACCCCCTCCGTGGCCGAGATGGAGGTCGACACCGACGCCGCCGTCGTCGACGACGACGAGTATCTCGACGCGGCCGGCATCGACGCCGACGAAGTCGCCGCCGCGGGCGAGCGGTCGACGGCCGGACGTGGGTCGCGGAGCCGCCCCGACATCGTCCGCGACGCCCTCCGCACGCTCGACGCGCCCGACGAAGACGACGTGGTGGCGTACGCGAGCGAACACGGCGTCCCCGAAGACGCGGCGGTCGACCTGCTCGACCGGCTGGTTCGACGGGGAGAGGTAACCGAACACGGCGGGACCTACCGGCTGTTATAACGCGCCGAGCAGGCGGGCGATGGTGAGCGCCGACGCGACGATGCCGAGGAGGAGTTTCACGAGGCGGAGCCACCGCGCGGCGCGCGCTGTCGGTGGGGAGTCGGCGTCGGACATAGTGAGTCACCGGCCGAGGCCGGGTCTGGACCGAGACGCCGACGCCGACTAAACCCGAGCCACAGCCGCTCGGTGAAACTGAAGGTAGTCAGCGCCCCAGCGACTCGTGGGCCGAGGAGAGGTGGCGGGAGCCGAGCGCCGCGAGCAGGGAGAGTTCGCCCGCGAGGGCGCCGACGGCGACACATTCGGCGAGGGCGTCGGCGTTCGATCCCGGCGGGTCGCCGCCGCCTGCCACGCCCAGCAGTTCCAGTCCCTCGCCCTGTGTCGGGAGTTTCGTCCCGCCGCCGACCGTCCCGACTTCCAGACTGGCGAGCGAGACGGAGACGTAGAGGCCGTCTTCGCGCACTTCGGCGGTCGTGATGGCGTTCGATCCCTCGACCACCTGCGCCGCGTCCTGCCCCGTCGCGAGGAACATCGCGGCGACGACGTTGGCGACGTGGGCGTTGAAGCCGAGACTCCCCGCCTTCGCGCTCCCGACGAGGTTCTTGCGCGTGTTCACTTCGGCCACCGCTTCGGGCGTCGTGTGCAGGCGCTCCTCGACGGTGTCCCGGGGAATGACCACGTCGGCGGTGACGCTTCGACCCCGCCCCTCGACGGCGTTGATCGCCGCGGGCTTCTTGTCCGTACACAGGTTGCCCGAGAGGGCGATCAGCGAGGCGGTCGTCGCCGCCTCCACCTCCTCGGCGGCCGCCCGGGTGGCGATGGTGGCCATGTTCATCCCCATCGCGTCCTTGGTGTCGTAGCGGAACCGGAGGAAGACCGAGTCGCCGACGACGTAGGGGGTCACGTCCGTCAGTTCGCCGTGACTCGTCGTCGCCTCGGCGGCCTCGCGGAGGGCGTCCTCGTTGTCCCGCACCCACTCGACGAGCGCTTCGGCTTCGGCCACGTCGTCGACGCGGAAGACGGGTGCGCGGGTCATCCCCGATTTGGTGACACGGGCCGTCGCACCGCCGGCGGCGTCGATGACGGAACAGCCGCGGTTGACGCTGGCGAGGAGCGCCCCCTCCGTCGTCGCCATCGGGAGGTAGCGCTCGCCCTCGACCGCACCGCCGTGGACGGTGACGGGGCCGGCGACGCCCATCGGGATCTGGGCCGCGCCGATCATGTTCTCGATGTTGGCGTCGGCGCGGTCGGCCGGGAAGCCGTACGCGCCGACGGCGTCGAGGTCGACGCCAGCGTCCGATTCGACGAGTCGCCGCCGGGCGGTCGCCGCCGTGTCCGCGTCGGCGTGTTCTTCGAGTTCGTGGAAGCGGAGGTCACCGTCGCGGACGCGCCGAATCAGGTCGTCCACGTTGTCCTCGGTCATGCCCGATCCGTGGCGGCCCCGGCGCCTAAGCGTTACCGATGCGCCCAAAAGGTAAACTCGCCCGCCGACGATTCTAGAGTATGGAGCTATCCAGCCCTGCGTTCCGAGACGGCGACCCCATCCCCGAGGAGTACGGCTACACCGAAGGCAACGTCAACCCGCTGCTGGAGATTTCGGACGTGCCGAGCGAGGCCGAATCGCTCGTCCTCGTCGTCGACGACCCCGACGCGGTCGAACCCGCGGGGAAGATCTGGATTCACTGGCTGGTGTGGAACGTCGACCCGACGCGCAAGCGGATTCCGGAGGACTGGTCGACCGACACGTCGTCGGCCGTCGAAGGCGAGAACGACTACGGCGAGGTGGGCTACGGCGGCCCCAACCCGCCGGACCGCGAACACACCTACCGCTTCCGCCTGTTCGCGCTCGACGACACGCTCAACGTGCGAGAAGGCGGGTCGCTCGACGACCTCGAACGGGCGATGGAAGGCCACGTCGTCGACGAGGCGCTCTACGAGGGGACTTACGCGCCTTAAAACAGCGTCCGGTTACAGGAGCCACACAGCGTCTCCTCTTTCTTGTCGACCTCGCGGACGGTGGGCGAGAAACTCATCACGCAGCGTTCGTTGTCGCAGTGTTCGAGGCCGACGGTATGGCCGATCTCGTGAACGATCTCCTTGCGGACGCGGTCCGCGAACACTTCCGACTGGGGTTTGGAGGTGATGCCGCCGTCGGAGGAGGTCTGGAGGCGATAGGTGGAGACGACGGAGCCGTTGCCGTTGAGGTAGGCGAGGCCGAACACGTAGTTGCGGCGGCGGTAGTAGAGGTCTTCGGGGGTGATGCCGATGTTCTTCTCGCCGGAGCCGATTCGACTCGCGAGTTCGATGAACTCCTCGGCCCGGTACTGCTTGCGGCTTCGGTCGTACGCGCCGTCGGGGATGGGTTGCGCGTCGTGGACGCTCACCTCGCAGTCGTAGACGGACCGAAGCCCGGCAGAAGCCTCGCGTTTCACCTGTGCCGGAACGTCCCCGATCGGCACGATGTCGACGAGCATAGAAGGCGTTAAGCGCGGCCCCGCTATAAACATCCCGACGTGACGGCCGCGCGCTCGGAACTCGCTACCCGCCTCGCCGCCTACGACCGCCTCCTCGAAGTCGGCATCGGCCGGCGTCCGGAGGTAGCGGCCACCCTCGTCGACGCCGGCTGTGCGGTGACCGCTATCGACGTGTTCGACGCTCCCGTCCCCGACGGCGTCGACTTCGTCCGCGACGACGTGGTCGCGCGGGCCGAACGGCTGGACGGCCACCCCGGCGATCCCTACCACGTCGACGCCGTCTACGCCCTGAACTGCCCGGCCGAACTTCAGCGACCCGCCCGCGACGTGGCCCGCGCCGCCGGCGCCGACTTCCTGTTCACCACCCTCGGCTTCGAGGAACCCGTGATCCCCGTCGACCGCGAGACGGTGGGCGGGGAGACGTTGTATGCCGCCACTGTGCGTCATAGATAGCGGGAACCGTTGCCGACGTGTCAACGTGCATCATGGTCGCCCCCGTACGGGTAGCTATGTCTGGCGGAGACCACGACCACGACCACGAACCGGGCCACCACCACGAGGGCGTCGACGCCGGCGTCGAGGCTCGCGACGACTGGGCGCGCCGCCGACGCAAGGGGATTCCCACCGACAAGCAACTCCTCGTCGTCGCCTGCATGGACGAGCGCATCCCCGTCGAAGAGGCGCTCGGCCTCGACCTCGGCGACGCCCAGATCTACCGCAACGCCGGCGGGAAGGTGACCGACGACGTGATCCGCTCCGCGGCGCTCACGACCCAGTTTTTCGACACCGAGGAGATCATCGTCGTCAACCACACCGACTGCGGTATGATGAGCGCGCCGGACGACGCCGTCGTCGAGGGACTGGAAGCCGCCGCCGGCGGGAGCCTCGACGACGTGGCCCTCGATCCGTCCCTCCCCGATCTGACCATCGGCGACGCCGCCGTGGCCGACTGGGTGCGCATGACGGACGATATCGACGAGGCCTGTGCCGCGCAGGTTCGCTATCTGGAGGAACACCCGCTGATCGACGCCACGGTCCACGGGTACATCTACGAGGTGGAGAGCGGCCACCTCCGCCACCCCGGCGGCCGCATCGCCGAGGAGATCAGCACTCGCGTCGAGTAATCCCAGCCGTTCGTTTACGTTTATCACCCTCCCGCCGCATCGAACCCCATGGACGTTCTCCACACCGCCATCGAAGTGTCGGATCTCGACTCGACTCGCGCGTTCTACGAGGATCTGCTCGGCCTCGAACGGTCCCGTGAGTACGAGAAGGACGGCGTGAAAAACTACTACGTCACCGGCGCGGGACCGGGCGAACTCCAGTTTCGGGTCGTCGAGTCGGTACCCGATCCTGCGGGCATCGAGCACATCGCCATCGTGGCCGACGACGTGGACGCCACCGTCGAGGAAGCCGTCTCGGCGTTCGGCGTCACCGTCGAACAGGAACCGCGGACGCTGGAGCGCGTGAACCGCCGTCTCGCCATCCTGACCGACCCCGACGGGTACGAGATTCACCTGATCGAGGATCTGGACTAGCACCGGGGATGGAAAGGCACTTGCCCCGACGACGCCGCCACCGTATATGGACGTAGATGCGGTCGTCCTCGACATCGACGGGGTGCTCGTGGACGTGGCGGACTCCTACCGCCGCGCCATCGTCGAGTCCGTCGACCGGGTGTACGGGCAGACGGTCGACGACGCGGCGATTCAGCAGTTCAAGAACGCCGGCGGCTTCAACAACGACTGGGAACTCACCTACGCTGCGGCGCTGTTCGTCCTCGCGCACGACACGGGTTACGACGCCGACGTGACGGCGTTCACCGACGCCATCGCGGAGGCGGGTGGCGGCCTCGACGCCGCCGAAGCGGTGATCCGTGACGCCGCCGTCGACGACGCAGCCGTCTTCGATCGCTGGAGCCCCGACCGCCTCCGCGACGTGTTCCAGGCGCTCTACCTCGGTGCCGACCTCTACCGCGATCTGGAGGGCGGCGAGCCACCGTTCGAGACGCGGGGCTACATCCACGACGAACCCGTCCTGATCGAGGCGGCGACCATCGACGCCCTCACCGACCGGTTCGCCGTCGGCGTGTTGACGGGGCGCCCCGCCGCCGAAGCCGAAATCGCGCTCGACCGCGTCGGTCTCTCCGTTCCCGACGCCCACCGGTTCACGATGGACGACTGGGAAGAGGGCAAACCCCACCCCCGCGCGCTGGTGACGCTGGCCGAGCGACTGGACGCAGCCAGCGTGGCTTTCGCTGGCGACACTCTCGACGACGTGCGCACCGCCGTCAACGCCGCCGAGGCCGACCCCGACCGGACGTACCACGGGATCGGCGTCCTCACCGGCGGCCTGACCGGTGAAGACGGGCGACGAGCGTACGAGGACGCCGACGCCGCGGCGGTGGTCGAGACGGTGAACGACCTGCCTGATTTACTGTCGTGAGCATGTCCCCCGACTGGCCCCGCTTTCTCGCCGTCTTCGCCGTCCTCCTCGTCGTCGTGTTCGTCGTCGGCGCCGTCGTCTCGCCGCCCGATCCGTACACGCAACTCCGTGCGGTCGGTCCGGGCGTCGTCGTCGCCCTCGTCGTCGCGTATCTGGTCGCCATCGGCGGAGAATAGGGCCACTCCCGACAGTTAGGAGGTATCGTAGCTGTCGATAGACGCTCGCCGGGCCACGGAGAGCGTCTATCACGACCTCCGATAATCCTAACTCTTACCTCTGCCGGGTCCGGATTCCGACCATGCGAATCGCACTACTCGGCGGGACCGGCGACATCGGTGAAGGGCTCGCCCTCCGGTGGGCCTACCACACCGACCACGAAGTCGTGATCGGCTCCCGCGACCCGGACAAGGCCCGCGCGAAAGCCGAGGAGTACGAAACCGAACTGTCGAGCCGTGGCGTCGACTGCAAGATCAACGGCTTCGAGAACGCGATGGCGGCCGACCGAGCGCGGGTGGTCGTCCTCGCCGTCCCCGCCTACCACGTCAGCGACACCGTCGAGGCCATCGCCGACAGCCTCGACGACGAGACCATCCTCGTCACGCCCGCGACGGGGATGCAACGCGACGACGCCGGCTTCCACTACAACCGCCCCGGCGCGGGGAGCGTGACGGAACTCGTCGCCGGCGCCGCCCCCGCCGACGTGCCCGTCGTCGGCGCGTTCCACAACCTCGCGGCCGGCCGGCTGGCCGATCTGGACGCCGACCTCGGCATCGACACCCTCCTCGTCGCCGACGACCCCGACGCCAAGGACATCGTGCGCCTCCTCGCCGACGGCATCGAGGGGCTTCGCCCCCTCGACGCCGGCGGCCTCGCCAACGCCGCCGAAATCGAGGCGTTGACGCCGCTCCTGATCAACGTCGCCATGAACAACGACGACCTCCACGACCTCGGCGTTCGGTTCGACTAGAACCGGTCTTTCAGTTCCGCTCGCAGGTCGTCGACGGTCAGATCCTTCATCGCCAAGAGAACGAGCAGATGGTAGACCAGATCGGCCGACTCCGCCACGAGTTCTTCCCGGTCGTCGTCTTTCGCCGCGAGAATGACCTCGGTCGCCTCCTCGCCGATTTTCTCCAACGTCGCGTTCTCGCCTTTCTCGTGGGTGAACAGCGACGCGGTGTAAGAGCCCTCGGGGAGTTCGTCCCGGCGATCCTCGATGGTGGCAAAGAGGGCGTCGAGGACGGCCTCGGTATCGGCGTCGGCGTCGTCGCTCACGCTTCGGCCTCCGCTTCAGTGTCGGCGTCGGCGTCGAGTCGGTCGAACAGCGCCAACCGGTGGATGCGGTAGTCGTCGGTGAGTTCGGGGTGGAACGCCGTCGCCACCACCGGTCCGTCACGCACCGCGACCGGGCGGCCCTCCCACGTCGCCAGCACCTCGACTCCCGGCCCCACCTCGTCGACGACGGGCGCACGGATGAAGACGGCGTGGAAGGGGTCGTCGAGGCCTGCCACGTCGAGGCCGGCCTCGAAGCTGTCGACCTGTCGACCGAAGGCGTTGCGGTCGACTTCGGCGTCGAGCAGATCCAGCGTCTCGACTCGGTCGTCACGGGCGTCGCGCGAGGCGACGATCAGGCCGGCACAGGTCGCGAGAATCGGCTTCCCGGCCTCGGCGTGGGCGACGATTTCCTCGTCGATGCCCTCCAGCCGCAGAAGCCGGGAGATAGTCGTCGATTCGCCGCCGGGGAGCGCGAGGGCGTCACAGTCGGGGACGATCCCCGAGTCGCGGATCTCGACCACCTCGACGTCGTATCCCGTGGCGGCCGCTGCCCGTTCGATTGCGTCGACGTGTTCGCTCACGTTGCCCTGAACGGCCACGACGCCGATCCGAACGCCCGCCGACATTTACAGCGAGACGACGTTCAGAATCTGCACGAGGACGCCGAAGAGAACGCCGAACGCGACCACGGTCTTGGGGTCGATCCGGATGGCGTTACGGTCCTCGGCGTCGAAGTAGCGAACGAGGCCCGCACTCGACATCAGGCCGCCGCTCTGGCTCCCACTCATGTGTAGGAGTGAGGACTTCCCTCGCCTAAGCGTTTCGGCTCGCATCTCCGCTCGTCGTCCGTCGGCCGACGCGTTACGCCGTCGCGGTCCCCGACACCTCGAAGCGCGCTCCCCCGGCGAACGCGGTCTCGACGCCAATATCCCACCCGTGTGCCTCGGCGATCCGTTCACAGATCGCCAGTCCGACACCCGTGCCGTCGGGGTCGGTCGAGTGTCCCATCTCGAATATCGACGTTCGTTCCGTGGTCGGGATTCCCGGTCCGTCGTCTTCGACGTAGAATCCGCCGTCGAACCGGCCGACCCTGACGGTCGGCGTGGGACCGCCGTGATCGACCGCGTTTTTGAACAGGTTTTCGAACAGTTGCTGGAGTTTCCCCCGATCCGCCACGATCATCGCGTTCTCCTCGATTCGCAGTGTGGCGCTCCCGGTCGGGACGACGCTCCACGCCTCCTCGGCCACGTCCCGGAGGTCGATCGGTTCGGGTTCCACAGTTTCGTCGTCTTCCTGTGCCAGCGACACGATGGAGTCCAGTAGCTCCTCCATTCGATCGAGTCCCCGCTTGGACGCGTCGAGCCCCGAGTAGTCGCCGGTTTCCAGCGCCATTTCGACGTTTCCGCGCGCGACGGTGAGCGGATTGCGCAGGTCGTGTGCGAGGCCCGCGATGTGTTCTTTCAACTGCTGGTTCTGTTCGAGGAGGATCTGTTCTCGATGGCGCGGGGTCTCGTCGCGTGTGATCTTGGCGTACCCCGTCACGTCGCCATCGTCGTAGAGGGCCACGATGGTCACGTCGGCCCGGAACATCGAGCCGTCCTTGTGAACCCGCCAGCCCTCGTCACGGACCCGCCCCCCGGCGGCCGCCTCGCGGAGGTTCCGCTCGGGTACGCCGGCGTCCACGTCCGCGTCGGTGTAGAAGATCGAAACGTGTTCGCCGATGATCTCGTCGCGCGTGTACCCTTTGATCGTCTCCGCCCCCGGATTCCACGTCCGGACGTGGCCGGTCTCGTCGAGCAGGAAAATCGCGTAGTTCTCGACGGCGTCGACCAGCAGTTCGAACTGGGTGTCGTCCCGGTGTGACGCTCTCTGGGCCCCTGCCTCCGCCCGACATCTGGCCACGACGGTTCGAATGCAGTCGGTTAGTTCCCGGTGCTGGGGTGTTTCCCTCCGCTTTCGGAGGTAGTCGGTCGCTCCATCGGTGATCGCGTCGCTCGCGATCGCCTCACTTCCCCGGTCGGTAAAGAGGACGACCGGTAGCGTCGGCCAGCGTTCGCGGATGGCGTCGAGCAGATCCCGGCCGCTCGCCTCCAGTCCGTACTCGCAGACCACACAGTCGATATCGTCGGTTTCGAGACGAGACAGCGCGTCGTCGGCGCCGTCCGCGAGCCGAACGACGATGTCGTCGTGGTGGTGACGGATGGACTCGCGGATCGGCGTCGTGACCGTCTCGTCGTCCACCAGCAGGACGCTGATGTCGTCGGTCATGGGAGCCGTTTCCTCCCCCCGTTTCCCGTCGTTTCGCCGTGCCCATCGCTACGCGAGATGACGTGTGTGGTTGTCGGGCACATACAGCCGGACGGTCGGCACGCCCCGGTATTATTATGGAGACGGTAATCCGGCGATAGGCACCCGTTAACTTATAAGCTCGTCCGATGGCGATTCGCCGAAGGGCAAACGCTTATCCGGGTGCCACCGGTACCGCGGGACGGATCATGACCGTTCGACTGCTCGATTTCTACGCCGACTGGTGTGGACCGTGCGACGCACAGGAGCCGATTCTCGAGGAGCTGGTCGCGGATTACGGGAACGTCGAGTTCGAGAAGATCGACGTCGAACAGGATCAGGACACCGCCAACGCGTACCAGGTGCAGTCCCTCCCGACGGTCGTCGTCGAGAACGACGACGGCGTCGTCGAACAGTTCGTGGGCGTCACCCAGCGCCCGGCCATCGAGGACGCGCTGGAACGCGCCGGCGTCTGAACTTCTCCGAATCCACGGGCGCCCCGCCCACGAATCCCCACCGTTATGCCGATCCAATCCCAACCGGGGTTTAAATGGGCATTCTCGAAGACAAATCTCGGGCGCGGCTGTTCTACAAGTATCTCTCGAAGGTGTACGACCAGGTCAACCCGTTCATCTGGAACGAGGAGATGCGCGCGGAGGCGCTCGAAATCCTCGATCTCGCCCCCGACGACCGGGTGCTCGACGTGGGCTGTGGCACCGGCTTCGGCACCGAGGGTCTCCTCCAGTACACCGACGACGTCCACGGCCTCGACCAGAGCATCCACCAGATGGAGAAGGCGTTCGAGAAGTTCGGTCGGACGGACCGGGTGAACTTCTACCGCGGCGACGCCGAGCGCCTGCCCTTCGCGGACGACAGCTTCGACGCCGTCTGGTCCTCGGGTTCGATCGAGTACTGGCCCAACCCGGTCGACGCGCTCGCGGAGTTCCGACGGGTCGTGAAACCCGGCGGCTCGGTGCTCGTCGTCGGCCCCAACTACCCACGCAGTTCGGTGTTCCAGCGGCTCGCCGACGCCATCATGCTCTTTTACGACGAGGAGGAGGCCGACCGCATGTTCGCCGAGGCCGGCTTCGAGGACATCACGCACGTGACGATGGGCCCGTCCTACAACCCCGAGATCGCGATCACGACGCTGGCGACGCTGCCCGAGTAGCGTAGCGAAACTGACGACGTTCGATCGTTACGATAGCTACACGGTGGCCGACAGCGTCACCAGCCGCCGCCCGCCGTACCGGAGTTCGACCGTCACGCGAGCGCCAGCCACGAGCGGCGGATAGTTGGTCGACGCGACCTGGAGTGACGCCCGTTCGCCGACGTTCCACGTCGGCTCGGTGGCGGGGTTGAACGGTCCGGTCGGCCCCGACCGGAACCCCCGCGCGGCGAAGAATGGGACTGGGGGTTGGTGACGGAGGGGGTCGCCGTCGACGCGGACGACCACGTCGAGGCGGCGCACGTCCAGCGGATCACCTGCCCGGTGTGCGAGAACGAGTCGGTCCCCGTCGACCGCGAGAGTCACGCCGGCGGTGACCGGCGCCGTGGGAAGCGCGCCGAGGCCGACGGCCGCGACGGTGGTGCCGAGGACGAGAACGACCACGGCGGCGACGGGCGGTCCCGTGGTGACTGCACGGTCACGGTCGGCCATGGGCGCGGTGGCGCCCTATCGGTGATAAACGTCGGCGAGTGCGGCGCTCGTCGGGGTCGGGGTCGGCGTGACAGTGCCGTTCGGCGTCGCCGTTCCGTTCGTCGCCGTCTCGTTGCCGTTCTCGCCGCCAGTGTCTCCCGTCTCGGCCTGCGCCTTCACCCGCGGCGGCGCCCCCGGATCGACGACGACGTCGACGGACTCGCCACGCCCATCGACGGTGACGGTGTACTGGCGGTACGGCGAGAGCGTCCAGAGGACGCCGTCGTCGCCCGTCGTGCCGAGTTGTCTCGGCGTCCCCGTCTCGACGGCCAGCGAGATGGCGGCGTCGACCGGTTCGCCCTCGTCGTCGACGACGCGGATCTGTGAGGGGCCGCCGGGATACGTCTGGTTCACCACGACCCGGATGTTCTCGCCGGCCCGCTCGACCCGCTGATCCGCGACCATCGAGGCGAGCGGGCGGCGCTGGTGTTCGGCGTAGACGACGCGCGCGTTGCTGTCGACGAAGGCCGTCAGGTCGCCGCGACTGTGGGCGATGCGGACGGGGTAGGTCTCGCCGCCGCCGAACACCTGCGTCTGTTCGCGTGTCGTGTTCCAGATGACCGGATAGCTCGACGATACGATGTCGAGCGCCACCTCGAGTTCGATAGCGTCACCCTCGCCGTTCCGGAGGTCGCCGCGGTAGGATTCGCGGATGTACGTGTCGTCGAGGATGGTCGTTACGGTAACGCTCTGGGGGCCGGTCGCGATGTAGAATCGGTGGGGGGCGGCCTCGCCCCGGAGGACGGTCTGTGCGTGGGCCCGCACCGGCCCGGTGAACGCGGAGAGGCGGTTGCCGATGGAGGCCAGTCGGCCCCGGTTGATGTCGAATCCACGCGTGTCGGCGGCGAGCGCTTCGATCCGGCTCCGGCGGTCGTTGAGTTCCTCGGCCGCGATGCTGACACGAACGAGCGAGACGAGCAGTTCGCGCGCACTGAGTTCGCCGCGACCGTACGCGGCGACGGCGGCCGTCTGTCGCTCGTCGAGTTGGTCGACCTGCCGTTCGAGGTCGATCAGTGCCGTCCGGAGGCGATCACGACGATCTGCGGTCGTGTTGGCGGCCTCGACGCGTTCGACCATCGCGAGCGTCCGGAGGCGGTTGGTCGTCGCGTTCGTCGATAGCCCGAGTGCGGGGCCGAGATCGACGTACTGTTCCTCTACCCCCCACCGCTCGACCGATCCGGGCGGCACGTCGAGCACGTTGATCTGCTGACGGCCTGCTTGCCCGCTGGTCTGGGCGACGGCTGGCGGGAGGGCTGCGGGGGGTGGTGCGTCGCGTTCGGGGAGTGGGGAGGAGACGCCAGTGGGGTCGTCGGCCGTCGCGGCCGCCGAGCCAACCACCGACGTGGGGAGGCCGCCGGTCGCCCCGACCACGGCGGAGCAGACGAGGAGGGCGGCCGCGATGACGGGGAGGGCTCTCATCGCCCGGCGGTACAGCCGCCTGATACTAATAAGGTCCGTTGTACAAGTCGGGCCCGGCAGTTCTCCACGCCGACGGCACGGCACCCCGGGACGTCGGCACACCGGCTCTTATAAACTCGTCCTCCGTCTCGCATCTGACGGCCGCTATCTCCGCGACAGGGCCTCTCTGACGATGGAAAGCGTTTTCCCGTCCCATCGAGACGCACGAAGTAATGCGGATTGCCGCGTTCCTCTTCGCCCTCCTCGTCCTCCTCTCCGGGACGACCTCCGCGGTGGCGGCCGCCGGCCACGGGTCCTCCATCGCTCCCTCGGCTTCGGACCCGGTGGCGGCCACCGAGCGCCCGGCACTCGTGGGTCCGCCCGTCGCCCGTATCGAGGAGCCAGCCGTCACGGAACTCTACATCGAACCCGATCCGCAGGGGAGCGCCCGGTGGACCGTCTCGGTTCGGTATAATCTCTCGTCGTCCGCCGACCGTGCCGCCTTCGTCGAGTACGGCCGTGACTTCGAATCCGGCGACACCGATGTCGGCCTCGATCTGGCCTTCTTCCGAACGCTCGCCGACGAGGCGAGCCGTGCGACGGGGCGGGAGATGGCGATCCGGAACCCGACTCGGAACGCCACGGTGCAGAACGGCACCGGCGTCCTCAACCTCTCGTTCACGTGGACGAACTTCGTGACCAACACCGAAGGGGGCTTCGTGATTCAGGAGGCGGTGTTGATGCCGGACAACCGCACCTGGTTGGCGTCTATCGGCCCATCACAGCGACTGGTCGTGGAGACGCCAGAGGGGTATCAGGTGACCGACACGCGATTCGGCCTCGACAACGGGTCGGTCGTCATTCAGGGGCCGCACACCTTCCGGGACCCGCTCACCATCTCCTACCAGCAGACGGCCGTCGAGGAACCGGAGCCGGACCCCGGACCACCGTGGTCGCTGATCGCCGGGGTACTCCTCGTGGCGCTCGCCATCGTCGCGGTCGTCGCGTACGTTCCCTGGCGTCGACCGACGACCTCTCCCTCGGAGTCCGGCCCGCCCGGGGACACGGCCACGTCGGACGAGGGAGGGGCCGAGGCTGATGGCCCGCCAGATGGGGCGGCCGAGTCGGCAACCGGTACGGATGCGGCCGAGAGCGACGAGACGGCCCCCGACGAAGCCGACGAGGCGGGCGGCATCGACCCGACCCTCCTGTCGGACGAGGAGCGGGTCGAACACCTCCTCGACCAGAACGGCGGCCGGATGAAGCAGGCCAAGATCGTTCAGGAGACCGGGTGGTCCGACGCCAAGGTGTCCCAGTTGCTGTCGACGATGGCCGACGAAGGGAGAGTAGAAAAACTCCGGCTCGGGCGCGAGAACCTCATCTCCCTGCCCGACGAGGAGCCCTGACTCGCTTCGGAAAACGTTTACTCCCGGCCGGGGGAACGTGAGGCCATGAAGATTCTCGTGACCGTCAAGGAGGTCGCCGCAGTCGCCGACGACTTCGAGATCGAGGGGCTCGAAATCCCCGAGACGTATCTCGAGTACGACCTCAACGAGTGGGACGACTACGCCATCGAGGCGGCGGTCCGCATCGCCGAGGACCGCGACGAGGAGGTAGAGGTCGTCGCCGTCACCCTCGGCCCCGAGCGAAGCGAGGAGACGATCCGCATGGCGCTGGCGAAAGGCGTCGACCGCGCGGTCCGCGTCTGGGACGACGCACTGGCCGAGGCGGACGTACTCGATCCGACCACGACCGCCCGAATCATCGCCGCCGTCGCGGAACGGGAGGACCCCGACCTCGTCCTCTCGGGCGTGCAGGCGGCCGACGACGGCTTCGGCGCGACCGGCGTCGCCCTCGCCGACCTGCTGGATATGGGATGGGCCGCGGTCGTGAACGACCTCGAACTCGGTGAGGGGGAAGCCTCGGTTCGGCGCGAACTCGAAGGCGGCGTCGAGGAACTCACGACGGTCGACCTGCCCGCCGTGCTGACGATTCAGACCGGCATCAACGAGCCCCGGTACGCCAGCCTGCGCGGTATCCGGCAGGCTCAGCGCAAGGAACTCGCCGTCCACTCGCTCGCCGATCTCGACCTCGATCCGGCGGTCGTCGACGACGCCCTGACGCTCACGAGGTTGGCGAAACCCGAGACCGAATCCGACGCCACCATCTTCGAGGGTGACCCCGGCGAGACGGCCGCGGAGTTAGAGACGGTCCTGCGGGACGCGGGGGTGGGTGCCGAATGAGCGACGTCCTCGCCGTCGCGGATCACCGCCGCGGCGAACTCCGGCCGGTGTCGTACGAACTCCTCACGGCGGGTCGAGAACTGGCCGACGCGCTCGACGGCGACCTGCACGCCGCCGTCGTCGGCGGCAACGTGGATCGGTTCGCGGACAAACTCGACTGCGAGGGCGTCGACGCCATCCACACCGTCGCAGAGGGGTCGGAGTTCAACCACGACGTGACCGTCGCCGCGGTGACGGCGCTGTTCGAGGCACTCGACCCCAGCGCGGTTGTGATGCCGAACAGCGTCAACGGGCTGGACTACGCCCCCGCGGTCGCGACGCGCCTGTCCCTCCCGCTGGTCACCGACGCCGTCGCCCTCGACTACGACGACGGCCTGACCGTGACCCGGGAGATGTACGGGTCGAAGGTCGAGACGGCGGTCGCGGTGGACGAGGGGCCGGTCGCGCTGACGGTCCGCGGCGGCGAGTGGCCGGCCGCTGAGGGCGTCGGTGAGGCCGCCATCGAAGCGTTCGAGGTCGATATCGACGAGTCGTCGATCCGCTCGACCGTCCGCGGGTTCGAGGAAGTCGGGGCCGGCGACGTGGACATCAGCGAGGCGGAGTTCATCGTCTCGGTCGGCCGGGGCATCGAGGAGGAGGAGAATCTCGAACTGGTCGAGGAGTTGGCCGATGCGCTGGACGCGACGCTCGCGGCGTCGCGACCTATCGTCGACAACGGCTGGCTGCCCAAGAACCGACAGGTCGGGCAGTCGGGGAAAGTCGTCACGCCGAAAGTGTACCTCGCGCTCGGCATCTCGGGGGCGGTCCAGCACGTCGCGGGCATGAAGGGCGCGGACACGATCATCGCGGTCAACACCGATCCGGACGCGCCCATCTTCGACATCGCGGACTACGGCATCGTCGACGACCTGTTCGAGGTCGTTCCCGAACTGATCGAGCGATTCGAATCGTAGCGGTCGAACGTCATCGCACACCCGGCCGCGGAACCGGGTGTGGGGACAGTTTCACACGCTACTATAGCGTCACGTACTTGCCCCGCCCGCCCTTTGCCCCGGTCGATGGAGTATCTGGATCGCCGCGTGGGGCTGGTGAACGACCGGCTGGAGTCGATCGTCGAGGCGGTCGAACCGCCGGAACTCGCGGCGGAGATGGATCACGTCGCGCTGTCGGGGGGCAAGCGGGTCCGCCCGGCGGTGACGGTACTCACGTGTGAGGCGGTCGGCGGGGCGCCGGACGACGCCGTGGATTTCGCAGTCGGGATCGAACTCGTCCACAACGCGTCGCTGGTGATCGACGACATCATCGACCGCTCCGCGGTCCGTCGCGGCACGCCGAGCGCGTGGGCCGAATTCGGCTACGGTCCGGCGATTCTTGCCAGCGACGGCCTCCTCGGCGAGGCCTTTGCCCTCTTTTCGGAGAACGAACGCGCGATGCGCATCGTCGCGGAGGCGATGGTGGAACTCGGCGAGGGCGAGGCGACGGAACTGGTCGCCCGCCCCGAGACGGAGGCGGAGTACATGGAACTCGCGCGCCGGAAGACGGGCGTGCTCTTCCGCGCGGCGGCGGAACTCGGCGCAGTGGCCGGCGGCGCCGACGCCTTCACCGTCGAGGCGCTGGGTGACTACGCCGAACGCGTCGGCGTCGCCTTCCAGATTCGCGACGACGTGTTGGACGCCACCGCCGACGCCGCGGACCTCGGCAAGCCGACGGGACAGGACGCGGAGATGGACCGCCCCTCGCTGGTGCAGGTGACGGATCTCTCGCCGGACGAGGCCAACGCCCGGGCTCAGCGCGCGTCGGACCGCGCGCTCGCGGCGCTCTCCACGGCGGAGACGAAGGACGTGGACGCCGTCGAGTATCTGCAGGACCTCGCGGAGTTCGTCGTGGTGCGGGAACGGTAGGCGGGACGTCGCCGTCTACACCTCTGTCGGATCGGCCCCCGACGGATACCGCGACTCCGCGATGGCGAAGGTGAGCGTGCTCAACACGCCGAGCAACGTCCCGACGGTGAGCGCTACCGCGAGGTCGGTGAGGGTGAGCGTCGTCACGCCCGGCACCGGCGGGAGCAGGAAGCCCGAGACGGCGTAGAGGACGATGGCGATGGCGACGACGTAGAAGGGCGCGTTCAGGTAGCGCCACCTGAACTCGTCGGACAGACACTCGTCGGTCACCTGCCCCAGACTGCTGGTGATGCCGGCGGCGGCGAACCAGCGGATAGCGCCGTTGACGAGCGCTGCCAGCACTGTCACGGCGGAGGGGTCACCGGGAATGCCGGCGTCGACGGTCCGGAGCGTCTCCACCCCCTCCGCGCCGCCGACGATCAGCAACGCCGCGGCGACGACGTACGTGATGATGGTCACCCGGCCGGCGTAGAGCAGGTTGCGCACCCGTTCGGCGGCCTCGTCGACCGCCGATTCGAGGCCGAGTCCCCGGAACAGCGTGTAGAGACCGAGGAGTGCGGAGATGAGGCCGAGGACGGCCGCGCCCGGCACGTCGAAGAACGTGGCGATGGTGACGAAGGGGTAGATGAGCAGGAGGATACCGAGCGGAACGAGCAAGGTCCCCCGCGTTTCCGGGTCCGCGAGCACCTGCTTCATCGTGTAGTACATCGACTCCAGGTTCTGTGCCTGCCGGACGACGACCCGGCGGACGCTGTCGACGGGCATCCGTGAGCGAATCACGGGGAGGACGGACTCGTCCTGCGCGCCGTCGGTGATGACGATGGCGCGCACGGATTCGCCGGTAGAGAGACCCGCCAGCACCGTATCCACCTCGTCGCCCACCTCCCGGGTTGCCCGCACCTCGCTTCCCTGTAACCCCGTGACTGCCGCCACCTCCACTTCCTCGTCCTCGGTGCGGCGGAGGTCGTCGCAGACGTGTATCCCTTGGAACATGACGTTCACGTCGGAGTCCTCGGGGTCCGCGGTGGCGAGGGCGACGGCGGCGTCCCTCACGGCGTCGCGGCCGACGACCGGCGTGGCGATGCCGGTCTTGCGGCCGAGGTCGTCGTCCAGGTCCACACAGAGCACCAGGAGCACGTTCGGGGGTAGGCTGTCCGGCTATTTCTGCTTTCGGGCAGTCGGATCGTTGACGTGTTCCTCACGTCAGGAAAAAGATGAGGACGCTGACCGCCATCGCGCCGAGGATGATGACGGCGGCGAGCGCTCCACCCATCGAGACGACGGCGTTCGCGTGGCTGGCGAGCGTCTCCGTGCGGTCGTTGCCGAACACCGTCACCCTCGCGCGTTCGGTCGCCAGCCCCGCCGAGACGGGTTCGAGGTCGTCAGCCGCGGCGTCGACCAGTCGCTCGACCGTCGCGACGAACTCGTCGTGGTCGATGGCCGCGCCCACTTGGTTGTCCGCCTCGACGGTGTTGACGATGTGCGTGTCGGTCGTCATCACCTCGGCCACGTCGATGGGGCCACGGGCCGTCACGGCGTCGACGACTCGACCCCGTAGACCGGGCACCATGTTGTTCCCGTCGACGAGGACGTACGCCGTGTGCTGGCCGTCGACTTCGACGACAGCGACGCGGATGCCGAGCGGGCCGATGCCGTCGAGCGCGTCCCACTCGGTCCGCTCCCACGCGACGCCGAGCTGGAGCGGGCCGGTCGGCGCCTCGCGCAACCGCTGTCCCGCCCGCTTCGCGGCGGTGATCATGTCGAACGCGCGCTGGCTACCGGGCGTGACGTGACCCAGATCCTCGCCCTCCAGCCCGTTGTTGGAGTTGTGGGCGTCGACGAGGAGGACGTCGTCGAGGCCGACCGTCCGGGCTTCCGCGGCCGCCGAGAGGCCGACGCCGTACTCCACGTCGTCCGCGAAGCCGGGCGCGTAGGTGGCGACGAGGAGCGCGTCGTCACCGAACCCCTGTCCGAGCATCGACGCCTCGCCCGCCCGCGTGCGAACGCTCCGGGTCGCCTCGTCGGCGTACGTGAGTTTCGCCTGCGCGGCGTCGATGGCGTCCAGGATGGAGTCGACTTCGCGCTCGGTGACGAGGTTGAAGTCGTGGCCGGCGGTGGCGTGCGGTGGAAAGACGAGGCCGTCGGTGTGTTCCGCGACGCGGACGGGGAAGTTGCCGCCGCCGATTTCGCCCATCGGACCGGGGTGGATCATCGGCAGGACGAACCGTGCCTTCTGCGTGCCGTCGGGGCGCTGGAAGGCGAGGACCGTCACCGGGACGACGGCCTCCTCGCCCAGTTTCTCGAAGAAGTCCTCCAACTCCCGTGATCCTTCGGCGACGTGGCCGATGAACCCACGGATGAAGTCGAGGACGGAGACGCCGAGACTGCGCTGCCACGGGCGGTCGATAACGCGGATGAACGCGTAGACGGCGGCGGCGTAGACGACGCAGGTGACGGCGAGCAGTTGGAAGTGGTTGGCGTCGATGATCCAGAGTTCCGGCGGCGCTTCCGACGCCCGCGAGAGGTAGGGCATCAGGTAGGCGTCGACGAGCGGGCCGCCGAGTTCGAGGTAGCGGACGGTCCCGCTGTAGATGAAGAGGAAGATGGCCGAAACAAGGGTCTGGAGGCTGGCGGGCACCGCGGCGATGAGAAGCGAGGACTGCGACACCGCCATGACGACCAGCAGGCGGAAGGCGAAGATGGAGGCGAGCGCGATCACTAGCGCGTCGTAGACGAACGTCTGACCGAGGGGGGTGAGCAGGGCGATGATGCCCGCCCCGATGACGATGGCGACGAGGATGAGTTCACAGAGCAGCGCCAACAGCGAGGAGCGGTTGGGTGTGAGTTTCCCGCCGACGAAGTGGTCGACGCCGGTCGTTCCGACCGACGCGATGACGGTCGGCAGGCCGATGAAGAAGATACCTTGCCACGCGTCCCGCCCGAGAATGAGCAGATTACGCCACGTCGGGTCGGTGCTGCCGGAGTCGAAGGCGGCGATGCCGGCCATGGCTGCGATGGCGAGCGCGAACCCGAGGCTGGCGTACCAGCTCGGGGCGGTGAAGATGTACCGCGACAGCCCGGCCAGATCCGACTGGGTCGCCGTCATTCAATCGCTCCGACGCGTCGGGGCGTCGTAAATCCCTCCCTTCAGAGTGATCGTCGTCTCCCTCCACTGGTGGATCGCCGGACCGTCACGGCGCCCACCGGCGACGACGGACGACTGCCCCCGTCACCGACAGCAGTCGATGAAGTTCGCGAACAGTTCGTCACCCTCCGCGGTGTGGGCGACTTCGGGGTGCCACTGGACACCGTAGAGGTCGCGGTCCGTATCGCTCATCGCCTCGATGTCACACACGTCGCTCGTCGCGGTGTGGGTAAAGCCCGTGGGGAGTTCGGTCACCTCGTCGGCGTGACTCGCCCACACGCGCGTCTCGGGGGCGAGCGATCCCACGACGGGGTCGTCCTCGTCGATGATGCGCACCGTCACGTCGGCGTAGCCGCCGTAGTCGCCGGCGCTCACCGCGCCGTCGAGTTGGGTCGCCATGATCTGCATGCCGAGACAGATGCCGAGGACGGGCACGTCCATCTCCAGATACTCCGCACAGCGGCCGATCCGATCCATGTCGGGCCCCCCCGAGAGCACGAGGCCGTCCACGTCCAGTTCCTCCGGCGGCGTCGTGTTGTCGACGATGTCGGTGTCCACGCCCGCGTCCCGGAGCGCCCGGTGTTCCAAGTGCGTGAACTGCCCGTGGTTGTCGACGACGACGATCCGAGTCATTACGGCGTCGTAGTCCGGTAGCGCGTAAAAACGGATCGAATGCGAGTCAGCGGTCGTCGCGGCCGTCCCGCTCCGCCGCCGTCCGGAACCCGAACTCCGCCTGTTCCTTGCTCCGCCGCTCCTCCCGTGCCGCCAGCGCCTCCGCGTCGGGGTTCACGTCGTCGTCGATGCGCGCCCACCCCGCGTGGACCTTCGCGTGACACCAGCGACAGAGCGAGACGGTGATCTCGTGGGCGGGGTCGCCGTCGCCTCCCTCCCCACCGCAACCGTATGACAGGTGATGTTCTTCCAGCAACGGCCGCGCGTCCTCGTGAGCCATCCGGACCTCCGCCAGTCCACAGCGCCGACACTCGCGCCCGTCGGTCGTCGAGCGGTAGTGCGGGCAGTCGCACCAGTCGGCGTCGCCGGCGACGACGCAGTCGTAGCCGTCGGCGCGACGCGCGGCCGCGAATTCGGGGTCGTCGCCGGCCGACGGCCGGCTGTCGTCGGCCTCCGGCCGACTGCCCGAGGGACTGTGTCCCTCGCTGCTCGGGGGACGTCGTCCCCCGCTGTCGCCGGCTTCGCCGGCTTCCAGAGGGATCTCCGATCCCTCGCTGTCGCCGGCGCGTTCGAGCGCGAACCGACACCGACCGTCGGAGGTGAGGTGGTCACAGCGGTCGGCGTGGTCGTAGGGATCGTCCACCCCCACCGGCGTTCCCGTGGGCGTCCGCTCCATGCTGGGGCGGTCGGCTTCCACGGGCATGAATGTCCTGTCTTTACGGCTCGTACCCCGCGTACTCCATCAACTGCCCGAAGATGTCGGTGTCCATCACCGACTCGTAGACGATGGCACCGACCATCCCGCCGGGGTAGGAGTTGCCGTTCATCGCGTGGCTCACCTTGTGACAGTGCATGAGGTAGATGCCGGGGTCGGCGTCCGCCTCGAACTCAATGGTCTTGCGCTCCGCTGGCGCCAGATCGAGGATGTCCTCCTCGTACTGGGCGGCCTCGGGAATCTTCGATCCGTCCTTCTCGACCACCCGGAACCGGTGATTGTGGGTGTGGATCGGGTGGTTCATGTAGCCGTTGTTGGCGAAGTGGATGCGGACGGTATCGCCCTGCGAGACGAGCACTGGCGACCCGTCCTCGGGATGCAGGGTCCGCGGCGCCGCCCGACCGTTGATGGTGAACACGTCGGGCTGGCGGTTACGGGGGCTGTAGCTCACCGACTCGCCCGCCATCTGCCGGTTGAGCCGGGAGTCCCAGTCCTTGACGGTCATGAACAGTTCCTGATCGGCCGGCTCGTACCCCTTCGGATCGACCCGGAAGATGCCGTACATCCCCATGTCGATGTGGCGGTGGGTCTGGTAGTGACAGTGATAGAGGTGGGTGCCGGGCACGTTCGCGGGAATCTCGTAGGTGTGTTTCTCGCCGGGCATCACGGTGATGCCCGTCGTCGTCGGGACGCCGTCGTTCTCCCACGTCTTGCGGACGCCGTGGAAGTGGACGGTGTGGGGCATGTCGGCGTCGGTGTTGTCGAGGGTCACCTCGATATCCTCGCCTTCCGTCGTCCGGATGATGGGACCGGGTACGCTGGGGGCGCGGTCGTCGGCCTGCCACGCCCAGACCCGCGGCAACTCGACGGGCCCGCCCATCGAGTCGCCGGGGTGGACGGGGAGCGTCGAGGTGACTGCACGGAGCGTCACCTGGTTGCCTTGGTCGGTCACGTCGACCACCTGCGGCTTGGCCGCCTGCGGGAGCGATGCCGCCGATCCCGACTGCTGGGCCGCCGTCGCCGCCGCCGCACGCGAGGGGTCCGTGTTGGTCGGGGCGGCACAGCCCGCGAGGCCGAGCATACCCGCCGTACCGGTCGCCTTCATGAACTGCCGCCGCGAGAGATTCGTTCCGGGTGCGCCAACTTGGTTCGTCATAACGAGTAGGCGTCTGGGGGGGATAGACAAGCCACGCTCGACGGTTCTCGGGGGTCGGCAACGACGCAGCGAATCCCCGAACCGGTTCGGGTGGTATAAATACTCTCTGCGGCCGACGCGACGAACTGTCGAATATGTTCGGGTAAGATACGTCCCGGCCGTCAGCGGCGGTCGCGGTCGTCGGTGTCACGCCGCGCGGCGCGTTCGGCCGCGTCCCGATCCATCACCTCGCGGTTCTCGTGTTCGGCGCGGACCAGCCAGTAGAGCAGGAGAGGACCGCCGACGCCGAGGAGGAGGAA